>CAZYYQ010000009.1:0-4827 GCA_964651275.1 uncultured Hyphomicrobiaceae bacterium | reverse complement strand
CGCTCTAGTTGAGAGCAAGCAGCCGCGCACTGTCCGTCAGGACATACATTTGCCCTGATGCCACTACCGGGGCAATGAAAATATCGGTATCGAGGTCACGCTGCGTCTCGACCTTGCCGCTTTGTGCATCGACGCCCACCATGAGACCTTTCGAGGAAACAAGCCAGAGCTTGCCGCCAGCCAGCACGGGGCCATTCCAAAAGCGCCCCTTCGGCAAGTCAGCTACCCATGCAATGTCTCCGCTGTCGCGCTTGACCGCGACCAGCTTGCCGGTGCGGTTGACAACGAACACGCCCTCACCCGAAACCCACGGGGTCTGGGTGCTGCTGATATCAACCGACCAGCGCCTGGAACCACTGCTGATGTCGGTGGCGATCAAACGGCCTGCCCCGCTCACTGCATAGACCACGCCATCGGCGATGGCCGGGCGCGCAGTGTCACCCACATTCTTCGCCGCCATTCCGGGGCGCGTGCGGTTGAGGCTCTCTGCCCACTTCGGCTGCCCGTTGGAGACATCGAACGCGAGAACCTCGCCTGAGGGATAGGGAACCACCACCGTTCCGCCAGACACCGCTGGGCTGGCGTTGCTCAGGACGGCCGCGGCTTCGGGCAATCCACGGGCATTCCAGAGTTCACGCCCATCCTCGGCAGAAATGCAGAATAGATGGCTCTCGGCATTCACGACGAAGATACGCCCCTCTACAGCAGTCGGTGACATGCGGAACGGCAGTTCAAAGCGCTTGGACCAGATGATTTTGCCGGATGAGGGGTTCAGCGCCACAACGGTGCCGAAGCCAGTGGCTACGAACAACTTGCCCCCATCAAGGGCCAATCCGCCGCCGAACCCGGCTTCTTCTTCCTCGTTCTCCGGCACCAGCGAAGCTTCCCACAGCATCTTGCCGCTACCAGTGGAGAACGCGCGTACGTTGCCCTCGGTATCGAGCGTGAAAACCCTATTGCCGGCGATCACCGGCTTGGCGATGATCCGCCCGTCCGAACTCGAACCTTCCCCGGCATCCGCGCGCCACCGCTGCGCAATGCGACCGGAAAATGCCAGATGCCCCGGCGCATTGCTGGCTATACCGCCGGGCTGGCTCCAGTCCGCGTTGCTGCGCTCGGCGGAGATGGTGACAGGCTGCGCGGTCTCGATTTCCCCGATGGCAGAGGTCGTATCCGGCGCAACCACAGATATGCGCTCGCCCGGGAGTTTCTTTTCCTCTTCCTCGAAGATCGACGTGACGCTGTCGGCCACGCCAGAAACAGATGTGCAGCCCGCAAGCGGCAGCGCTACAGCCAACCAGGCCAAGCTAAGGCCACGCCACCAGCCACGCCACCCGCCCCGCCTTGCCGCACCGCGCAAGACTGCCAGTTGGTCTCGTTCCCGGTCAAGCTGGGCCATGCCGTTATCCCTCTTCGCGTTCGTTGGTCGGCAACCGCGCCAAACAAGCCGACGTCCATCCAGGCCGAATTCGATGAACGCTGAACTTTGAAAACGCTCAACCGGACGCAGCGCGGTTGATCAATTCGACGGCGTCGTTTCGGCGGACTGAACCGGCGAGTCGATGAGCGACAGCATCATCTGAGCGCGCTGGCGCATCGGCGGCGGCGTATCGCCATCGCTCAGCAGTTCCTGATAAAGCTCTCGCGCCTTGTCGTTCGCTCCGGCCCTGGACGCAGCCATGGCCAGCAGTTCCCGCGCGGAGTGCCTCCATGGGTTCGACGCCTCGCGCATTCCCTTCAGGCGCGACTCGATGTCGGCAAGCGGCGCTCCATCGACCAGCAGTGTAGCGGCCTGAACGCGGGCGAAGCCGCGAAGCATGGCGTCATCGGTGCGTTCCGCAACCTTATCGTAAGCCGCTACAGCCGCATCATCTTCACCCTGCGCTGCGGAGACCGCTGCGAGCCGCAGGCTGGCCAACTCCGAATAGCTGCCCGATCCGGCCTTCGCCAGCGAGGAGAACCGCTCGGATGCGGCATCCAGATTGCCCTCCTCCTGCTGCCCGCTGGCCTGCACGAATGCCGCGCCATCCGCGGCGGCAAGCGAACTCTGCCGCCAAGTCCAGGCCTGGTATCCGCCAACGCTCAACACGATCAGAAGTGCGACGCCAATCACGTAGACGCCGTATTTGTGCCAGTAACGAGCGAGTTGCTCGCGCCGCAGATCCGCTTCGACCTCGCGGAAAATGTCACCTTCACTCATGGTTTACCCGCTTTGCGCTCAAATGCGCTGCCCGCTGGCATGGCACCACGCCGCCTGTTTTGAAACGGTTCCCGGAGCCCAAGCCAATATTGCTCGTCGACGCATGTACAGATCGATTTTTTCTACTCAAGGGTTAGCTGCCGGTGATTTTCGGCTTTTTCGTGGCCTCTTCCGCCCTGTCCCCATGCGGCTTCTGCATAGCGTAAACATGTTCGCGGCCTGGAAAAGCGCGCGCACGCACATCCTCGGCATAGGCTTTCACTGCCCCGGCGATGCCATCGGCGAGTTCGCCGTAGCGCTTGACGAATTTCGGCACGCGCGGCGACAAGCCGAGCATGTCCTCAAGCACAAGAATCTGACCGTCGCATTCGGCCGATGCTCCGATACCAATTGTTGGAATTGGCACCTGCCGCGTGATGCGCGCGGCGAGCAGTTCCGCCACGCCCTCGATCACCATGGCGAATGCCCCCGCCTGGGCAACGGCGCTTGCGTCGGCTTCAATTGCGGCCCATTCGCTTTCCTGACGCCCTTGCGCGCGATAGCCTCCGAGGGTGTTCACCGACTGGGGCGTCAGCCCAATATGCGCCATCACCGGGATACCGCGCTCGCTCAGATAGCGCACCGTCTCGGCCATGCGCTGGCCGCCTTCCAGCTTGATCGCCCCGCAGCCGGTCTCCTTCATGATGCGCGCGGCGTTGCGAAAGGCAATCGCGGGGCTTTCCTCGTAGCTGCCAAACGGCATGTCCACCACGACCAAAGCGCGCGATGAGCCTCGCACCACCGCTGCACCATGCATGATCATCAGATCGAGGGGCACCGGCACAGTGCTCTCATAGCCATGCATCACCATGCCAAGCGAATCTCCGACCAGCATGAAGTCCACATGCGGGTCGACAAGGCGCGCCGTGTGGGCATGATAAGCCGTCAGAGAAACGATCGGCTGCCCGCCCTTGCGCGCTCGAATTTCAGGAGCCGTGATGCGTCTGGCGGTGCTCTCGCTCATGATCGTGTTACTCCTTATCGGGCCATCAGCATATGGCCGGCTCGTGACCGCCGCTTCCTGAGGCCAGATTTTTCATTGCCGTTGCGTAACTTAGTTTGTGGTTAACGCTGTCAGGCAAATTTCCTTCTAATTCTGCGAAAATCATCGTTTCCTCGTGGCCAGAGGGTAAATTCATTAAAGCTCAGAGGCCACCCACATGTTCGCTGACCTGATTCTCGCCGGTTTCATCGCTACGGCTGGCGGCTGGCACGCGCCGGCTTATGCACCGCGCGTCGAGCCCGCCGTTATCCGCAGCGTCGCGGAGCGAGCGGACCGCGAAACCGGCCAAACGATGATCCATCTCGCGGCAGACCTCGGCTGCCCACGCTATCGCGGCAGCTATCACGGTGACTATCGCGGATATCCCCGCCGCTGCCGCCCGCGTCACGCGGACCCATACCACGATGAGCGATCGGATCGCTACAGCCGCCCCGACGACGAATATCGCCGTCCGGAACACCATGACCGGCATGGGGAGCGGTATGAAGGCCCTGCTTATGGCGACGACCGCTACAGCGACAGCCCGTATCGCGGCGCCCCTGGGGACCGGCTGCGCGACCGTCATGGCCGACCCTATTCGCATTCTCGCGATTTGGACGACGACGTGCCGCCCTACCGTCGCGGCACTTCCGATCCCGGTGGCGGCTTCGACCGGTTCCGCGACAGCAGCCCTCGGCCGCGCTCCGATTACTACCAGCGCTCAAGCTATCATGATTACGACCGTAAAAAAAAAGATACTACGACGAACGCTACCATGACGACAGGAAGTCAACGACCTGTGGTCTCAGATGCTGGATTAACCGTCTAGCGGAGGATGACTACCCTCCAGCCTATGCTTATGACGCACCGCGCTACGATATCGGGGCCGAACGAGATGCCATGCGCGCCTTTTGCCGAAGACATGCGCGCCAAGACCGCAGCGGCTGCTGGCATTGCCCCTCGGGCTGCTTCGCGTTGTTCAAACCGTGCCGCAACTGGCAGTGCAAGTTTGAGTGAGCGCGAGAAGAGATCGGCAACCAGGATTGGCGCATGAGGATGAAGTGTTCAGGCAGCGTTCACATTCCGGTGAATAACCTCCCAGAACGACTGCACGCGACACGGTGCCGCGCGCAGCGTGAGGTTGAGGAGAAAAACAGGAGCGCGTTATGCGAAACGCACTGAAAGCCTTTGTACTTCTGGCCGCCGGGTTGGCCGCCTTCGTTTTCACCGGTCCACAAGCATCAGCCGCGACTGCGGGCGCTGTCCCGATGTCCATGAAGGGGATCGTCGCCGACACGGCGCTCGGCTCCTTCGTTGAACAGGCCCAATACCGCCGCCGCGCCCGCATTCGCCGCCGTTGCCGCCGCCGTTGGGGTGGTGGCTACCGCTATCGCCGCTGCCTGCGCCGTCAGGGCTACTATCGTGGGCGTTCAAGAATCCGCCGTCGCTGCCGTCGCGTGCGCATCCAGTGCCGCCGCCGGTTCGGCTATAGCTGGCGTTACCGCCGCTGCGTTCGGGCACGCGGCTGCTGATCCCGCCTGACCCGACGGGTCGGGCTTATTCGACCTGAAGGAGAGGAGACATGCGCGTATCGTTCAAGTTGGCA
>CAZYYQ010000008.1:0-29531 GCA_964651275.1 uncultured Hyphomicrobiaceae bacterium | reverse complement strand
ACATTTGAGTCCCGCTTGCGGTCAGGTTCTCGCTCAAATATCAAATTCAAAAGCTCCAATCGATTCAATAAGTTGCTAGTGGTCCTCATGATTCAGATATTTGCCTCCGAAGCGCAGCACACGCCCGAGCAAATGTCTGAATCGAACCATTAGTGCATCGACGTATTCATTTGCTTCACCGAGCCGCGAGCCCGAGAGCGAATAAAAGCGTCAAAGATGCACTAGCAACATTTTGTTCCTAGTGCCGTTTGCGACACAGGCACTTGAATGCGAGCGTGCTGCAAAAGTCGATCAAGGGTCTGTGTCACTGGACTAGATGTCGTGCATCTTCGACGTTTTGAATAGCAGATAGAGTGGTCAGAAGACTGAGACATGTAATGCTATGAAAATATTTACATTGGCGTCGATTTGCGATCCTGCCATGGCCCGCTCGCCGGCCCGTATATTCTGGAAATAAAATTTGAACGAACTTGTGATGTCCCGCATTGTTGGAGTGTCGGGAGTTTTGTATAAGAAAACTTCATAAGAATGTCACAATGCCGCGAAGCGGCCTCATTTGAGCAGGGGCACCAATGACAGAATGTTCTGCGTTGTCAGTTCGTCAGTTTATCGCTCGAGCCATCCTTGAAATCGACCGTAATCAGTCGCCAACCCAAACGATCTGCTTGGCTTGGACTTTGCGGAATCGCGCCAAGCGAATGCAGGAGGTTGGCGATATGCCTCACGAAATCGGAATGGTCGAAGCCGAGCATTTGTGCCACACCCTGCTGGCGGATATGGACATAGCCGTGCATTGTGACCGCACCCAGGGAAATGGCAACGGTGGCGCGGTGGAGGATCCCGCTGCTCTTGACCGTGCACTCGCCTGTGTCTCGATGGTTTGGGACGGCGTGGTAGCTGACCCGACCAATGGTGCGACCAGGGCTCACCGGCACGACGAGCAGCCCGACTGGGCCGAGCATTGCCAGGCGACAGCCTTGATCGGCCCGATGTTGTTCTTTTGCGCAGATCCTGTCGAAATGAAGCCCTAAAGGGCCGTATCCAGACGATCGTTCGGGCCTCGAAACGTTGCTCCATCAAGCAGCCTAAGTCGGGAAACCATGATTGGCATGCCCGCGCGTGACGATACCGGTGGTTTCAGGCTGGCGTGTCCCGGTCGTCAGGCATCCACTCTTCGGCTCTTTTGGCGAACCGTCTACGTTACAGCCCGGCTCCCAACTTCTTTGTCCCGGCGGCGAAAGTCGCAGCGGCCTGGTTTGCCTCGGAAGTGGTTTGTTCAGTCCAGACAGGCAAGCCGACCACATGAGGCACGTATCAGTTAGCGCCCGTCGAATGAAAACGGAGCCGCTGAACAGGCTGTGACTTGTTGTTTTGCCGCATTTTGGTCGCTTCGCGCCGGCCTTCGGCTCCTGACGCAAAACCGGTGCCTACGTTTGCCGAAAATGCACTAAAGTTTTGATTGTATCCCATCCTGCACGGAGCCGGCCGCTTCGAATACTTAAAAAAAAATCCCCGGACCACGATCCGGGGAAAGATACGCAGCCCATTCAGACCGCGTATCGTGTGGCAAACGCAATTTGTAACTGATCAGACCCTTGGGGGTCTTGTCAGTTCCCCGTTGACTATTGGCTCACCTTTAGCAGCGACGGGTAGTCCTTCGCCATCTGTGCACCATACAGCGGCTTATTTACGCCGTAGTGACAGGTTGCGCAGTTGGACTTCGGCGCGTCACCCAACGGTCCGAGCCGTTTTGCCGGATAGGTGTCCTGAAGCGGAACCAGATATTCCAGGTTGAGGTCCCGTGACATCTCCAGCCCATGCCATGCAATTGTCCGTTGAGGCCGGCTCTGGTCCCATTCGGCGAATGACCGGCTGTTGTGGCAGTAGGTGCAGTTGACGCCCAGCGACTCCGACATGTGCATCATCAGACCGTAAGTCTGTTCGGTCTGAAGGATCGAGGCCCCCGCGGTTCGCTCCGGCAAAGCCTTTCCGCTGATGACGCGGATCTGCGCTTCCGGTGCTGCGATTTGCCCAGGGAAATCACGCGGGAGCGATGCCAAGCCGACAGTCGTGTCAGGCCGGTTTTGCCCAGCCTGCGCCTGAACCATACCCCGCATCCCTGTCTTGCTCGGATCTTCGAACCAGATATTGGCTGGCACCGGCTGGCCGCGATGGCAGGTGTAACAGGTCACGCCCGTATCGCCGACATGCTGGGTCCAGTTCGCATTGATATGCTGGGTCATCTGCAGCATCCGCCGCGAGACGACCTTGGTGTAGAGCGTGTCGAGAGCAAGGTCTTCACCCTCGACATGGCAATAGTTACAGCCCTGTTCCTGCGGAGCCACCCATTCCGTGATGGCGATCATGAGGCGGTTGAACTGGTCGATGCTGATGTCACCAAGAACCTGAACGTTTTCGTAGAAATCGCCAGCGCGTTCCCCGTCGGTGCTTTCTAGAGGATAAGGTTCCGGGGGAACCTGGTTGACGCCCCGCTTTTCACGATCACGGCGAGGATTCGAGACCTGTTCCATAGCCACGCCGCGATAGCCTAACTGTTCCGAGTCGACCGCCGGACGGTCCCAACCAGCGTTGAAGAGCATCGCAATGGTCAGGAATATGGCGACGATTAATAATATCGGGATTCCGAGTTTCATGAGCGATGTCTCCTATTGCGCAGCCGGATCGGTCATCGCCGGCATGACTTGCGGGTATTCCGGCGCGAAGTCATGCTTGACCGCCCAGAGATACCAGTTGTCTACAACGGTTCCGCTCAACAGGATCCCGATACCGCCGGTCAGCGGTGTCAGAACTGCGAACCACCAGGCCCAGCGATGGATCGACTCGGTTGTAGCGTTGAAGCCCATCGTCCAGCGCCAGAACAGCGCAGCACGCTCACCAGCAGTACCGCGATCAGTGATTTGCTGAATCTCGCGTTCGCCGCCATAACGGCTGACCGCGAGGATCGTGGCACCATGCATGGCGAACAGCAGAGTCGATCCATACAGGAACACGATCGAGAGGGCGTGAAACGGATTATAGAACAGATTTCCGTAGCGGATCGAAAATGCCGCGGTCCAGTCCAAATGCGGGAAGATGCCGAATGGCACCGCCTCGCTCCAACTTCCCATCATGATCGGGCGAATGAAGCCAAGCACGAGGTAGAGCCAGATTGCGGCCGCGAACGCCCATGCGACATGGGTTCCCAGGCCAAGCTGGCGTGCACGCCGATATGTCCGTACCCACCACAACAGGATGGAGAGTGTCAGGAAAAAGCCCGCAATCAGCCACCAGCCCCCCTCGGCAAGCGGCGGCATGACCGTGAGCCCGTGCTGCGGCCCCGGCGGCTCAAGCGCCAGCCAAGGAAGCTGCCTGACGAACTGAACAGGGTCCCAGTTGACCGACGCCCACATGTTCAGACCGATGATTTCGAAAGCGAGGAATCCAAAGATCAACGATGAGACGCCGAGCCAGCCGAGATAGATCGGACCAATCTGCGCGTTCCCGATCTTGCCGATCCAATATTGGAACATCGGCTGTCCGACGCGTGGATCATCGTCGGCAGGCAGCGGTACGCCGTACTCGGCAGGACCACGGACCTGCACCTGGGTGAAGATGTTTTGATATTCAGCCATTTGTCTCTCCTACCCCTTAAGCCCAGATCGGCAGGTTGAGCCACCAATTCCACCACTCAGGCCAGCCGCGCGTCCAAAACGGGCCGCTGATGATAATGCAGATTGCGCTCCAGAAGCCTGCGTTCAGCGCCAGGAACAGACCAAGGCGGTGAATGCCGAGCGTTCCGATCGAGTAACCGATGGTGTCACGGAAAAAGGTATCTTCGTGCGTCGGCGTCTTGACCGTCTCGCCCTTGGGTGGGTTGGTCGCGGAGAGAACAAGCCCGCCATGCAATGAAAGTGCCAGTGTGGTCGTGAAGAAGAACGACACGGCTATCATGTGCGCAGGGTTATAGTGGAAGTGCAGATACTGGTATCCGACGTTCGAAACCCAGTCGAGGTGGCTGAAGATGCCATAGGGGAAACCGTGACCCCAGGCGCCAAGCAGCAGCGGCCGGATAACCACCAAGCTGACATAGGCGAAGATCGCGAAGCTGAAGGCAATAGGCACGTGATAGCCCATACCAAGTTTTCGGGCGATTTCCGCCTGACGCAGCGCCCATGTCACGAACGCGCCGATCGCGCAGATCGTGATAAGCTGCCATAGCCCGCCTTCCTTCAGCGGGGCAAATCCTAACCCATAACTCAGGTCCGGCGGGGCGATATTTATTTTCCAGATGTTCCAGGTCGGGCCGAGCGACGCGCCATAGATGATCAGTAGCGTTCCCAGCACCGAGAAGAATATTGTCAAAACGCCGAAGAACCCCACGTAGAAGGGACCGACCCAAAAGTCGAACAAGTCTCCCCCGAGGAGCGTCCCTCCGCGAACGCGATATTTTCTCTCAAAAGTCAATAATGCCATTTTCCGATCCTCAGGTCAGGAACCCAGTGACGAACTGTCTGCGTGTCGTGTCTTCGTCAGCGCTTTCGATCCCGGCATCAAATTTCGGTGGTCTGCCCGGCCCCGCGCCGGTGCCTTGCGAATGATTCGCCAGACTTGTCGGCCAACGCGGCCGGGCAGACCATGACCGTCACGCCAGATGATGGGTCTGGGTGATTTCCACTGAGCTCGTCGCGCCCGGTGCCGATCCAGCGAGCCAGTTGAACCGCTCGGTGCTGAGCACGATGAAATGGATCAACAGGGCCAGCACGAACAGGAACGTGAACAGTGCCACGAGTGTCCGGCGCGGATCAAAGATAAGCCAAATGCGCCACATAATGGTTTCTCCTTATGCGAAGTGATGGGTGACGTAGTTGAGCGCCAGCTTCGCGTCATTCATCAGCGAGGCCCAGCCCCCCTCCGGCGGCAGCCACGGACGCCACTGCCATACGAGGAAGTGGGCGATGATGGCGATTACCGTGAAGACGATGAAGCTGGTGACGAAGATGCCGTGGAATTCCTTGGCTTCTTCTTCGGTGATCCCGGACAGGGACCTGTCTCTATCGGCCATTTGAGTGTCTCTCTTCTGTTGGACGACAATGTTCAGGCCGCAACACCTTAGGGCGTGCGGGCACGATACTTGGCTATTTCATGAACGCGAACGGAATGAGTGTGCTTGCCGAGGCTCGCGCTTCAGCGAACACCGAGCGGCGGACACCCGCCAACCCGTAATCGCTCTTGCTGCCCCGCCATGGCATCAGCCGGGCGAACGCCGCACCGACAAGGAATACCGCGAAGCACACCCAGTAGAGCAGGTGAAACTCCCTGGCCTCTTGCCGTTTGAGAGTCAGTTTGGCATTGCTGCCTTTGGCTACATGGGCCATGTCTCAAGTCTCCCTTGGCTGGTTATTCGAGCGATAACCCAGAAGGCTCGCGTTCGAGCTTGCCAAGACCGTTCCCGCCCGCATGGGGAAGCCACGGTCTGCTTCTTTTCGCCTGTGCCCGGAGAGGAGCCGGTCATGTTCGGCCCCGTACAAGCGGCAGGCGAAAAGCTTGTTGAGAGGGCGGGGTGTCAGCGTCTGGCGCATCATGCCATCTGCCCTCCTTTGATCTTCTCCAGCGCCTTTGCGACGCGCTCGGCTGTCACACGCTCTTCGCTGAAGAGCTGCGCATCCTTGTCGGCCTGATCGCGCAGCCGCTTGGCCGCGGAGATGCGCACGAGGAACGGCTCGCGCTCGACGTATTCGTCGAGAAGCCGCTGGGCTTCGGGATCCCAGGGGCGCGTTTTGCTGCGCGATAAGCGGGAAGGCGTAGCTTCGGCCTTGTCCATGTCGGTGCCAAGCGGCAGGATGTGGAACAGCGCGTCAAACAGCGCGTTGCATACCTCCTGCACGAGGTAGGTCGCGCCGGCATAGCCCATGAAAGGCGTGCCAGTGTGCCGGCGGATGATCGCACCAGGGAACGAGGCGGGGATATACATCGCCTTCGCCCCGATCTCGGCGAGATACATGCGCTCGTTGTAGCTGCCGAACACGATCAGTGGCGTGTCGTTCTGGACCGAGCGGCGGACCGCCTCATTGTCGGGCTTGCGCCCCGCGCTGCGCGCATACGAGAAGTGACACGGCAGGCCCATGTCGTTTTCCAGAAAGTTGCGCACGCCGCGCGCATAGGTCTCGTTCGCAACGATCCCGAAGCTCGCGGTGCCGAAGAAATCCTGCGTGACCGAGCGCCAGAGGTCCCACAGCGGCTTGATCGTCGTGTGCTTTTCGCGCTCGATGAACGGCTCGGGATCGATCTCCAGAAGTTCGCCCAGCTTGCGCAGGAACAGCGTCGTCGACTCCAGCCCGATCGGCGCCTGCAGGAACGGCTTCTCCAGTGTCTCGCAGAGTTGGCGGCCGAACTCACGGTACATGCAGACATTCACGTCCGCCTGCGCCAGGTTCGGGACGTCTGCCAGATGGCTCCCGAGCGGGAACACCATGTTCACTTCGGCGCCGATCCCTTCGATCAGCCGGCGGATTTCAGCCAGGTCGGATGGCGTGTTGAACGTGCCGTAGATCGGGCCGATGATGTTGACCTTGGGCTTCTCGCCCTCCTTGCGGGGGCGGCGCTTGGGCATCTTCTTCGGGCCGAACTCCGTCCACAGCCATTTCATGGCGCGGTCGGCGCTTTCCCACTGATCCTCGTCAATGGTGCGCGGCAGGAAGCGCTTGATGCTGGTGCCTTCAGGCGTGACGCCACCGCCGATCATTTCCGCGATCGAGCCGGTCACGACGACAGACGGCAGGTCCTTGTCGAGCGTCTGCCAGGCGCGCTTCATCGAGCCTTCGGTGCCTTCGCGGCCCAGCTCTTCCTCGGCCAGCCCGGTGACGACAATCGGCAGTTCATGCGGGGGCAGCGCGTCGGTGTAGTGCAGCACCGAGGTCACCGGAAGGTTTTCGCAGCCGACGGGGCCATCGATGACTACCTGCAAGCCCTTGATCGCCGTGAACACATAGACCGCGCCCCAATAGCCACCAGCGCGGTCGTGATCGAGGATTAGCATCCCACCGCCTCCTGGTCCTTGAGCTGCTTGGCCAGCTTGCGTGCGAATTTCGCCTTGAAGTCCGGGTGGTCCTTCGGCACGTCTTCCCAGACACCCGCCGCGTACCCTTCGCCGACGCCTTCAAAGAACGCCTTCATGCCGTCGAAGCGGTCTTTCTGCGCCATCGCCGTGTTGACGAGATGCGCCAGCGATCCGGCCCCGGCCGCGCCCATCAAAGGGCGCGCGGAGATGAGGTTGGTGAAGTAAAGCCCCGGAGTAGCGCGCTCTTTCGCCTTTTGCACGACCGGCGTCGTTCCGATGGCCAGATCCGGCTGGAACTCCTCCATCGCCGCGACGTCCTGCTCCAGCGAGGCGCGGAACTGCACACGGATGCCCCGTGCTTCGAGCCATTCGCGGTCCGAGTCGGACCATTTCGTCTTGGGGCAGGCCGAGCCGACATAGCGCACATCGGCGCCGCTTTCGACGAGCAGGCGAGCAACCAGGAGCTCTGAGCCTTCATAGCCGGAAATGGTGATACGTCCCTTGATCGGCGCACGCCCCAGCGCCTCGCGGATGCCGGGCAGGGCTGCGTCCTGAGCCGCGGCGATCTGCTCGGCGGAAACGCCATGCGCCTCGCCAATCGCTTTCAACCAATCCGCGGTGCCGTCATGGCCCACCGGTGCGGAACCGACGACCGCGCGACCTGCGCGCTCAAACTCGCGGATGCTCGCGGTGTAGAACGGATGGATGGCGGCTGCCACAGCGCAGTCGAGCGCGGCATAGAGCTCGCGCCATTCGCGCGTCGGGACAACCGGTCCGGCGGCCAGACCCATCGGTGCGAGAAGCTGCCCTATGCCGATCGGGTCGGCCGGGAACATCTCGCCAATCAGTGTGACCGTCGGGCGCTCGGTTTCGAGATTGTTGGGCGCTTGCACCGGGCCTTGTTCGGCCTCGCCGCGCGCATAATTCAGCATTGCGCCTGCGAGCACGTCCTTCGCTTCGGCATGGGTTGGCACGCCGAAGCCCGGCACGTCGATGCCGACGATGCGCACACCGTTGATTTCCTTTGGTAGAAGCTGGAGTGGGACACCGGAGGCGGTCGGGACGCACAGGTTGGTGACGACCACGGCGTCGTATTGCTCGGGGTCCGCAAGTTCGTAAACCGCTTCGCGGATGTCCTCAAATAGCTTGCCGGTGACGAGCGTCTCGGAGTTGAACGGCACGTAGCCGACCGTGCGCCTCGCCCCGTAGAAATGCGAGGTGAAGGTCAGGCCGTAGACACAGCAGGCCGAGCCGCTTAGCACCGTCGCGGTGCGGCGCATCCGCAGGCCGACGCGAAGCGAACCGAACGCCGGGCACATGCTCTGCGGCTTGTCATGCGGGCCGGCCGGGTAGTCCTTGGCGTACTGCTCCAGCGTTTCGCTCTTGCCCGCGGCTTTGGCGGCCTTGCGCATCTCATCTGCGCCGGCGTGGCAACCGATGCCATCACCCGATGCCTGGACACCGACCGGAGCCTGCGCCTCGTTCCGCACAGAACTTGCGGAACCGGTGTCAACCTGCACGTCGCCGGTCGAGTCGTATATGACTTCGCTATGCCCGCCACGGCCTTCGTATGTCGCTTTGTCCATCGTGCGCCCCCTCAAACCGTGTCGTAGACCACTTCAAGCGAAGGCGTTTCAACATAATGCTTGCCGCACATGTCTTCGAAAGTGGCTGGCTGAAGCTGGAAGTTGCCGCCGACATCTTGGCTCTTGAACAGGCCAAGGAGCTGGTCGTGCGTCAGCGGGGTCGGGTGGATGGGCGGGGCTTCCGCAACGTTGGTCGCGAGGTCCTCGAACATTGATGCCCACTCTGTTCCCGGTCTGCCGATGATCTCGTAATTGGCGCTCTTGCGACGAATGTCGTCATGGGCCGGAATCGCGGAGAGCAGCGGGATGCCGACCGCATCGGCAAAAGCCTTCGCTTCCCCTGTGCCGTCATCCTTGTTGACGACCATGCCCGCCACGCCAACATTGCCGCCGAGCTTGCGGAAATATTCGACCGCGGAGCAGACATTGTTGGCGACATAGAGCGACTGGAGGTCGTTAGAGCCAACCACTATCACCTTCTGGCACATGTCCCGCGCGATCGGCAGGCCGAAGCCGCCGCAGACGACGTCGCCCAGAAAGTCGAGCAGAACGTAATCGAAGTCCCAGTCGTGGAAGCCGAGCTTTTCCAGCGTTTCGAAACCGTGGATGATGCCGCGTCCACCGCAGCCGCGGCCCACTTCCGGCCCGCCAAGTTCCATCGCGAACACGCCATCGCGCTTGAAGCAGACATCGCTCACGGTGATTTCGTCGCCCGCCAGCTTCTTCTTGGTCGAGGTTTCGATGATGGTCGGGCAACTGCGCCCACCGAACAGCAGCGAGGTCGTA
Organism: uncultured Hyphomicrobiaceae bacterium; assembly: GCA_964651275.1. Taxonomy (GTDB): domain Bacteria; phylum Pseudomonadota; class Alphaproteobacteria; order Rhizobiales; family Rhodomicrobiaceae; genus Dichotomicrobium. The sequence continues at coordinate 20,102 of CAZYYQ010000008.1, read as the reverse complement.
TCTGACTTCGGGTCGCAGCCGATCAGAAGCACGCGTTTGCCCTGTTGGGCCATCATGTAGGACAGATTGGACAGGGTGAAGCTCTTGCCGATGCCACCCTTGCCATAGATCGCGATGATCTGGGTTTCCTTGGTCGCCTCGCCCTGATGTACCGGTTCAGGCTCCATGGAGGCTTCCTCGCGGAGTTGGTCGCGAATATTGTCAATGATGGTCGTCGTCTGGCTGGCGCCGTTGGCCACACTCATTGATACGTTCTCCAATCCAGGATCATTTTCAGACAGGCAGGATCATTGAAGGCGGTGTTATAGGCCTCTTCCGCCTGGGCCGCGGCCTGGCGGTGCGTGATGAGGCCGTCGAGGCTCACACGGCCGGCCTCGATCAGGCCGCAAACCGCCGTGAGGTCGTCCGGTTTCCATTCCGCGGCGATCCGGATCACGGCTTCGCGCATGAAGGCCGGCGGGAAGGTAAAGGCCACCTTGTCGCTGTAGAAGCCTGCGAGGATGACTTCCCCACGCGGTCTCAGTCGATCGATCAGGGTGTCGAGAATGTCGTTTGCACCGCTGACGTCGAAGATCGCGCTGTAGTCGCGGCGATCGTCCGTGTCCGCGTTGACGACCGTGTACCCTTCAGCGCCCGCTGCGCGGCCAGGGTCAATCTCCCAGACAGTGGGCGGCGCGCTGTCAAGCGCACATGACAGGCGCGCGAGCAGACGCCCGAGGACGCCGTGCCCGACAATCAGCGCAGGGCCATCGGCGCCGCGCATCATCAGCGCATGATAAGCCGTGGCGGCCAGCGCGAGCAGCGTGCCCTGTTCGCCGAGCGCCTCGGGAATGGGGGCAACGCGATTGCCCGGCACCACGACCCGAGAAGCCGCGCCGCCAAACAGACCGCGCACCTCGCCGAAGCAGCGCGCGCCAGGCACGAACACCATGTCGCCTGGCTTGCGGCCCGAAGCTACGCCTGCAAGGCGCACACGGCCGACGGACTCATAGCCGGGGACCAGTGGATAACCCATGCCGGGAAACTCGGGCATGCGCCCCGTCCACAGCAGCTTCTCTGTCCCCGTGCTGATGCCGCTCCAGGCGATATCCACGACCACGTCTTCGTCCCCTGCCGGGCTCAGCGCGAGCTGATCGAGGCGCACCGTCTCGGGGCGCTCCAGAACGACAGCTGTGGTGTTGAGTTCGCATTCCATCCCAGTTTCCCCGGGGCTCCCGTTCACCAGTTGTTTTGTGTAAGTCTAAATTGACTACAATAAATGTCAAGTTTGTTTTACAACCGAGCCACGTTCGGTCAGTGGCTTTTTCACCGCGTCCCGGTGATAAGCTGGGTCAGCAGCGGTCGACGTGTGCGTTGCGGGCGGATGTCGGAAAAACCGGCCTCCATCATGAGGTTGTGTATTTCCGCAACGCTGCGCGGACGTCCCTTGCCCATGGCGAGGAGGTAGAGGCCAAAATAGGCGTCGCTGATTTTTTCTGCGCCGCGGACGCCGGAAAGTGTCTCGGCGACAATCAGGACTCCTTTCGGAGGGAGGGCCTCGTGCGCGCGGCGCAAAATTCGAAGCGCGCTGGCATCATCGTGGTCGAGTAGCACGCGGACAAGCGTGATAGCGTCTGCGCCGGTGGGCAGCGGGTCACGGAAGAAGTCGCCGCTGGCGATTTTCACGCGTTCTGATAGCCCCGCATGCTCCATCCGCTGCACCGCCCGACCGGTGACGGCGGGCAGGTCGAACAGCATCAGGTTGAGTTGTGGGTGGTGTTGCGCCACGACCTCGATGAACGCGCCGTCGCCGCCGCCCACGTCCATCAGCAGGCGATGGCGTGACAGGTCATAGGCATTGAGAATGTCCTCGGTAATCAGTGACTGCGATGCAGCCATAAGCTGTGTATATTCGCCGATCTCGTCCGGGCTGAGTGCCGCAGGGTTCTCACCGCGCGCGTATCCCCAGTAGCGAGATAGCGCCGTCTCGCCCGCCTCGCCACGCAACAGGGCGACAGGATCGCGCAGATCGTCATAGAAGTGTGGATGATGCTTGATCATCGCGAGTGCGCCAGGGTTGCCGAGCAGCGCGGCACCATCCATCGACAGCGCGTAGCGGCCATCGGGGCGCCTTTCGGCCAGGCCAAGCGCCGCTGCGCCTGACAGGAGCCGTCGCGCACCGTCCTCGGGCAGCGACAGCGCATGCGCCACGTCCGCGACGTTACGCGGCTGTGCATCGAGGAACTCGAGCAGCTTGAGCCTGACGCATGCATAAAGGATCTGCGAATAGACGAAGCCGGCACACAGATCGAACAGGCGTGCGGCCCGGCTGCGTGCCACCTGGCGCGTCAGCGGGAAGGCGGCGGCCCAGCGTTGGAACTGGCGGCTCGCAACCAGACGGTTGCGCCAGCGGGCGAAGCGGTCGCGAAGCGTTCCAGGGGGCGTCTGCAGCTCACAAGCCGACTTCGAAACCGGGTGATGGATGTCCTCGCGGGCTTGCATGGCTGTCTCTCTCGCGGGCGCTCTGGCGCGCTTCTGCGCACTCGCCGCGCCAGCGTGCCAAGCATAAGAGTGTCATTTCAGATTGTCACTTTTTTCCGTCATGTTAAATTGACAGAAGGCCAATCTATGGTTTGAAGGGCAGGCCAGCTTGAGCGCGCAGGATGTCATCATTATCGGAGCCGGGATCGGAGGGCTCGCCGCAGCCTTGAAGCTTGCAGCGCGTGGGCGCTCGGTGACGGTCGTCGAGCGCGCCGAAACGCCGGGAGGCAAGCTGGCCGAGGCCGCAGTCGGCAACACTCTCATCGACTGCGGGCCGACGGTGTTCACCATGCCTCGCGTGTTCCAGCAAATCTTCGAAGAAGCCGGTGAAGACTTGAGCGCCTACGTCACCATCCGCCCGGCAGACATCCTCGCGCGGCACGCCTGGAGCGAGCGGGAGCGGCTCGACCTTTATGCCGATCAGGCGCGCTCTGCCGAGGCCATCGGTGACTTTGCCGGCGCGGCCGAAGCGCGCCGCTACCGGGCATTCTGTGCCGAGGCGACCCGCATATACCGCACGCTGGAGCATTCGTTCATCCAACAGCCACAACCCAGCTTTCCCGGCATGATCGGGCGCATCGGCTGGCGGAACACGTCCGACCTCCTGCGGCTCAACCCCTACCAGTCGCTATGGAAGGCGTTGGGAAAATACTTCCACGACCTTCGGCTGCGCCAGCTCTTCGGCCGCTTCGCGACTTATTGCGGCTCCTCCCCGTTCCATTCCCCGGCCACCCTCATGCTGGTCGCGCATGTGGAGCAGGCCGGGGTCTGGATGATCGACGGGGGCATGAAGCGGCTCGCCGAGGCGCTTCAGCAAGCCGCCGAGCGCAAGGGCGCTGTGTTCCGTTTTGGTGCCGAAGCGCGCGAAGTCCTCGTGGAGAAAGGTCGAGCGTCGGGCGTCCTGCTGGCGTCGGGCGAGCGGCTCGCTGCTAGAAGCGTGCTCGTAAACGCAGACAGCGGGGCGCTGGGGCATGGCGTTCTGGGGCGCGAAGCTTCAGCCGCGGCACCGCGTGTGCCCTTTGCGCGTCGCTCCTTGTCGGCGGTGACATGGGCGCTGGTGGCCGACACCGAAGGGTTTCCGCTGGTGCGGCACAACGTGTTCTTCTCGCGCGACTACAAGGCCGAATTCGACGATATTTTCTCGCGGGCGCGCGTGCCCGTCGAGCCGACAATCTACGTCTGCGCGCAGGATCGCGACGACAACGCAAGCATGAATGGCCATGGCAGCGAGCGTCTCTTTCTGATCATCAATGCGCCGCCTGTCGGCGACCGGCACACCATGAGCGAAAAGGAACTGGACCAGTGCAAGGAGCGGACATTTTCCCTGCTGGCGCGCTGCGGACTGAGGGTCCGCAGCGAACCGGATGCCATCGCGGTTTCCACGCCGGCGCATTTCGAGAAGCGGTTTCCCGGGACGGGCGGGGCGATTTACGGCGCAGCCTCGCATGGCTGGCGGGCATCCTTCACTCGGCCAGGCTCCAGGACGCGGATCCCCGGCCTTTATCTGGCGGGGGGCAGTATCCATCCGGGGCCCGGGGTGCCGATGGTGGCGATGTCCGGCCGGATGGCGGCAGACTGCATTCTGGCGGATTCGACTTCGACCGGGAGGTGGCGCCGGGGGGCTACGCCTGGTGGTATCTCGACGGGCTGAGCGATGACGGCCAGCACGGGATCACCATCATCGCCTTCGTCGGCAGCGTGTTCTCGCCCTATTACGCGTGGGCGGGGCGGCGTGATCCGCTCAACCACTGCGCGCTCAACGTCGCCCTTTACGGCAAGAGCGGGCATCGCTGGGCCATGACCGAGCGCCGCAAGAACAGCGTGGCGCGCAGCCGGGACAGCTTAACTGTCGGGCCGAGCCGGCTGCATTGGGACGGAGAGGCGCTGAGGGTCGAGATCGACGAGCCGACGGTGCCGTTCCCCGGGCGCATTCGCGGGACGGTGACGCTGCGCCCCGGCGCGCTGAGCTCGCGGACCTTTGTTCTTGATGAGGATCAACGCCATCTGTGGACCCCGATGTCGCCAGTCTCGCGGATCGAGGTAACGCTCGACAAGCCCGGGTTACGCTGGTCCGGGCCGGCTTACCTCGATGCGAACCAGGGCACCGAGCCGCTTGAGGCGGGCTTTCGCTACTGGGACTGGTCGCGCGCCAGCCTCGGCGAAGAGACGGCTGTGCTTTACGACGTCACCATGCGCGATGGCGGGCGGCGCTCGCTGGCCCTGGTGTTCGACGAGGCGGGGCAGATTCGTGAGATCGACGTGCCACCATCCGTCCGCTTGCCGCGAACCGGCTGGACGATGCCGCGCGGGACGCAATCGGAAAGCGGGGAGGCTCGGGTCATCAAGACGCTGGAGGATTCGCCCTTTTACGCACGCTCGCTGATCGCCTCGACGCTGCTGGGGCAGCCGGTGACGGCGATGCACGAGTCGCTGCATCTGGACCGTTTCCGCTCGCCAATCGTGCGAATGATGCTGCCCTACCGGATGCCGCGGCAGTTCTGGTAGCTCAGTCTTTCGTGCCGGAAGCTTTGTCCTTGCGGGAGCGCCGCCGTTCCCGGCGCAGGGAGACGAGTTCCCAAACCGCGAAGACGAGCAATACACCGGCCAGCGCCGCAAACCCGATTTCTACCCACACGCCCAACTCAATCCTCCCCGGCAGCACCTGCCGGTCGCATCAGCCATGATCTTCCTCATCGCCGCGCTTTGTCATGGCGCGGCGCGCCCGGCGCACCACCGACCACACACCCAGCACGACCAACGGTATGCTTAGCGCCATGACCACGTCGGCGTCTAGCGGCAGGCCATAAGGCTCCAGGCCCTTCGCGCCATATCCGACGAGGCTCACCAGATAGTAGCTGATCGCCGCTACCGACAGCCCTTCGACCGTCTGCTGCAGCCGCAACTGCAGTTTGGCGCGCTTGTCCATGGACTCCAGCAGCTTCTGGTTCTGCGTCTGCCGGGCAATATCGACGCGCGTTGACAGCAGCGCGGAGGCTTGCGCCACCTTGTCAGATAGTTGCGCCTGGCGCTTCGCGATGGTCTCGCAGGTGCTCATGGCGGGCGCGAGCCGGCGGTCGACGAATTCGTTGAAGGTCTGAAGGCCGGGGATGCGTTCTTCGCGCAGTTCGCGGATACGGCTCTGCACGATGGCGTAATAGGCGGCGGCGGCGCTGAAGTGATAGTCGTTGTCGGCGCGGCGGCTGGTGATTTCGGCCTGCAGCTTGGTCAGACGATCGAGTAGCAGCGGCTCATCGACATCCTTGCCCGAGGCGAGCGCGGTCGTGATTTCGGCAAGGCGCTGTTCGCCTTCACTCAACGCCGGGGCCAGTTCCTTGGCCAGCGGAAAGGTAAGGAGTGACAGCATCCGGTACGTGTCGATTTCCAGAAGCCGTTGGACCGTGCGTCCCGCCTGCCGCCGGGTCAGCCCGTGGTCCTCAACATGGAGCCGGCTGAAGCCATCAGCGCGGATTCGGAAGTCGGTGAATGCCCGCCCCGCGCCCCCGCCTACCGCTGAGCCGACCAGCGGTTTGCTGTCGAACATCTCTCTTGAGATTCGCTCGTAATCCGGCGGTATATCCTCTCCGGGCAGGAACAGCACGTGGGTGGCCACGAGCACGTTCCCTTCCAGTGCGGACAGCCAGTCTTCCGGTACGCTGCGCAACGCAGGTTCGGCGAAAGGGGCGGCCTCCGTACCCGGCACGATGAACTTGAAGCGCATGAACTCGGTGTGCTGCTCCCACTTCAGACGGAAGCCGCCCATGTCCTCGCTGTAATGGTTGCTGCCTTGTTCCGGGGCCCGCGCGCCGCGCTCAAGTGCCAGGTCGCACATGAGGTCGAAGTTGCGCTTGCGCTGTGCCTCATCCACCGAGAGCGCTAGAAATGACAGCCGGGTCGGCGCAACGAGTTCCTCTGGCGGGCGTGCGTGCACCTCGTCGTTGAGGCTCTGCCGGTGCGGATGATCGGTAGGAAAGCGCTTGCCGTGCATGGGAATTCGCTCTTGCGGGTTCGAGAAGCCGCCAACATCTGGCCGCGCAACGGACCGGCAAGCGCTTCGATGTCCAGGATCTTGCCAGCTTGACAACGTTGTATAGGTGCGGGCAGTGACGCACAAGCTGCTGCGGTGTCGCGTGTTTGGTGCTCAGGCTGCCGGCTGCAGGCCGTGCTTGCGCGCCGTCTCCTCGATAATCCCGGCGATCTTCTCCGGCGCTTCTTCATGAGCGAGATGTCCCAGCCCGCGCAGATAGACGACCCGGCCTTGAGGCAGTACATCGCGAGCACGCAGCGAATTGGACGCGGGCACCGCGCCGTCGGCATCGGCCGCCATCAGCACGACCGGCGTGTCAATCTGATGCATCGCGCGCTGCAACGGGCCGAGATCCCAGTTTGCCATCATGCCGAGAGCGCCCAGCACATGGCCCGGGTTGCGAAACAGTCGCCCGTAAAGCGCGAGGCCGCGCTCGTCGATATGCGAGCCGGTGTTCTCGATAAGCTGTCGCACGCGCGTGGGATTGGTGGCCCGGGCTGAAAAGATGCGCGGTGCGAGGGGATTGAGCAGCATCAGCCGTGCGACCGGGGGAAAGATGTGGCGCGCAAGGCCGGAGAACGGGAACAGCGCGCCGTTCAGGCTGATGATGGCCGCAGGCGCGATGCATTTGTCCAGCGCCATGCGCAGTGCCACGGCCGCGCCGGCCGAATGACCGACAACGATATCCGGCTGGACCTCCAGATGGCGCAACAGCGCACAGACGGCATGCGCCATGTTTGAAAGCGAAAGTTCGCTGGGGCGCGGGCGCGAGGTGAAGGCGTGGCCGGGCAAATCCGGCGCGACAACGGTGAAATGGCGCGCGAGCAGCGGCATCAGGTCTCGCCATGAATGAGTCGAGGCGCCGGTGCCATGCAGGAGCAACGCGATCGGGCCGTCTCCAATCTGCTGCAGGTGCCAATGAATGCCGCCGGCCTCGACAAACCGGCTATGCTCGCGGTTAGGCCAATCCTTGCCGTCACGCTCCCAACTGAGGTTCTGCGACATCGCGCGCTCCGGGTTCCGTCAGGTCATGCGTTAAGCCGCCAGACGCGGTAATTGAGCGCGGTCGCGAAGCTGACCCAGATGAGATAGGGCACGAATAACGAGGAGGCGAGCGGGGAAATCGGCCAGGCGAGGATGATGAATCCGGCGATCGAAAGCCACATCCCGCTGACGTCGACCAGAGCCGTTGCCATGTCGCGGCGTCCGAAAAAAAGCCATGACCATGCCGCGTTGAGGATGAGTTGTGCCGCCCACAGCGCGATTGCCGGATGGGTCGGGTCGGCCATCCAGACAAGATAGCCGGCCGTTGCGATCATGAAATAGAGCACGGACCAGGCGACAGGGAACAGCCAGTCCGGCGGCGTCCAGCTCGGCTTTCGCAGATTTTCATACCATTCGCCGGGCTTGTAGATCGCGCCTGTGCTGGCGGCGGCCAGAACGATCAGGAAGAAGGCCGCAAAGGTAAGATAGGACACGATTGCCTCGCTTGTTTAGGGTGCTGCCAGGCTCTGCTCCCATGTGTAGCCGGGAGCCTTGCCTGAATTTCGGCTCGCAATCGCCCATTGGCAATGCGGCCTCGCACATTGGGTTACGTTTGAACGGCGCGGACGGCTTGCGAGAGCGAGGCCGAGTTTGCGAATGGCAGTGGGAGATAGCGCGCAGCGAGCGCATCGGCAAGCGCTCGGGCGGGTTGCTGGGCGCGCGGCGAGGTGTCGATCACGATGCTGGTCGTGCCGTCGCGGCGGATCATCCGCGCGGCACTTAGCGCCTCTGCTTCGGCGCGCTGACGTCCGCCCGTGCCGTCCAGCCCTACATTCGCACGGCCGTCAGTGAGGAGCACCAGCAGTGGCGTTTGGCCTCTGCGCCGCGCTGCCTGGGCGAGTGTCAAGCCTTCGCTGAGGCCGGAGGCCAGTGGCGTCCCTCCGCCGCCCGGCAATCCAGCAAGGCTGCGCTTGGCGCGCGTCAGCGAGCGTGTGGGCGGCAACAGCAATTCCGCTCCGCGACCGCGAAAGCCGATCAGCGCGACCTGGTCGCGGCGAACGTAGCAGTCGGCAAGCAGCAGTTCGACCGCGCCTTTGGCTTCGGCGAGCCGGGCCAGCGCGGTGGAACCGGAGGCATCGACGACAAAGATCGTCAGCGTTTCACTGCGCTGCTTGAAGCGGGTCGTGCGGAAGTCTTCCGGCCGGATCAGAATGCGGCGGCCGCCGTCCGCCAGAGCACCAGCGGCATTGCGGCGCAGCGCCTGCCACGGTGCGGCTGCTCGCAAGGTTTCGACGACGTTGAGCCTTGCGCCCGAGCGCGGCGGCTGTGCCCGCACGCCGGCCGGACGGCCGCGTTGCCTGGCATTCCCGAGCGCGCCGGCATGACCTGCTGCGCCCTGTCCGCCGCGAATGCTGAGGGTGCGAAGCTGGTCAAGCAGACCAGGCGGGATCGCGGCCTTGGCGGCGGCAAGCAGGATATCTTCGGGCAGCGGCGCATCGGTATCCCGGCTTTCATCGCTCTCATCCGTCTCGGGTGGCTCGGGCGGCTGCTCTTCGGGCGTGTCGTCAGATTCGGGTGGTGGGGGTAACTGACGGGCCCGGTGCGCCAGCACCAGCCGCGCGGCGAGGATCGCATCGGCCTCCTTGACCTCTTCGCGTCCATCGAGCGCGGCGGCCGCGCGGGCGGCACGAAGCGCAAACTCCAGCGCGCGGGCCGACGGGATGCCGAGCGCGAGCGTAACGGCGCACAGGCGCTTGATGACTTCGTCGCCGATGCTGACCGCGGACAGCCGGGCACTGGCAGCTGCGACTTTCGCCGCCTCGGGGGCGCCCATGTCCTGCCCGGCCTCGCCCCACGCCACGTCGCTGAGGTTGGCCATGAAGGCGAGCCGGTCGGCAAGCGCAGCAGGGGGGGCTTCGTCTTCGCCGATGCTTTCATCGAACGCGATCACGCCGAAGCGTGCCGGCATGGTGATCGCCAGCCCGTCGCGCTGGAGTTCCACCGCGCCGCGATCCATCGCGGCTGCGATCCGGGCAGCGGTGCCGCGCGGCACACGCTCGGCCATGGCAAGCAGCAGCACGCCGCCGTCACACTCGGCGAGCAGGCCGCGGTCGGCGACAGGCCGGCCTGCACGCAGGGTGGCGGCGATGTCGAGGCCGCCTATCAGCCGGTCATCGGCGATGTTCGCGGGCGCGCGGCGGCGCGGTGTTCCGGCAGACCACAGCGAGTCGAGATACCCCTGCCACCGGTCGCGGACCGGGCCCGCATGGGCAGACACGCTGATGCCGCCAAGGCCAAGCGGGTCCATGGCAAAGAGCGCCGCACAGAGCAGGGAGCTATGCCACGCGGTCAAGCCAGTTTCGCCTGAGGGTGCGACGGGAGCGTCGGGCACAAGCATGTCGCCGCGCCAGTGCGCGCCGTGTTCCAGTCCGGTGCTCTCCTGCCGCGTCACTGCGCTGCTGTCCGGGCCGGTTCCGGGCCTGTGTCCTCGATGAAGACTTCGCTGATTGCACGCTCAACCCGGATGCCGGAGCCGGCTTCATCGAGCGGGTCACGCCGCAGACGATGGCGCAGTGCCGCTGGGGCGACACGGCGCAGATGCGCCTGTGTGGCGGATGGTGCGCCTTCAAGCGCAGCGAGCGCACGGGCCGCGCGGATAAGCGTAAGTTCGCCGCGCAGACCGTCGGTGCCGAGACTGACGCACAATTCGGCCGCGCGCCCCACCACATCGTCCGGGACGTCGATATCGTGGACAGCGTGGCGGGCGGATGAAATCGCCTGGCGCAGCGCATCTTCATGCTCGCGCCAATCCTCGTGAAACGCTTGCGCGTCGCGCTCGAAGGCGTCACGTCGGCGGATCACCTGGACGCGCTCGTCCAGGTCGCGCGGGGCGGAGACTTCGACGAACAGGCCGAAGCGGTCGAGGAGTTGTGGGCGCAGCTCGCCTTCTTCGGGGTTGCCGCTGCCAATGAGCACGAAGCGCGCGGGGTGGCGGATGCTCAGGCCTTCGCGCTCGACGATATTTTCGCCAGTGGCGGCAACGTCGAGCAGTAGGTCGACGAGGTGGTCTTCGAGCAGGTTTGCCTCGTCGATATACAGAAAGCCCCGGTTCGCCTGCGCCAGCAGCCCAGGCTCAAACGCCTTCTCGCCGCGGGTGAGAGCGCGTTCCAGATCGAGCGCGCCCACGATTCGATCTTCAGTGGCGCCAAGCGGCAGATCCACAACCGGGACAGGGATGGTCTGCGAGGGGATGCTGTTCCTGCTAGCGGCGCCGGCTTCGCAGTTAGGGCCGAGACCGCAGGGGCGGGCCGGATCGCAGTGGTATGGGCAGCCCTCAACCGCATCGATTGGCGGCAGCAACGCCGCCAGGGCCCGCACCGCCGTTGACTTGCCGGTGCCGCGCTCGCCGAAAGCAAGCACCCCGCCCACGCTCGGGTCGACTGCCGCGATCGTCATCGCGAGCTTCATTTCTTCTTGCCCAACAATCGCGGTGAACGGATAAGGGGCGGTCATGAAATGGCGTTTCTCCTGGTCGATAGCAGAAATAGTGCTGCACCTCCCGCCATGCGCCGGGACTGCTTCGGCGTGGTCAAGCCGGCGTCACGCAACCGCGCGTGCGAGAGCGCATTCCGACCACAGTTCATTGAGGGCGCTGACCAGCCTGTCAATATCCTCATTAGTGTGGATCGGCGAGGGCGTAATGCGCAACCGCTCGGTGCCTTTCGGGACAGTTGGGTAGTTGATAGGCTGCACATAGATGCCGTGATGATCCAATAACCAATCGCTGATCCACTTGCACTTGACCGGATCCTTCACCATCACCGGAACGATGTGACTGGGGTTGGACAGGTATGGAATGCCGATGGCGTCGAGCCGGCTGCGTACCTTTGCCACCACGCGTTGATGACGTTCGCGTTCCATCTGGCTCTGCTTCAGATGCCGGATGCTCGTGATCGCGCCCGCCGCCACCGCCGGAGGAAGGGCGGTCGTGAAGATGAAACCGGAGGCAAAGCTGCGCACGAAGTCGCACAGCTCCCGGGAGCCGGTAATGTAGCCGCCGACCACGCCGAATGCCTTGCCGAGCGTGCCTTCGATGACGGTCAACCGGTCCATGAGACCTTCGCGCTCGGCAATGCCGCCGCCGCGCGGGCCGTAAAGCCCGACGGCATGCACCTCGTCGAGATAGGTCATGGCGCCATGCTTGTCGGCGACATCGCAGATCTCGGCAATCGGGGCAATGTCGCCGTCCATCGAGTAGACCGACTCGAAGGCAACCAGCTTCGGCTTGTCCTTCGGATACTCGCTGAGCTGCCGGTCGAGGTCTTCCGGGTTGTTGTGCTTCCAGATGCGTTTTTCGGCGCGCGAATGGCGGATGCCCTCAATCATCGAGGCGTGATTGTCCGCATCGGAGAATACCACGCAGCCCGGTATGCGCGATGCCAGTGTGCCCAGCGCAGCCCAGTTGGACACATAGCCCGAGGTGAACAGAAGCGCGGCTTCCTTGCTGTGGAGGTCAGCGAGTTCGCGCTCGAGGAGGACGTGGTAATGGTTGGTGCCCGAAATGTTGCGGGTGCCGCCGGCGCCAGCGCCGCACTTCTCAAGCGCTTCCTTCATGGCGCCGATCACGTCGGGGTGCTGACCCATGCCGAGATAGTCGTTGGAGCACCAGACGGTGACTTCGGCCTCGCCGTCCTCGCGATACTGTTTCGCGCGCGGGAAGTTCCCCGCGCGGCGCTCGAGTTCGGCGAAAATGCGGTAATTCCCCTCGTTGCGGAGATCTTCTAGCCGGTCGCGGAAAAACCCGTTGTAGTCCATTGTTATCTCTCCTCCACTTCGTCCAGCGAGCCCGGCGCAGACCTACGCCCAGGAAACTCTTGCCTCATTTTAAGATTCATTGCTTCTTGCTGTGCAGGCTATACGTCCGCGCGCTCTTCAGCCCGCTGTGTTTGCTCCATCTGACGCTTGCATTGCTCGCGGCCGCGCGCGCCGAAGCCGCCATAGCCGGAGTACCGGTGGAAAGCGCCTCAAATATTTCGTTGCGCTCCGGCGCCGTGGAAGCCGCTGCATCTGCGCCTTGCGCGCCGCCGCGCGCGCGCCTGGCACCCAGTGCCCACTGCCAAAGCGCGGTCGCTTGAAGAGGCAGCACAAGAAACCAGTGCTCAAGTACCGCAAGCGCCAGCATTGTGCCCATGAACACCGCGCCGGCAGCGCCCGCCGGCGTCGCGCCTTCGGCCAGACCGCGCTCCAGCACCAGCACTGTGACGATAGTCGACACCGTGACAGAAACTGGGAAGAACAAGTTCAGCGGCCGGCGCCGGAAATACGTCTCCAGGTAACGCAAATGCGGCGGCAGAAACTCTTCCGCCAGATTTGCGACGCCGAGAAACACGTTCAGCTTCGCGCTCAGGCGCATCAGCCACAAGATGACAAAAATCCACAGCCCGATCTGGTTTTCCATGCCCCATGTCAGGGCAACCATCGCCCCGGCCGTTGCCGCGATGGCGATCTCGTGATGGATCACCGTCTCGCTGGCATAGCGGAAGCGGCTCCAGAAGCCGGAGCATTCGGGGCAGGGCGTGCGCCGCGGGCCGGTGATATAGCCTGTCAGGAAGCTCAGTTCATGCCAGGCCCAGATCAGTATTCCGCAGGTGAAGGAGATATAGGCCCCGGCCAGCGACGTGTCGCTGCCGGAGACCTTCAGGCCGTAAAGGGCGGCCAGCGCGATGACGGTCATGATCGCGATGCTCCACCCGAAAGTCCGGCGCGGCAGCCCATCCAGATAGAGGATGAGCCCGGTGCTGAACCACCAGATGAAAAGCGCATAGAGGATCGCAAGACCGTGTTCGAACATCGCGGATTCGCCCTACCAGGTCGGGACCAACCGGCTCTGCGCCGGCAGTGCGTTGCTCTTGGCGGGGATCACATACAGCCGCGCGAATGCCAGCGCCGCCCCTGCGGTGAATGTAAGCCATTTGAGCCGGCCAATGATGCCGCCGCGTTCTTTTGCCGCTGATATGGCATCGGAGATGCGACGCAGCCGCTCCATCGAGGCGCGAAACGCTGGGCTATCGAGGTCAACGGTCATCGGAAACACCTGCTTTGAGATTTCCGAGGTGATGCGGAAGACCTGGTAGTCGTACTCCGTGGGGTCTACGTCGAGCGCGCGGTGGAAGGCCGGGCGGGCATGGTCGCGCACATACATCGTGGCGAAGACCGCGAGCACGAAGAACTTCACCCACATCTTGTTGAGCCCGGTCAGAACGTGCGGGTTGGCGCGCATCAGGAGCGCGAATGCCTCGCCGTGGCGGAACTCGTCGTTGCACCACCTTTCAAACCACTTGAAGATCGGATGGAAGCGCTTGTCCGGGTTCCGTTGCAGGTGCCGGTAGATGGTGATGTAGCGGGCATAGCCGATCTTCTCGGACAGATAGGTCGCGTAGAAGATGAATTTCGGCTGGAAGAAGGTGTACTTCTTCGTCTTGGTCAGGAAGCCGAGATCGACGCCGATGTCGAAATCCTTGAGCGCGTCGTTGATAAAGCCGGCATGGCGGGCTTCGTCGCGGCTCATGTATTTGAACAGTTCGCAGATGTCCGGGTTGTTGCCCCGCTTCTTCATCTCGGCATAGAGGACACAGCCGGAAAACTCTGCCGTCAGCGAGCTGACGAGGAAGTCGACGAATTCCTTGCGGAGGTCTTCCGGCAGAGCATCGAGATCGATCCGGTCCCATTCCTCGCCGCGCAGAAAGTGGTTCTTGTTCGGGTCGGAGCGCATCTCTGCGAGAAGCTCATCCCACTCCGCACGCACGCCGCTGACATCAGTTGCGTCGAGCTTGTCGAAGTCGGTCGTGTAGAAACGTGGGCTGAGAACCGTGTTCTCTTGCGCAATGCGGGTTGTTTCGTTCGGCTGGTAGGCCGTCTCCTGGGCAACGGACATGCCTTATAGTCTCCTCTCTTCCGAGAAGCTGAATTCGCATAGTTCCATGAATTCGAAGTCGCCTGTGAGGCGGGTCCACAGGCGTTCCGGCCAAGTGGCGCGGATCACCGTTGCGCGCCTGTGCTCCTCGGCGCTCTCGCCGTAAGGCACGCGGATAGGTGCGCCGTGAACGATCACCTCGTCGCCGGGGTAAATCTCGACGGCTTGCGCGAAATCCACCTCGGCATGCAGGCTTTCGAATTTATGGTCCACCCGCACGGTGCATGGCAGCTCGAACCGCTGTCGTGTCAGCCAGCCCGTGCCGGGAAGCGGCTTCTCGTTAGTCATTGCATTCATTGTGACATCCATCATTCGATCACTCTTTCGAGGACGTCATCAATGTTGCAAAGGCCCCGGCATTTGTCACGCCAAATGCCCCAAGGTCGATGACCCGTCCGGTCTTCGGGTCCTCCAGCGTGAGCCGGCCATCCGCCCAGCGCCGCAGAATGAATGGCGCGCGCGAAGTTTCGCGGGCCAGCATTCGCTCCCGCGTCAGTCCGCGCAGTACGCCGCGCACGAAGCCGCCGGTCTCCGGCGCGACGACATGGATGCGCTCGCCGCTGTCCGCGTCGTAGACTTCCACCGCGCCATCCCGGCGATCGACGAAATTGAGGCTCACCCGGTCAACTTCCTCGCTTGGCGCCATGCTGACCCGGCCGACCTCGCCGTATCGTCCTGCCAGCACGGCGATAATGGCAAAGCCGACAAGCGCAAGGATGCCGAACAGGGCCGCGCGTGGAACGTCGCTCTGGTGCTGTTGCTCGTTCATGGGCGTGACAGACATAAATTACTGGTTCCTTGTCATTCTGCTGCGGCAAGTGGGCGGGCCTGTCCACGCCCGGTACGGCGCGGCTTTTTCGCCTCTGCGCTGGCAAGTACCTGCCTGGCTGCGACAGCCGTGTCGGTTTCGTGCCCGGCTTCTGCCGCATGGACGTTGACGAGAGCATCCGCGATGATTTGTGCTGCCGCCTTGGCGTCGGGGGTCGCCCTGATCATTGGCTCAGGCTTCTTGAACCGCATGGGGCGTACGTTCGGCCAGAGATGAAGATAAGCGAATTTGTCGGGACCCTTCAGTTCAAACGGGATGTCGCCCGTGCCGTTCGGATACTCCCGCAGACCAGCCGTCTGAATGCAGTGCAGCGGGATGTTGATCGTCATTGGCAATGCGACCCCGTAGCGCATGGCGAGCCGCTTGTTGGTCAGCGTGTAGACCGTTGTGCGCGCGATCAGCCATGCCAGCGCGCCGAGCACGCCCAGCGCCAGTGCGCCGCCGAGGCCGAGCCAGGCCGCCGACGTTGCCACGGTGGCCATCGTCCCGCCTTCCCACAGCGTGGAGAATGCGCTCCAGGCTATCAGGAGGGCGAAATAGCCCGCCACGAAACGGGTATGGAACACCCGGACAGCAAAGGCGCGCCAGTTGGGGGAGCCTTGCCACAGGACGTGCTCGCCCTTGGGCAGCGCTCCCGGCACACCGGCCACAGTCTTGTTGAGAGGGCTGCTCATAGCATTGGCTCCAGGCGGGACGGCGCAGCGTACAACGTGCCGGCGCCGTAATAGGCCGTGATCCGCTCTTCTTCGAGCGCGGTGATCTGGTCGGGGTTCTTGATACGCGGCACATCGGCGAAGTGATCGGCAAAGATTGCGTTGATCCGGACCGATGCCGGTCCCATTCCGCCGCCGCGGACATCAGCGAATGTCATCGGCGCGAGCACCGTCGTTGCAGCAGGCGCCGCTGGTGCGGCTTCGCCTTCTTCATCCGCGCTGGCCTGCGGTGCGGGTTGTGGCGCGCCGGCCAGTTCGACCTCGATGTAGCGTATCAGTTGGTCGACCCGGTCGACCCAGACGTCCTTCACGGTCCCGGCCCTCAAGCCGTCGCCGCCATACACGTCGACGCCGATTAGGTCGGTATCGCCCTCAGCGATCGCGTAGTCTGTCGCCACGCGCATCGGCACGATCACCGCCGAGCCGTCTTCCATGACTTCCGGCTCATCCGAACGCATTGCATACGCGCCCGGGCCGACGCGGTCGAGCATCGGGTTTCCGGTCGGCTCGAACGGTGCGCCGGACCACGGTGCGACCGGGGCCAGCTTGCTTGGGTCGGGCTCGGGCCGATTGTCTGGTGCCGTAGCGGTGCCGCCATGGGCAAGCAGGAAGACCTTCGGCTCTGGCACCCAGAGGCCCCAGGAGCTTTCATCAGGCTTGCCGGTGACTTCGGATTCGAGCGGATATCCCTCCCGCCGGTCCTCCCGGCGCAGGTAGAAGATCAGCCCTGCAAAGAATATCCAGAACGCATAAAGCACGACCTGGGCCACGTCGATGTGGCTGGTGATGGCTCCGACTTCCATGACACTGCCTCCGTCAATAGATCGCTAGCCGGGAAATTCGGCCAATCCGAATTGGGACTTGCGATGCTGCGTATGGCCGCTGGACCGCCGCACGAGCGGGCCGATCACGACCAGTGTTGCGAATAAGAGAAAGATCTCGATGTGATATACGACGCTATAGGGCACATGCGGGTCGGTCATGCCGGCACCCAGTGCCCCGGTCGCGGCGACCGCCGAGACGATGTCGCGGATGATGCCACCCAGCGCGATCGCGCCGCCGCCGGCGGTCGCGTGAACCGCGCCCCAGACACCGAGCGCCAGCCCGCCGCGATCACCCTTGGCCAACTCCATGGCGGCGATCAGCGTGGACACCGCGAACAACCCGCCGCCGAATCCGATCAGGCCCGCGCCGGCGCGGAACAGATTGGCCGAGCCGAGCGGACCCGAGAAGATGACAGCGGCGAAGGCGGCGACGCCGATCAACACGCCCATCGCGGCGAGCCGGAACGGGTCGGCCCCGCGCCCGAGCGCCCGCGCCGAGTAGGCGAGACCGAGCAGCATGCCGCCGGCAAAGATCGCCGTCAGCGCGGTTGTCGCCGCCACCGACAGTCCGAGCACTTCGCCGCCATAAGGCTCCAGAAGCACGTCCTGCATGGCGAAAGCGGCAGTGCCGAAACCCACACCCAGGAAGATACGGCCGGCGCGTCCGCCTTCGGTGAAGCTGCGCCAGGTTTCGCTGAACGATGGGCGCGGCCGGTCATGCGCGGTTTTGGCCGGGTCGCGGGCTTCCTGTTTCCATAGCGCGATGACGTTGAGCACAATTGTCAGGACCGCCGCGCCCTGGATGATCTGGATCAGCTTGATCTGGCTGAAGGATGAGAGCAGCGCCCCGAACACCAGCGCGCTCGCCAACATGCCGACCAGCAGCATCACGTAGAGCAAGGCCACCACGCGCGGGCGGGTTTGCTCCGGCGCGAGGTCGGTGGCGAGTGCGAGGCCGGCGGTCTGCGTGGTGTGCAGTCCCGCTCCGACCAGCAGGAAAGCAAGCGCTGCGGCGACATCGCCGATCCAGATCGGCCCATGCGTGTCGCCAGACAGGATCAGCAGCGCGAACGGCATGATCGCGAGGCCGCCGAACTGAAGCAGGCTACCGAACCAGATATAAGGAACGCGCCGCCAGCCGAGGAAGGAGCGGTGTGTGTCGGACTTGTAGCCGATGAAGGCGCGCAGCGGCGCGAAGATGAGCGGGATCGACACCATCAGGGCGACCAGCGAAGCCGATACGCCCAGTTCCACGATCATGACGCGGTTCAGCGTGCCCGTCAGCAGGACGACAGCCATGCCCACCGAGACCTGGAACAGCGACAGCCGTAACAGGCGGGATAACGGCAGCTCTGGAGTCGCAGCATCTGCAAATGGCAGGAACCGTGGTCCAAGCGCCATCCATTGGCGGGCAAGGGTGTCGTTCAGGCGCTTCATGGGTGCTTGAGCTCCAGCGCCTGAGACGTGTAGAAGCCGCTGGCGACGCGGGCCGTGCGGCCGGGACGCCAATTATCGCAGCCCGGTTCCTCGCCGAGCAGCCGCGTCAGGCGCGCATGGCTGATCGGCTCGATGGCGGGCGCGCGGTCCGAGCTTGGAAACACCTTGCCGATCGTGTGCATTGCTGTCAGCGCGGGCGTGCGCGGTGCGAAGGTCAAAAGGATCGCGCTGTCAGTTCGCGCCGCAAGGTGCCCCACCGCGCGGGCAATGTCCTTGCCTTGGTAGTGGATCAGCGAGTCCATAGCCACCACGTAATCGAAGCGTCCCAGGCCTTCGTCGATGAAGTCGCCCACGCGAAAGTCGATCTCTCCGCCGTTTTCGAAGCTCGCCGGTGCGCGTTCCTGTGCGAGGCCCACAAGCGATGGCGACAGGTCGATGGCGACCACCTTCGCGCCGCGTTCTGCTGCCGCAACAGCCAGGGCGCCGGTGCCGCAGCCGGCATCGAGCAGCCGCGCGCCCGACAGATCGTCAGGCAGCCAGTCGAGCAGGCTCTGGCGCATGCGCTCACGGCCCGCGCGCACCGTGGCTCGGATGCGGCTGACAGGCGCGTCGGACGTGAGCCGCGCCCATGCCTCCACCGCAGTCTTGTCGAAATATTCGCCGAGGCGGCCGCGGCGCGCAAAGTAGGTCGAGGTCGGCATCATTCAAACCCGAGGAAATCAAAGATGTCGCGGTCCTTCATCGGCTTGGCGTCGCATGGCTCGACGCCGTTCCAAAGCGTCGCGGCCAGACGCATGTACTCCTCCTTCACCGCCTCCAGAGCGGGGGAGGAGTCCATCTCGAATAGCACAGACTTCTTCAGCCGGCTTTTGCGGATCTCGTCGAGGTCGGGGAAATGCGCGAGACGGCGCAAACCGGTTGCGTCATTGAAGCGGTCGACTTCGTCGGTGGCCGCGCTGCGGTTGGCGATCACGCCGGCAAGCCGCACGTCGTAATTTTTCGCCTTCGCGCCGATGGCCGCAACGATGCGGTTCATCGCGAAGATCGAGTCGAAGTCGTTGGCGGTAACGATCACCGCGCGGTCCGCGTGTTGCAGCGGTGAGGCAAAGCCGCCGCACACAACGTCGCCGAGCACGTCGAAGATCACGACATCGGTGTCTTCCAGAAGGTGATGTTCCTTCAGCAGCTTGACGGTCTGGCCGACGACATAGCCGCCGCAGCCCGTGCCCGCAGGCGGGCCGCCGGCTTCCACGCACATCACGCCGTTATAGCCCTCGTATACGAAGTCTTCCGGGCGCAACTCCTCGGAATGGAAGTCGACCGATTCCAGCACGTCGATGACGGTTGGTACCAGCCGCTTCGTGAGGGTGAACGTGGAGTCATGCTTCGGGTCGCAGCCGATCTGCAACACCCGCTTGCCGAGATGGGAAAAGGCCGCAGACAGGTTCGACGAGGTCGTGCTCTTGCCGATCCCGCCCTTGCCGTAGACCGAGAACACCTTGGCGGTCCCGATCTGCACGGACGGGTCCATCTTGACCTGCACGCTCCCTTCGCCGTCGAGGCCGCGGTTGCCGGGGCGCGTGTCGAGAAGTACTGTCATGCTGGTCTCCTTGGGTGTTTATGCGGCGACGTTTTCGCTGACGCCCTCGAGCTGATCTTCGAGTTCCGCGCTGGCCCGCGTCAGGGCTTCCAGCGTGTCCTCGTCAGGGGTCCAATAGTTGCGCTCATGCGCTTCGATCAGCCGTCCAGCCATCTTGGCGGAGGCTTTGGGGTTCAGCCTGGCGAGGCGCTCGCGCAT
>CAZYYQ010000007.1:0-30468 GCA_964651275.1 uncultured Hyphomicrobiaceae bacterium | reverse complement strand
AATTGGGCCTGCCGCTGGAGGCGATCCGGGAACTGCTCAGGCTCAGCGATGCGCCGGATCAGCCATGCGCGCAAGCCGATCACCTCGTCCAACACCATCTCGATGCCGTGCGAGCGCGGATCGCCAGACTTAAGCGGCTGGAGCGGGAACTGGCGCGGATGGCGCAAGGATGCGCGGCTGAGCGGGCGCGGGATTGTTATGTGCTCCAGTCTCTGGCCGACCACGCGCTGTGCACGCACGGGCACTGAACCAGACGGCTCACTCGTCCCGGTATCCGGTTTCAGGCGTGCGCAACCCGGGCGGGTTGTCAGCCCCGGATAGTTGCATGTCCGGCTCGGTGGGGGGCGCGCCGCGCTGAGCGGATACCGCCGGGATCGGGTTGTCCGATGCATCGGGGTGCACATCGGCAGCGACGCGGTATCCGGCCTCCTCATCGGACGGCTCGTCAACCTTGTCATATTCGCTTGCCGGAAGGTCGCCGATCGGGCCGAGCGCATCTTCGTCGCGTTCGAACAGGCGCGGGCTTTGCATATAGACATTGATGAGCCGCGACAGCGCAATCAGCGAGTCGACATGGGTGCGCTCATAGCCGTGCGAGGCGTCCAGCGCGAAGCAGATGAGCGCGGCGCGCATGTCGTTGCCCGCTTCCATCGCCGAGGCGGCATCGCTACGGTAGTGGTTGAACACGTCGCGGCTGTGCTCGATGTTGAAGCGCCGGCACAGATGCAGAAGGCTGCGGGTCAGGTGCCAGTCGAACGGGCCACTTGAGTCCTGCATCGCGACGGTGACGCCGTATTCCGAGGTATTTTGCTCCGGCGCGATGGTCCCGTTGTCGATGGAGACCATCTCGGCGACGTCGCCGTGGAGGATGTGGGATGCGCCGACACCGACCTCTTCGGAAATCGTGAACAAGAGGTGGCAGTTGAGTGGCAGCGTGATGCCGGCATCGACCACGGCCTTCGTGGCGGTCAGCACAGCCGCCGTGCCTGCCTTGTCGTCGAGATGGCGCGCATTGATGAAGCCGTTGCTGGCGAATTCGTGGTTCGTGTCCACGGCGATGATGTCGCCGACGTTGACCCCCAGCGCCAATGCGTCCTGCGCGTTTTCGATGCGCTCATCGAGCCGGACCTCGACATTCGCCCATGATACAGGCAGTTCATCGACCTCATCGCCATAGGAATGCCCGGACGCCTTCAGCGGCAAAATGGTGCCGCGCATCTTGCGCGCTTCGTCCATGAACACCGTCACGCGCGCGCCCTCGGCAAACCGCGCCGACCAATGGCCGACCGGCGAAATTTCCAGCCGACCGGATGGCTTGATCCGCTTCACGATGGCGCCAAGCGTGTCGAGATGCGCCGATACTGCGCGGTCCGGATGCTCGCGGGCGCCTTTCAGGTTGGCGCGGATCGCCCCGCGCCGGGTCAGTTCGAAGGGAATGTCGAACTTGGTCAGTTCGCTGCACACGAAGCCCACGGCAAGATCTGTCATTCCCGTGGGGCTCGGGATGTTGAGCAGCGTCTTCAACGTGCTCAGCAGATAGCCGGTGTCCATTTTTAGGTCCTGGATGCGGCTCATGCGCGTGCGGCCCTGTCTCTGGTGACGGTCTGCGGGAACAGGAAGTCGATGAAGCTCTCCGCGGTGGGTTGCGGCTCGTGGTTGGCCAGGCCGGGACGCTCGTTCGCCTCTATGACGAAATAGCCCGGCTTCGCTGGCGACGGGACGATGAAATCCAGCCCGACCACCGGCATATCGAGAATATCCGCAGCGGTCAACGCGGCGTCGGCGAGATCGGGATGAAGCTCCGGGGTGACGTCGTGAATGGTGCCGCCGGTATGCAGATTGGCGGTCTTGCGCACGATCAACTCTTCGCCTTCACGCAGGACGCGGTCCATGGCATAGCCCGCGCCGCTCACGCTGCGCCGGGTTTCATCGTCGATAGGGATTCGGCTCTCGCCGCCAGTGGCGGCTGCGCGCCGCCGCGACTGCTTCTCGATGAGCTGTTCGATGCTGTGGACGCCGTTGCCGACGATGGCGGCGGGCTTGCGGATCGCCGCGGCGATCACCTGCCGGTCGATGACGATGATGCGCAGGTCCTTGCCCGTGACGAACTGCTCCATCAGCACGGTCGCACAAAGTGCGCGCGCCGCCGCGACGGCCTCGGTCACTTCGGTCTCTGTCGTCAGGTCGACAAACACGCCGCGCCCCTGTTCGCCTTCGGCGGGCTTGACCACCACGCGCCCGTGACGGCGTAAGAAGTCGCGTGCAATTTCGTCGTCATCCACGGTGATCTGCTCGGGCACCTTCAGCCCGCCACGGCGCAGCAGACGCTGGGTCAGCGACTTGTCCATGCATCTGCTCATGGCGACCGCACTGGTCATGTCGCTCAAGGATTCTCGGCAGGCGATCGATCGCCCGCCAAAAGACAGGCGGAACAGACCGGAGGCGGCGTCCTCGATCTCCACGGCAATGCCGCGTCGGCGCGCCTCGTCCACGATGATGCGGGCGTAGATGTTGATCTGCTCGTCCGGCGCGGGTCCGATAAAGAGCGGCTCGTTGATCGGGTTCTTGCGCTTGATGCAATAGACCGGGATCTGCTCGAAGCCGAGCTTGCGGTAAAGCTGGATGGCCTCCTCATTGTCATGCATGACCGACAGGTCCATGAAGGAGCGGCCCGCATTGTGGAAATACTGTGCCAGCGCCAGCACGAGCGCGCGCCCGACCCCGGGTTGCGGGGCCTGCATGTCAACGCCGAGCGACCACAGGCTGGAGCCGTTGTCCGGGTCGCCGAAGGCCGCGACGTGATCCACGCCCATCACAACGCCAAGCCTTTCCCCGGTGTTCGGGTCGTCCGCGATCAGCACATGCACCGGGTTGTCGCTATCCAGTTCGTCGAGGAAGCCGTCATGCAGCGTGACCATGCCATGCGACTGATAGATCACATTGATCGCGGCGGCATCGTCGGGGCGGGCCGCGCGGATGCGAAAACCCGGCGTCGTCGTCGTCGTCGTCGTCGTGTCCAGATTGTCGAGATAGAGCCGGAACGTGTGCGAGGGATCGAGGAAAAGAGATTGTGGCGCCGCCGAGAGCACGACATGCGGATCGCGCACATAGAATGCGACATCGCGCTGGCCTTGCGTTTCTTCGCGTAGCGACTCGGCCAGTTCGCCCAGATCGTCAAAGGTCTGGCCGAAGATCAGGCGTCCCCAGCCACAATCCACAATCGCATTCTTGGTTCCCAGCCTCGATTGCGCGTCCTCTGGCCGCGCGCCCCAGTGTTTGAGCGATGCCATGCCGGCGAGGTCTTCCGGGCTGACGCGCTTGTCACGCTCTCCCATCGGCTCGCCTTTCTCGCTCTGCGGGGTTGGGCGTGAAGATCGGCGAGCCGAACGAGGCCGCGATCAGATGCCGTTTTGCTGTAGCCACAATTCAAGCAGGGCCACCTGCCACGTCTTCGATCCACCCAGAGACGTAATGTGTTCCGCCGGATTTTCGAGGAGCTTGTCCAGATAAGGCTGATTGAACAGGCCGCGTTCGCGAGCCTTGCGCGAGTGCAGCGCGTCGCGGACCATATCGTAAACTGGCCCTTGAATGTATTTCAGCGCCGGGACGGGGAAATACCCCTTGGGCCGGTCGATGACTTCTGGGGGCAGGACTGTGCGTGCCACATCCTTCAGGACGCCCTTGCCGCCATCCTTGAGCTTCAACTCCGGCGGGATCCGCGCGGCAAGCTCGACGACCTTGTGATCGAGGAACGGGACGCGCGCCTCCAGCCCCCATGCCATGGTCATGTTATCGACGCGTTTTACAGGATCGTCGGCGAGCATCACCATTGTGTCGATGCGCAAGCCCCGGTCCACCGGCGTGTCCGCGCCGGGCAGGTTGAAATGTGCCTCAACGAAGTCACGGCTGTAGTCGTCCTCGAGAAGATCGGGATTGATCAATTCGCTGTAGTCGGCGTGGTCGCGGTCGAAGAACGCTTTGGAATAGTCCGTGACCGGATCGTTGCTTTGCTGGAGCGCTTGATACCAGTGATAGCCGCCGAAAATCTCGTCTGCACCCTGACCGGACTGTACCACCTTGACATGCTGCGAGACTTCCTCGGAAAGCAGGAAGAAGCCGACATTGTCGTGGCTGACCATTGGCTCCGACATCGCTTCGATGACCTTCGGCAGGGCACGGATCAGGCGGTCGCTGGTGGCCTGTATCTTGTAGTGCTCCGTGCCGTAACGCTTGGCCACGAGATCGGAATAGCGAAACTCGTTGCCTTCCTCGCCGCCGACCGTCTCGAAGCCAATAGAGAATGTCTTCAGATCGGTTTGCCCGGCTTCGGCCAGCAGCGCGACGATCAGGCTGGAGTCAACGCCGCCCGACAGCAAAACGCCCACCGGCACATCGGCGACCATGCGCCGCTTGACCGCTGAACGCAGGCCTTCATGAACGAGGTCGCGCCAGGCCGAGGCCGGCATATCGGCGTCGCGCGCCTCGCGCTGGAAGGTCGGGGCCCAATAGACATGATCGCTGCGCGTGCCGTCCGGCTCGATGACCGCAATGGTGGCCGGGGGCAGCTTGCGGATGCCGCGCACCATCGTGTAAGGCGGCGGGACCACGGCATGGAACGTCATGTAGTGGTGCAGCGCCATCGGGTCGATGCTGGTGTCGACATCTCCGGCAGCGAGCAGCGCCGGCAGGGTGGAGGCGAAGCGCAGTGCCCGGCCGCCGCGGCTTTCAGAGAAATAAAGCGGCTTGATGCCCAGCCGGTCTCGCGCGAGGAACAGCCGCCCGGAGTCGCGCTCATGGATGGCGAAGGCGAACATGCCATTAAAGCGCTTCACGCAATCCGGCCCCCAGGCGGCGAAGGCCTTGAGGATCACTTCCGTGTCGCTGTGCGAGAAGAACTGGTAGCCCAGCGAGGCGAGTTCGTTGCGCAGATCCTTGTAATTGTAGATGCAGCCGTTGAACGCGATGTTCAGGCCCAGATGGGAATCGACCATTGGCTGGCGGGCGTGGTCGCTCAGATCGATGATCTTCAGGCGGCGATGTGCGAGCGCGGCGTTATCGTACACGACCGAGCCGCTGGCATCGGGGCCGCGCGGGGCCATGCAGGCGGCGATCTTGTTGAGGCTGGTGAGGTCGGCCGGCGCGCCGTCAAAGCTTATTTCGCCGCAAATTCCGCACATGGAGGGTAATCGATGCTCTTGTTGGTTCGGGAGGGCTGTCGCTCAGAGACCGCCTCAATGTAGGCGGGTCGCGTAGCCGTCAATCTGACCCGAGCATAGCAGATCGCCCCGGCGTGACAACCGAGGCTCCCGCGCGGGGTTATGGTTTCAGCGCGTGACAGAAGCCGGTTGGGTGCCTCGAGGTGTGGCGCGAGAGGACTTGCGCTCGTCAGGGATTACGCGCTGCGGCGGAACCTGATCGAACTCGAAGATCTGGCGCAGGAAGCCCGGCGCGACGGCTGAAACCGGGTTGACGAGGACCTCCGGGTTATCCACCGCCCCGCGGATCGCGAAGGTCATGCCGAATATTCCCTCGCCGCTGCGCCCTGTCAGAAGGTCGCCGAGGATGGGCACTGAGCCAATGGCCGCGTTCAGGCCATAGACGGGGACATAGGTTCCCGAGAGTTTGATGCGGTCGCGTTTCAGGTCGATGTTGCCGCGCATGGTTGCTCCGAGCAGCGGGCCGTTGATGATGGCTTCGCGCAGAATGAACTGGCCATTGCCAACGGAGAACGGAATACGCATGACAGAAAAGTCAATCTGGGAGCGCCGTTTCTGCGTTCGGCCCCGGCGTTCGGAGGGGCGCCCGATTCCGCCTTCTTCACCGAACAGGACCTGATCGACGACTTCATCGCCGAGCACGGCAAAATTCCACGCATAGAGAGTGCCGATGCGCTCGGCATCGCCCAGTCCGTCGAGGTTGACGCGCAGCGACAGTTCTCCGCCCGCCATGCGCGAATACAGCCCCACCAGGCGGAATGCCGCGCCCGCGTCCGTGGCCTCTGCCAGCAGTAAGCGCTGTCCGCTGTCCGACTTGCGCAGCCGCACGGCAAGCGGCGCCTCGCCTGCCAGACGGCCATTCACGCTGACTTCACTCAACTCGCCGCTATCCTTGCGGACCTGCGCCGACAGGTTGTTGATGACGGTGTCGTTGTAGCCCAGTACCGTGCTGATCTGCGCGGTGATCTCCACGCCCCACGCGGGCTCCGGCCGTTCCGGCTGATCCTCAGCCAGCTTGCCCTTGGAGAACAGCGAGCGGAAGAACTCTCGGCCATCGTAAGTATCGCCGTTTGCGCGTACGCGCCACACGTTCTGATCGTCGCGTATGCCGGATACCCGAAGCCGCGTCAGCAGGTTGGGAGAGAAGGTCGGGAAGTCGAAGGCAACCGGCAGACCGTCTTCGCCGATCGTGACTGAGCCTGCGACGGCAATGTCGTCGCCGACCATCCTAACGTCGCTGAGCACGGTCCGGCCGTCAGCATCGTCAGTAATATCGAAGCTCAGCAGCGCGCTCTCGCCAGGCGGCTTGCGCGAGGCGACGTTGATGAAGAACAGTTCGGCACCTGTCAGATCGGCCTCGAAGCGGGTGTGCCGCTGCGCATCGCGGCGGGTGATGATCATTGCCACGGGCACCTCGCCGCGTACGACATGGTTGATGTCGAGGCCGAGATCCGTGCGGTCCCGCTCGTCGAGGGAAGCGCGCAGGCGCAAGCCGGGTTGTTTTTCGTCCGGCGCACCGAAGATACGATGCCATTCCGCGTTGACCGGTACGCCGCGCACGAGGATGTCGCCTTCGGCGTGCAGGGCCTTGTCGTTGACGTCGAAGACCAGTTGACCGCCGTTGACGGCGTAATCGCCCGCCAGCCCGGTCGCTGCCGGATCGCTCAGTGTGGCGCGGCCGCGAATGCCGATATCGGAAAAGTCGAGATCCTGTGCGAGAGGCACTTCAAGCCCGAAGGCGCCCTCAACGCGTCCATCCAGCCCCTTCGGTTCGATGCCCGCTTCGCTGGCGTAGTTGAGCGGATCGTGATTGAGGAGATCATAAGCCGCATCGGCGGGTGCTGCGATGCGGAAGTTGATTTCGCTGTCGGGAATATGTGGGCGCAGGTCCCCGATCACGAACTGACCATCCTTCAGCGTCACCGGATCGCGCCCGGGCAAATCGATCCGGCTTTCCGGCACGTTGAACACGAATCGCCTGCCGCGCAGCATGATGGTGCCGGCACCGGTAGCGATCTCCGGCATCCCGTCAATGTAGGAGATAAGCAGATTGTCCGTGCCGATGCGCACATTCACGGTTTCGGGGGGCAGATCGCCGTCGTGCTCCAGCGTGTGCAGTATGCTGCCCGGGATGTCGACGTCGATGCTCCCGCCGCTGATGCTGCCCCCACGGATTGCTTCGCCGACCCATTCGCGTGCGCCGGGCGCAACGAATTTCGGCCAGATCAACTTGACGAATGCGACCGGCATCGGGCTGATCTCGCCGCGCAGCCGCACTGCCGGAGCGCCGGGCGCATCCTCGATCTCGCCTTGAAGCGAGATGAATGCGTCAGCAGCCTGAACGCGGAAAGCGTCGATCAGGATGCGATTGCCGCCGTCGAGCAGGCGCCCCCGTGCCCCGATGCCGTCGATGGGAATTGCGGGCAAGCCGTACTGCTCTGCCGCCAGCGCGATGTCGGTTGTTCCAAACCTGTATGTCCAGTCGCGCGGGACATCAAGGCCGGTTGTCCCGGAACGGGTCTCAGCGGTGATGTCCCCCGCCAGCGTCATGCGGCTCTGACCCCACCGCAGGGTCGAGGGTTTCAGTTCGAACTTGCCGGCCTGTTCGGAATAGCTGAAACGGACTGTCCCGCTGTCGATGTCCGCGGGGTGCTTCTCGTTCCATGGCGCGTAGATGCGCCCCTGCCCAAGGATGAATTCGCCGCTGGCCGCGGTGATGCGGCTGTCGCGGGTCATTTCGGCATTGACGGCCGCAGTCACCGGCATATCGAGGCTGCGTAGCGGCGAGAGCATGGGGAACTCGGTGCCCAGTTCGCGCGGCACGACATCCTCCACGCGCAGGCCGAGCGAGAGGTTGTCGTAGCCGTCAAGCTGCGCGACCTCGAATGTCATGTCCCATGAGCGCGTGTCGCCGCCTATATTCGCGCGTCCGGTGAGTACGCTCTGGCGGTCGCGGCGCTCCAGATCCACCTCGAATTCGCGAACCTGCCAGCGTGTGACACGCTCGTCGCGCGCTACGAAAAACTCGGCGTCGCGGATACCGAAGCTGCGCAGATAAGAGGATGTGTTCTCGCCCGCTCCGAGCTTGTTGAACAACTCATTTACCGCGGGGACCAGCGCGACCGGCGGAGCCTCCTCGGCGCTACTCTCGACGTCTGGAAGCGCAACGCGCGCTGGCGCGGGGGCTTGGCCGGACTGCGCGTCAACGGTCAGCGAGATGCTGTCGTCTTCGCGCACATGCAGCAGCACACGTGGGCCGATCAGATCGACACTGCCGGCGGCGAGTTTGCCCGCCAGCAGGGCGCCCGCGCTGAGGCCGACCGATGCGAAAGGCGCTTCGGCCACGACCACTCCGCCCTGATCATACAGACGCACCGATTTCAGGCGGAATTCAATGCCGCCACCATCGGATAGGCGAACGACCGCATCGCCAATGTCGATACTTGGGCCGCGCAACTGGCTGTTGACCGACTTCTCGACCGGCACAACGAGGAAGCTCATCGAGATCGGTCCCTGGCTCAGCCGGCCATAGACCAGCACCAGCACAACGATGCCAACCACGATGAAACCCGTGCAGACTTCCAACGAGAGCCGCCCGCAGCGCCGGCAGGCTTTGCCGACCTTGCGCCGTGTGGGCTCTGGGACACGCAGCGCAATCGCCCGCGCTGTGGCGTCGACGCGTGCAAGTTGACGTCCGGCCGGAGCGGCCAGGCTGCGACAAGCGCCCATCGCCCGCCGAAGCCGCCCTTGCCTGAGATCGTCGGTCATTTCAATTCCATCTTCCTGATGAGTAGACGCCGTGCCCGTCTGCGACGTGGCGAGGCCAGCACGGGGCAGGAAGGCGCGCTGTTGTGACGCTTGCGCGCAGGCGCCAAATACGGTTTGAAACCGGCACAGTTGTCATCACGCAAGATGTCAGTCTGTGTCATCGGCAAAAACGTCAAAAGGAAGGCATGGCCATGGTCTCAGAAGGTGACAAGGCACCCGCGTTCGAGTTGCCCCGCGACGGCGGCGGCACGGTTGCACTCAAGGACTTCAAGGGCAAGCCGGTGGTGCTTTATTTTTACCCGAAAGACGACACGTCGGGTTGCACCAAGGAGGCAGTGAATTTCAGCGCGCTGGCCGATGATTTCGCTGCCGCCGGCGCACAGGTGATCGGCGTGTCCCCTGACCCGGTCAAATCTCACGACAAGTTCAAGGCCAAGCACGACCTGAAGGTGACGCTGGCCTCGGACGAGGAAAAGAAGGTGCTGGAAGCCTACGGCGTGTGGGCGGAGAAGAAGATGTACGGCAAGACCTATATGGGCGTCGAACGCTCGACATTTCTGATCGGCAAGGACGGCAAGATCGTGAAGGTCTGGCGCAAGGTCAAGGTGCCGTGCCATGCCGAGGCGGTGCTGGAGGCGGTGCAGGCGCTTTAGCGATGCCACAGCGCGGCGCTGTGGCCACAACATTGGATTGTTTCACCACGTCCGCGCCCATTTTTCGAAAAATTACGGCGATTGCCAAAGTTAACCCATGACACGGGCGCTGCTTCTGAGTAAGGTGCGCGGCGTTATCGACAAGGCGGACGGATCATTATCCCGCCGGGGCACAGTATCATATCCGGACGCGCCTGCTGGCGCGCAGGGCACAGCCTTCAGGGGAGGCGCATTCGCCGCCAGGGTTGACCACCCGCGAGTTTCGTTCGCCTTCAAGGGGAGCGATGACGCAGAGTTTCGACACGTAGGGCCCGTCAAGCAACCAGAGCAGAGAGCGCCATGAGTAACTCTGAGCAAAAGCCAATTCTGAAGACCACCAGCAAAGCCGCCGCGAGCCCGCAGCAGAACCCTTCGGCGCCACCGGGCGCACCGATGTCGGGACCGCAGGGCATGGCGCCGCAGCGTGCTCCCGGAGCACGGCCCGGCGGAGATCGCGTTGCGCCTTCGATCATCGGCGAAGACCTGGCAATCACGGGAAACGTCATTTCCAAGGGCGAGGTTCAGGTTGACGGGCAAATCCAGGGCGATGTGCATTGCGCCTCGCTGATCGTCGGCGAAAAGGCGGAGATCACGGGCGGTATCGTGGCCGAGGATGTGGTGGTCCGTGGCCGCGTCATGGGGTCGATCCGGGGCGTGCGCGTGACTATGCAGGCTAGTTCGCATGTAGAGGGTGACGTCTTCCACAAGGCCCTGGCGATCGAGCAGGGCGCATTCTTCGAGGGTAAGTCCCGCCGCGCGGAAGACCCGATCGCGACTGCGCCCAAGCTGGAGACACCGGACGTCTGACCGCACCGCGGCAGGCGCGTTCCGCACTCAGTGTCATTTCGTTATCCCTCGATGGGCTGAGGTCCGTGAGAGCGATCATTCTCGCGTGCCAAGTGCGGTTATGTTAATCTTTGGACCATGCTCAAGCGTCCGTTAGCAACCAGCTTGGTGATTTGTGCCGTGATTTTCATCGTCGGCGGCCCCGGAGCTTGGCATGTGGCCGCCGAACCGGCTGCGTCTGAACCGTCCGTTTACGATCGCGATAAGCTGGAAGAATTGTACCGCCAGCTCAGGGCTGCCCAGGACCCGGCCGAGGCACAGAAGCTGAATGATCGTATCTGGCAGCTATGGACTGAAGGTCCGGACGAGCGTGCCAGCGAGCAAATCCAACAGATTTTCCGTTATCGGCGCTGGCGCGAGTTGGACCGGGCACTCGAAATCGCGAACGATCTGATCGAGCGTCTGCCGAATTACGCTGAAGGCTGGAATCAGAAAGCAACCATTCTGTTCGAGATGGGCCGCTTCGACGACTCTCTGGCAATCATTGAACAGGTGCTGGCGCGGGAGCCAAAGCACTTTGGCGCGCTTGCCGGCAAGGCGATCATTTTGTTGCGCCAGGGGCGTGTCAAGCTGGGGCAGATGGCGCTGCGTCGCGCCGTTGAAATCCATCCATTCCTTGCAGAACGGCGCTTCCTCGTCGAGCCACCCGGAGAGCGCATCTGAGGGGGTGCCAGCAGTTGCATCACTGCGGTCTCATGCGGAATTACTTCCCCGCGGCTTGATCTGTGGCGCGCCATCGCGCAGTTTGAGGAATGAGCGTGGCGCTTCTTCAAGACTCAGTCGCTCGTACCAGTTTCTGTTCGTGCATTCTTCCTTCCCGGCAGGTTCCATGACGATCCATTTTCATGAAGATGATATCCCCGACGGTCTCGATCTTGGCGCACAGGTCGCAATAGACACCGAAACGATGGGTTTGGAGCCGCGCCGGGATCGCCTGTGTCTGGCACAACTGTCCGCCGGTGACGGCGATGCCCACCTCGTGCGTTTTGCCCCCGGCGCCTATGATGCGCCAAATCTGCGCCGCCTGCTGGCAGACCCGGGCGTCCTGAAGCTGTTTCATTTCGGGCGTTTCGACATCGCAGTGATGGGGCATTATCTCGGCACTTTCTCCGCGCCGGTGTATTGCACGAAGATCGCCTCGCGCCTGACCCGCACCTACACTGACCGGCATGGCCTGAAAGACCTGTGCCGCGAACTGCTCGGTGTGGAGATCTCCAAGCAGCAGCAGATTTCCGATTGGGGCGCGGATTGCCTGAGCGAGGAACAGAAGGCGTATGCGGCTTCGGACGTCCTCTATCTCCATCGCCTGAAGGAACGGCTCGATGTCCTGCTCGTGCGTGAAGGGCGCAGTGAGATTGCACAAGCCTGTTTCGATTTCTTGCCGACGCGGGCGCGGCTCGACCTGCTGGGCTGGGTCGAGCGCGATATCTTCAACCATTCGTGAGACCGCGATTGGGGCTCCTTTTCGCGTCCAACTGTCAACAAATTCGCGCGCTCTACTCCTGATCGGGTATGCGGAGTTGATCCGCAACGGGAATCGTCCAGCGGGCGCCTCATGTCAGTTCAAGCAGATCGTGCCGGCCTGTCCAGTGGTGGACTGGCGCTCGGCCTGTCCGATGCCGAGCGGGCGCGTGCGTTTCGCGCGGCCAAGCGGCATTCCATCGTGGTCAAGTCTCTGAAGATCGCCCTGCCGTTGGCCGCTCTTGGGGTTCTGAGCCTCTACTTCATTCCAGCGAAACTGTCGTTTGATTTCGGCGGTGCGACGGCATCCGTTGAGAAGGTTGCCGTTGAAGCTGGCAACCTGAAAATGACGAATCCCACGCTGTCGGGCGTGCACGAGAGCTATGGCCGTTACGAGATCCGCGCGGACTCGGCGACGCAGAACATCGAATCGCCTCATGAGGTGGCTCTTGACAGAATTAGAGGAACGATCGTGTCCCCCGACGGGGCAACGACCCGGCTGGAAGCTCCCGGCGGGCTCTTCGACACTAGGGCCCGCCAACTCAGCTTCGGGCAGGGTGTGCGTATCGACGGTCGCGACAGTCTTTCGGTTACGCTCAAGTCGGCGACGGTGCACTTTGCCGACCAGAAGATCAGTTCGCGTGAGCCCGTATCCATGGCGTTTCGCGGCAGCCGGATCGACGCGAATGCGCTGGATCTCTTTACCGGAGATGCGCGAGTCGTGTTCACCGGAAAGGTCAGGGTCCAACTCGATCCTCGACAGCAGGCGGAGAAGAAATGAAACGACACGAGAGTTTCGCCGAATGCGCGGCGCGAGGCGTCCTGCGCCTTGCGATTGCCGGCATATTGGCGGCTGGCGCGGCCGCATTGGTGGCTCCAGCGGCGCAAGCGCAGGCCATTGGCTCCAGCTTTCAACAGTATCAGGCTGAGGTTGATGCGCCGATCAACATCGAAGCTGATGTTCTCGAAGTGGAGGACAAGGCCAAGCGCGCCACATTCCGGGGCAATGTGGTCGCCAGCCAGGGCGGTTTCTCACTGAAGTCGCGCGAACTGGTCGTGCATTACTCTGGCAGCCCCGCAGACGGGGTGACGCAGGCAAGCGCAAAGAACAAACCGAAGTCCGGGACCGGCCAAAAGGACGTGGCAGGCAGCATCAAGCGGATCGAAGCCAAGGGCAAGGTCATCGTGGCGACCAAGGATGACCAGACTGCCACGAGCGAGTGGGCCGATTTCGATGTCGAGAAGCAACTGGTGACGATTGGCGGGAATGTCGTGCTGTCGCAGGGCGAGAACGTGCTGCGCGGCGATCGGCTCGTCATCGATCTGAAGTCCGGCAAAAGCCGTTTTGAGGTACAGGGCGAATCGGGCAAGCAGCGCATTCGCGGACTTTTCATTCCCAAGCAGGACAAGTAGGACCAACAGGTGTAGGGCAGTCGCGTGTGACGGGCGCTAGCGGGCGCGGCGAAAAATGTGCCGCAGTGCAGCACGCAATTGTGATAACGTTTCCGGGACTTGTCTTTCCACCGACGCGGGACACAGACGAAAGCTCATGGCCTTCATTGAACGGCGCAGACACCCCGCGCAGCCCGATCAGCGTCCGCCTATGCAGTCGCGCAGCGCCGCGCCGTCCGTGGTGCGCGCGCAGCCACAGGCTGAGTTGTCTGGCGGGGTTCTGGAGGCCGAAGGGCTGACCAAGAGCTTCAAGGGTCGGCAGGTCGTACGCGGCGTGAGCGTCAACATCCGGCGAGGCGAGGCGGTTGGGCTGCTCGGTCCGAACGGTGCCGGGAAGACGACCGTCTTCTACATGATCACCGGCCTTATCCCTGCGGACAGCGGGCGCATTGTCATTGACGATCATGACGTGACGCGATTGCCCATGTATCGCCGTGCGCGCCTCGGTGTCGGCTATCTTCCGCAGGAAGCGTCGATCTTTCGCGGGCTGACGGTCGAGGAGAACATCCGCGCGGTGCTTGAGATCGTGGAGCCGGACCGCAAGGCCCGCAAGTGCCAGCTCGACGCGCTGCTGGAGGAGTTCCGCATAACGAAGCTGCGCAAGTCGCCGGCGATCGCGCTGTCGGGCGGCGAGCGCCGCCGGGTCGAGATCGCGCGGGCGCTGGCTAGCCGCCCCTCCTACATGCTGCTCGACGAACCCTTCGCGGGTATCGACCCAATCGCTATTGGCGATATTCGCGCCTTGGTCCATCAACTGAAGAGCCGCGGCATCGGGGTTCTCATCACCGACCACAATGTCCGCGAAACGCTGGAACTGATCGACCGTGCGTATATTATCTACGAAGGTCAGGTTCTGGTCGAGGGGCACCCCCGGGAAATTATCGCCAACGAGGAAGTGCGCCGCGTGTATCTCGGCGACCAGTTTTCGATGTAGCGGCCTGCTGGTATCGCGTGGATAAGGAGTGCGCTCGCGATGGCGCTCAGATTGGAGCTGAAGCAGAGCCAGTCGCTGGTGATGACCCCGCAGTTGCAGCAGTCGATCAAGCTGTTGCAACTCTCCAATCTTGAACTCGCCACCGTGATCGACCGCGAACTCGCGGAAAATCCGCTTCTCCAGCTTGAGGATGAAGCAAGCGGGTCATCGGCGGTGCCGGGCGCAACGCAAGAAGCCGCCGCGGCAGCCACCATTACAGGGGATTATGCCCCCCCCATGCACGGACATGATCGCTTCACGGCCCCTCGCGGTGGTGGCGCGGCTGAGGGCGGGTTTTCGCCGGGGGATTTGGCCCAGCCTGCCGAGCCCAGCCTGCGCGAACATCTGGAGAGCCAGCTTTTTCTAGCCGTGGAGACCGCCGGGGACCGGATGATCGGGCTCAATCTGATCGACATGGTGGACGAGGCGGGCTACCTGCGCGGAGACCTCGAACGGCTTTCCGGACGGCTCGGGGTGCGCGAGGCAGATGCTGTGCGCGTGCTCGCGCTGATCCAGCGGTTCGATCCGCCGGGCGTGGGCGCGCGCAGCCTGTCGGAATGTCTGGAAATCCAGCTTCGCGAACTCGGCCGCTTCGACCCGATGATCGCGCGTATGCTGTCGCATCTCGATCTGATCGCGGCGCAGGATCTGCCGAAGCTTGCCCGGCTTTGCGCGGCTGACATCGAGGATGTTCGCGACATGATCGCGGAGATCCGCCAGCTGAATCCGAAGCCGGGCTTAAAGTTTGGCGGTGCGCCAGTGGTCCAGGTCACGCCAGATGTGTTCGTGCGTGCGCGGCCGGAGGGAAGCTGGCACGTCGAGCTCAACGGCGAAACCCTGCCCCGGCTGCTCGTGGACCGAGCCTATTTCACTACCGTGCGCGCCAAGGCTAGCCGCGATGATCGCGCCTTTCTGGGGGACTGTCTGAGCGCGGCCAACTGGCTGGTGAAGAGTCTGGATCAGCGCGCCCGGACAATCCTGAAGGTGGCTGAGGAAATCGTACGCCGCCAGGAGGGCTTCCTGCGCCACGGCGCGGAATATCTTCAGCCCATGACGCTGCGTGATGTTGCGGGCGAGATCGATATGCACGAGTCTACGGTAAGCCGCGCCAGCGCGCACAAGTACATGGCGACGCCGCGCGGGTTATTCGAGTTCCGCTACTTCTTTACATCATCAGTCGCCGCGGCCGACGGAGCGTCAATGCACTCTTCCGAGGCAGTCCGCCATCGGATTCGCCAACTCGTGGACGCGGAAGCTCCCGATGCGGTGCTGTCCGACGACCAGATCGTGGATGCCCTGAAGGGGCAGGGCGTCGATATCGCCCGGCGCACGGTTGCAAAATATCGTGACCTCATGCGTATCCCTTCGTCGCGCGAGCGCCGCCGCGCCAAAAAACTTGAATTATTTCAAGTTGGTTAGCGCGCGAAGTTTGCCAAAGCGCCGCGCGGTTGGGCGACCACGGAAAAAAATGTCTTTGCTGGTATTGTACCGGGCAGGCCGCGGGACGACCTGTACGGTCATGGGAATTGACTTGGCATCGGGGCTTGGATACCGTCCGCGCATTTCCGGCGTGATTATTGCATCGCTCGGGAGGATTGTCGCCGCAGGGGCGAGGCTCTAGATGCCGCCGAAACGCCTTCAGTTCGTCAGTTTTCCGGTGCTGGATGACGTAAACGGCGAGCCGCGATAGAATTGCCGGTGACGCTTCGGGAGTAAGTCCTTGTCCGTTGCGCGGGGCGCGAACCGCACGCGGCGGGCGTCCGGCTCCAAGCCACCAAAGCCTGAAGGGCACAGCAGTCTGCAGCGCCTTGCGTGAAACGTCCATGTTTGAGGGACAATCGAAGGAACTGACCATGGATCTGAGCGATCTCATCTCGGCTGATGGCATCATTCCCTCCCTCAAGGCCAACAGCAAGAAGCAGGTATTGCAAGAAGTCGCGAAGAAGGCGGCGTCGATGACGGGTTTGGCACAGCGAGATGTGTTCGACACCCTCTTGCAGCGCGAGCGTCTTGGTTCGACGGCTACGGGTAATGGCATCGCGATCCCGCACGGGACGATCGCCGGGCTGGAGCGGGTAACGGTGATCTTCGCGCGGCTTGACAAGGCTGTGGAGTTCGAGGCGATAGACGAGAAGCCCGTCGACCTTGTGTTTCTGCTGCTTGCGCCTGAACGCGCTGGTGCAGATCATCTGAACGCGCTGTCGCGTATCTCCCGGCTGCTCAGCAAGCCCCATGTTACGCAGAAGCTTCGCGCGTCCAGTGACCACGACGCAATCTATTCTGTTCTCACGGAGCCAGTGGCCTCGCACGCGGCGTAAAATCTGTCAGATGCCGGTATCAGCGGGACGCCGGCCCATTTTGATCCGCACCATGAAACAAGAAAGGCGGCCCTTTAGCCGCCTTTCGTGCGTTTGTGTGCAGGCGCCCCGCTACACAGGTGCATAGCGGGGGCCACGTCCGATCAAGCCGGCGCGGCAGCCTTGCCTCGAGGCTCTGAGTACAGCCCCTTGAACAAGGCATAGCAGGCGAGCAGCAGGATCAAGGCAAACGGGAAGCCGGTTGATACCGCCATCGCTTGCAACGCGGAGAGCCCGCCGCCGAGCAGCAGCGCGATCGCGACCAGGCCCTCGAACGTGCACCAGAACACACGCTGGGAAACCGGGGCGTTGACTTTGCCGCCTGCCGTGATCGTGTCGATCACCAGGGAGCCTGAGTCCGAGGAGGTGACGAAGAAGACGATCACCAGCACGATTCCGATGAAGGACGTGATCGATGCCAGCGGCAGTTCGGACAACATGCCGAACAGCGAGAGTTCCGGCTTGTAGGTTTCGATCACGTAGCCGTAAACCGCGCTCTCGCTAGCCCGATCAACCAGTTGATCGATGGCCGTGCCGCCGAAGGTGGTCATCCACAAGGCCGAGACGATAGTGGGCACCAGCAGCACGGCGATCATGAATTCGCGCACCGTGCGGCCGCGGCTGACCCGGGCGATGAACATGCCGACAAACGGCGACCACGAAATCCACCATGCCCAATAGAACGAGGTCCAGCCCTGACGGAAACCGTCATCTTCCCTGCCCACCGGATTGGAAAGCGCGAACAGGTCCTCTCCATAGGCAGCCAGATTGTTCACGAAGCCGCTGAGAATGGATGCAATGCCGCTGGCGAACATCACGAAGATCAGCAGGCCCGCGGCGATGACCATATTGATTTCCGAGAGGACCTTCACGCCTCCGTCCAGACCGCGCAGGACCGAGATGAGCGCCACCGCCGTAATCCCGATGATCAGGATCACTTGAACATTGACCGTGTTGGGAATGCCGAACACGAAATCCAGTCCGGCATTGGCCTGCTGCGCCCCGAGGCCCAGCGACGTTGCCAGACCGAAGAGCGTTGCGAACACCGCAAGGATGTCGATCACATGCCCTGGCCAGCCCCATACGCGCTCGCCAAAGATCGGGTAGAACAGGGAACGGATGGTGAGCGGCAGACCCTTGTTGTAGGCGAACAGGGCCAGACCGAGCGCCACGATGCCATAGACCGCCCAGGGGTGTAGCCCCCAGTGGAAGATTGTTGCGGCCATCGCCGTGCGGCGCGCCGCCTCAATCGTCGCCGGGTCAGCCAATGCACCCTCGACAATGCCGAGGTCACGCCCGAGCGGTTGGTCGCCCCACGGCGTGCCGAAGTAATACGCAGGCTCAAGCACGCCAAAGAACATCAGTCCGATGCCCATGCCCGCGGCAAAGAGCATCGAGAACCAGCCGATGTAACTGTAGTCCGGCGTGGCTTCGCGCCCGCCGAGACGCACGCTGCCAATCGGCAGGAGAATGCAGGCTAGGCAGACCAGAACGAAGATGTTGCCTGCCGACAGGAAGAACCAGTCGAGGTTCGAGGTCAGGAACTTCCGCATGCCGTCGAATGCAGGGCCTGCGCTATCCTGGAAGGCGATAGTCAGCACGACGAATGCCACGACGACCAGGCCGGAAATCAGGAATACCGGGTTGTGAATATCGAGGCCAAACGGCCCAATCCTGGGTGTGATATTGTCCTGACCGATCTCGTAATCGGTGTCGATGATGTTTGCTGGCCCCTCAGGACTCGGGACAGCTTCCACGTCTGTGTCGGTTGTCATCTTTTTCCCCTGTTCTTGTTTGTTCGCGGTCGTTGGAGGCGCGCTCGCGGCTTTAGCGAACGACGAACACCGATGCATCGGAATGCGAAGCAACCGAACCGCCATGGGACGGCCAGATGTAGTCCGTCACATTGGGCACATGCGACTGCATGACAACAAGATCGGCACCGGCCTCTCGGATTGCCTTCAGAAGCGTATCGTCGATGTCGATTGCAGGGTCGTGGCTGGTGTAGGCCTTGGCTGTGGCCTGATGCCCATGCTTGCGAGCCTGCTCCTGTGCAAAGGCTTCGAGCTTCTGGGCGTATTCGGTGGGATTGTGAGCCACCGGGCTCGGCGTTGATGGCGTCACACCGACATAGCAGACAGGACTGCCATAGTGCTTCGCCAGGTCGGCCGCTGTCTGCAATGCCTTTTCGAGATGTTCGGCATGGGTGAGATCAACGGGCACCAGGATTTGCTTGTACAATGGAACCTCCTCAGTTCATCGGGACGTGCTTCCTCATCGGCCGCTTAAGCGGACTTTGGACGTTGACGCGAGACAATGTGTGCCAGACATGAGCACCGCGCGAGGCTAGCATGTCATAATTCTGCAAGCCATAGGGTTCACTCTTGCGACCTTTGAGCAATCATATGCGCCGCATCTCTCGACGGGTCTTCACAGACATGAAGCTGATTTTGTCTGCCGCGCTGGTCATGCTCACAGCAGTCCACGTTCCTGTCGCGAGTGTCCACGCGGAGATTCGGCTCTCGCAAAGTTTCGAGAGCGCCGCGCTGGGGCGGGAGATGGCCTATTCAATCTATCTTCCGCCGGGCGCGGGCGATGGGCAGCGCTTTCCGGTGGTCTATCTGCTTCATGGCACCGGCGATTCCGAGCGGTCCTATCCCAAGGCTGGAGCCGTCGAGGCCACGATGGACGCGCTGATTGCACGCGGGGAAATCGCACCAATGATCGTGGTGATGCCTGACGGCAAGCGAAGCTGGTATGTGAACAGCTCCGAGGTGGGCGGCGCGGGCGATTACGAAACCGCCATCGCGCGCGACCTGGTAGCTCACGTCGATGCGGCCTACCCGACGCGTGCCGGGCGCAAGACCCGCTTCATCACCGGACATTCCATGGGCGGGTTCGGAGCGATAAGACTGGCCTTCAAGTTTCCCGAGAGGTTCGGAGCCGTGGCTGCCATGAGCGCCGCGCTTTGGGATCGCGTCAAGCCGGGCTACACGCTGTCCGCCGCGGAAAGACGCATCTTCGGCGGCAGCTTCGGCACCCCGTTTCAGGCCGAGCGGTTCCTTGCAATGCGCCCGCGGGCCTATCTTCCGGCGCTGCGAAAGTGCGACTGCGCGCCTGTCATTTATCTGACAGCCGGTGACGACGACTATTTCGGTGCCTATCGGAGCACACCCGCCCTGTTCGCCGAAGTTCGCGAAGCGCAACTGGAGGCGGAACTGCGCATTACCGATGGCGGGCATACCTGGAAGTTGTGGCGGGAGACGGCCTTGCCCGACGTGCTGCGCTGGTTTTCAGGGCGATTGCCGGACCGGTCTACAGGAGCGCGCTCGCAATGATCTCGCATCCGAGCAGCAGCAACGCGACATAAAGGACGCGCCGGAACACGGCTTCTGAAAGCCTGCGGCCGAGCAATTGGCCCAGCTTCATACCTGCAAGGGCGGGGATAAGCACGCCCGTGGAGACAATAAGGGTCTGAGCGTTGACAATGCCGATCTGGCCCAGCGCCAGGGTCAGCGCGATCGCGCACACCGCGAACAGCATCCCCATGGCCTGCACGAGGTGAACGCGCGGCAGCCCGAGCGACTGCAGGAAGAGCACGCCGGGGACAACGCTCGACCCCGTCATGCCGGTCATCAGCCCGGTCAGCCCGCCAGACAGCGCGCCGAGCCATGTTTCCAGACGCTCAGGCACGTGCAGCCGGATGTGACCGAGGCTGAAGAGTGAATACGTCACCAGCACCGCGCCCAGCAGGGCGGAGAGGATGCGAAGATCGACAAATGTGAGGGCCATCGCGCCGGGAAGGACCATCGCGACCGCAGTGCCCAGGAACAGCCAGTGCCGCGCGAGGATGTCCCGAACATGCCCGCCGGACAGGGCCTGCCAGACGTTCGTGACAGTGGTCGGGACGACGATCAGCGCAAGACCATCCGTAAGCCCAATGGTGGCTGTCAGAATAGCCAGGCTTACCGTGGGCATGCCCATGCCGACCACGCCCTTGACGCCGCCGGCAAGCAGGAATGTCCCAGCGATCAGCGCAAGCTCGTGCCATTCATACATTGACCGATGTTGTCCTGGCGACGCGGGCGGCGCTCAACGCTGCGCCCGCTGATCCACAGGATGGCGACGCTTTTCCGGGGGGGGAGCCGGATCGGGCGGCGGCCTGTTGAGCAGTTCGGGGCGGTACTCAAAATGCAGCGTGTCGTAGTGATACCACTTGCCGCCCCAGATGAAGCCGTGGCGCTCGAATATCTCGACGATATCCCACGGGATGCGGTTGCGATGCGCAAGCACTTCTCCCGGCTTTGGGTTGCTCCAGCGCCAGTAGTCGCCGTACTTCGCGTTGATGTCCACCGCCGCGCCATAGGCGTGCACGCTGAAGCGCTCGGTGCCCGCGATGGTGCGGCAGTGATAGGTTCCCGCGCTCGGGCGCAAGTATTTCATGAACCGCTTCGGCAGCCGGTCGAGTTCCGCGGACACCCTGCGAAGCGCATCGGCGACGCCGTTGACGCGGGTCACCCGCAGCGTCTTGCCCCAGTTTCGCGGCAGCCAGACCACTTCCTCCATGTTTCCAGCGACCTGGCCGCCGTTCTCCTTGCAGTTGCCATACATCTTCTTGAAGAACGGTTCGTAGCGCACGCGACCCGGATCGATGTTCTCCAGCGGCGGCACGCCACGCAAGCCTCGGGGATACTCGGCGTAGAACTGATCCTCGAGATCGGGGTCGCTCAGGCGCTCTTTGAAGGTCTTCTCACGCCCGTCATCGAAGCGCATGCGCGTGCCGTCGTGCCAGATGATCGTGTTGCCTTGGTAGCCAGCCAGGAAATCGGGGTACGCAGCGACAAGACGGCGCATCAGATCAGCATTGGGCGGCTCCGGGGCGGGCTGCGGTTCAGGTTTGGCGGGTTCGGCTGATGCAGGGGGTGCCTCGGCTGGAGCGGCACTGTCATGCGGCGGAGAGGCTGCGTCTGCGGTTTCGGTTTCCGGGACAAGCGGGGTAATCGCCCGGTCTCCGGGGCGCAGCGTATCCGTACCCATCTTCTGGCGACTGGCCTCGACCATGCTCGCCGTGCGCGCGCGCGCGGTTTCAGCTTGCGCCGTCTCCTGTCCGCCAGCCCTGCGATCCGGCGCAGGCGGATTCTGTGCAATATCCCCGGCATCGGCTCTCCCGGGCTGCTCGGCGTATTTGGCTGCACCGAGCGCAAGCAGCGAGGCCAACAGCAGATGGGTCATCCCGGATGCAATAGTTTGAATTTTCACACGCTCGCCTTGATTTTGCTGCACTCCGCTCGTGCGTGGATAGAACGCACGGACGCAGAATTCTGACATGAGTCGGGGTTTGCTGCGCTGCAGCTCTTGCGATGCGCCCCGGCTCGAGCGCTTATCACAAAAAGAAAGATGGTGGGAATGATGACGATGAAGCCTGTGATTTTATGTGTAGCGGTATTGCTGGCCGTTACATTCTCCACAGATGCGTGGGCCCAGACGAACGAGCCGGCGGATCAGGCTCAGATGCAGGAGCAGACCGCGCCGGGTGCCGGCGACGATCAGCAGGACGGGATGGCGAACGAAGGCGCCGCAGACGAGGCCATCGACCCGGCGTCGCCGGAAGCCGACGCGATGGGCGAACCGGCTGAGGGCATGACTGGCGATACCCAGACGGGCCAAGCTGCCGCGCCAGAGGACACCGGCCCGACCGACATGATCTCCGACAGTTCCGAGCGCAAGCTGAGCCGTGGCGATGTGGAGATGCTGGATTGCGATGAGTTGTGGATTGCCCGCAACGAGATCTTCGATCGCAATGGCTACTGCTTCCGCAGCGAGCGCGGTCAGGACTATTTCGACAACTCCGACTGCACCTCCGATTCGCAGGACATCCTCTCTTCGCTTGAATGGGAGAATGTCAGGCTGATCCAGAGCGTCGAGCGGGAGAGGCAGTGTAACTGAGGCGTCATACGAGTCACACACGTGACCTGATGACTGAAGCTGGGCGACTGGCGGTTGATCCCGCTGGCCGCCCTGTCGTTTGTGCGGGCAACGAATGTCTGATCCACAAAAGCTTTACCTTTGCATTGAACGCGATACATTAATTTGCTCATGGCACGGCAGACCGGGAGCTTAACTGACGGTTGCCGGGTTTGTTGATGCTGCCATTCTCGCGGGAGCGGGCATGTCGCGGTTCGTGACTCATTCAGAACACTTGGACTTCGAGAGGCGTGGTTTTAGTGAACAGCGGGCCCCAGGAGCGCAAGGCCAACGGTAGACTTAACGGGGCGAAAAACGCTTCGGCGCCCGGAGCCAGTTTTTCAGATGAGCGCAAACGCTCTGGTCGGCGTGGGCTCGCGCCCGAGGAGCACATCTACGCCGCCCTCGATCTCGGCACCAACAATTGCCGCCTGCTGGTTGCGCGCCCGTCGCGCCGCGGCTTCATCGTGATCGATGCATTCTCCCGTGTCATCAAGCTGGGTGAGGGTGTCGGGCGCTCCGGCGCACTTTCCGAAGAGGCGATGGGGCGTACCATCGACGCACTGAAGGTGTGCGCGGACAAGATGATCCGCCGCGGCGTTCAGCGCTCCCGTCTGATCGCGACGGAAGCCTGCCGCATTGCGCGAAACGGCGAGGAGTTCGTCGCGCGCGTCCGCGAGGAAACGGGCCTAAACCTGGAGATCATAGACCGCGAGACCGAGGCGCGCCTTGCCGTCAGCGGCTGCGCTTCTCTCATCGACCGGCAGAGCGATAGCGCGCTGGTGTTTGACATCGGCGGGGGCTCTTCCGAGTTGATTCTGCTCGATCTTCGCTGCGTCAAGGACCTGCCGCGTCGCCGTGCGCATGACCGAACGTGGGCGCAGGAGTGCGTCGTTGCCTGGACTTCGCTGCCGATCGGGGTGGTGACGCTGGCGGAAAGATTCGCCGGCCAACCGATGGATCAGGCGACCTTCGAGGCGATGGTCAAGCATGTGCACCAAGCCATTCGGACATTTGACACCGAACATGGCGTTTCGGGGCGCATTGCCGACTGCAACACCCACTTGCTGGGGACATCAGGCACTGCCACAACAATTGCCGGCATTCACCTGGGTCTCGAATATTATGACAGGCGCAGGGTCGACGGCTGCTGGCTGAGCGCGGACGAGGTGCGGGCCGTCTCCGAACGCCTCACCGCCATGAAGCATGAAGAGCGCGTGCGCCAAGCTTGCATCGGGCGCGAGCGCGCCGATTTGATCATTGCTGGCGCGGCGATACTGGAGGCGCTTTTGCGCGCGTGGACCTGCGAACGGCTGCGCGTCGCGGACCGTGGGCTGCGCGAGGGCATTCTCGCCACGTTGATGGCTGAAGACGGCGTCCACGACCTCTGGCGGCGCCGTTCGCGGCATCCGCGCCGGCGCTGAAAATGGAAAGGGCGTCGCGCCCGCTCGGCAGGACGGCATGGCACGCAAACGCACAGGCAAGAGCATCGGCGCGGGTACGCGTGGCGGCGGGCGCGAACTGACGGTGCGCGTTAAGACGGCGCGCCGGCGCAAGACCTCGTCCACGCGCTGGCTGGAACGGCAATTGAACGACCCTTACGTAGCTGCGGCCAGGCGGGAAGGCTACCGGTCGCGCGCGGCCTACAAGCTGATCGAGATCGACAATCGGTACAGATTGCTTCAGGCCGGCGCCGTGGTGGTCGATCTCGGCGCGGCTCCCGGCGGGTGGACACAGGTCGCGGTTCAGCGTGCCGGTTCAACCGGCGCGGTCATCGCCATCGACCTGCTGAAGATGGACC
Source organism: uncultured Hyphomicrobiaceae bacterium (assembly GCA_964651275.1). GTDB lineage: Bacteria > Pseudomonadota > Alphaproteobacteria > Rhizobiales > Rhodomicrobiaceae > Dichotomicrobium. Next base: position 5,938 of record CAZYYQ010000007.1, on the reverse strand, counting down.
CTGTGCCAGGCGCGACCGTGCTGCAGGGCGATTTTCTCGAAGATAGCGGCATCGCGGCGGTCAATGAGGCGCTGGCGGGGCGCAAGGCGACGCTGGTGCTGTCCGACATGGCACCCTCGACGACCGGACACCGCAAGACCGATCACCTGCGCACAATCGCTCTGGCCGAGGCAGCGTTGGACTTCGCCTGCGATGTGCTGGCGCCCGATGGCAGTTTCCTTGCCAAGGTGTTTCAGGGCGGCGCGGAAGGCGAGATGCTGGCGCGCATGAAACGCGCCTTTGCGAGCGTGAAGCATGTCAAGCCGGCGGCGAGCCGCGCGGAGTCTCCCGAAACCTACGTTTTGGCCACCGGATACCGTGGCATACCCGAGTGAATCGGCTGTTCCTGCGTACCGCAGATGCGCGAACGGCTTTGCACTTCCTTGGGAAAGTGGTAAGACACGCTCAAGTAAGGGGGGCCTGGAAGCCGGGCTGTCGCGTACAAGCCAAGTGATAAGCGTGGAGTAGGGTGGACCATGGGTGAGTCTGTAATCGGCGAAGACCTGACAATCATCGGCAACGTCACGACACAGGGAAATCTGAAGCTTGACGGCAAACTGAAGGGCGACATGCATTGCGCTTCGCTGGTCGTGAGTGAAAAGGGCCGCATCGACGGCGGTATCGTTGCGAACAACGAAGTGATCGTTTTCGGTAACGTTTCCGGTTCGATCCGCTCCAAGCGCGTGATGCTGCACTCGACCGCTCGCGTCGAAGGCGACATCTTCCACCAGGGCATCGGCATCGAGATGGGCACACGCTACGACGGCACCCTGAAATGGACGGACGATCCCGATGCTTTCGCGTTCAAGGGCGACGGCAAGGGCGATCATCCGGGCGCGGCGTCGCACGCGCCGCAGGGCCAGTCCTCCGGCCAGCAGCAGCCGGAACAGCAGGCCGCCGGCCAGTCGCAAGATGAAGGCGGCCGCAGGCTTCTGCGCCGTTAGACGCGGCCTGGCGGAACTTCAGTGCGCCCAAGTTCGCGCGGCCGGGCTGAGCAGTGGGCCGTTCGTCGGCCTGTTAGTTGTGGACCGCGCCAGATCGTGGACTTGCGATCTCGCCATCTTTGTCTAACCAAGGTGGCTTGTGGAACTGTTGGACGCAGCCCCAGGCGCGCCCGTTCCGCAGTATTGAAAGGAGCCGGGCAAAATGGATCTGGCGCTCACATTCGACGATGTGCTCTTGAAACCCCGCCACTCGGAGGTTCTGCCAGCGCAGGTCGATGTCTCTTCGATGGTGACGCCGCGTATTCGGCTTAATATCCCGGTCATGTCCGCTGCCATGGATACCGTCACCGAAGCGCCTCTGGCCATCGCAATGGCTGCTGCGGGCGGGATGGGTGTTCTGCATCGTAACATGACGCCCGATGAGCAGGCCGACCACGTGCGGCAGGTGAAGAAATACGAATCCGGTATGGTCGTGAACCCGGTGACGATCCGGCCTGACGCTTCGCTTGCCGAGGCACTCGAACTGATGAGCCGGCATTCGATTTCAGGCATTCCGGTGGTCACGCCGTCCGTGAATGGCGGGCGCGAGGGGCGGCTCGTCGGCATCCTGACGAACCGTGATGTGCGTTTTGCCGACAACCTCTCACAGCCAGTCTCGGAGTTGATGACCCGGGAAAACCTGATCACCGTGCGCGAAGGCGTGACGACGGAAGAGGCCAAGCGGCTGCTGCACCATCACCGTATCGAGAAGCTGCTGGTCGTCGACGAAGACTATCATTGCATCGGCCTGATCACCGTGAAAGACATCGAAAAAGCCGTGCAGCACCCCCATGCCTGCAAGGATGAGCACGGCAGGCTGCGTGTCGCAGCGGCGACAACGGTGGGCGAAAACGGGTTTGAGCGCGCCGCGCGTGTGATCGAGGCCGGGGTGGACATGGTGGTGGTCGACACGGCCCACGGCCATTCCGAGCGAGTGCTTGAAGTGGTGCGGCGCATCAAGACGCTGTCGAACGAGGTGCAACTCGTCGCCGGGAATATCGCAACGGCGGACGGTGCACAGGCCCTCATCGACGCTGGCGCCGACGCTATCAAGGTCGGCATAGGGCCAGGCTCCATCTGCACGACCCGCATCGTGGCGGGGGTCGGCGTGCCGCAATTGACGGCAATCCTCGATGCGGTCGAAGTTGCGTCCAAGCAGAACGTCCCGGTGATCGCGGATGGTGGTATCCGGTTCTCCGGCGACATGGCAAAGGCCATCGCGGCGGGGGCGAATTGCGTAATGGTCGGCTCGCTGCTGGCCGGCACTGACGAGAGCCCGGGCGAGGTCTATCTGTACCAGGGACGATCATATAAAGCCTATCAGGGCATGGGCTCTGTCGGCGCGATGGCGCGTGGCTCGGCCGACCGCTACTTCCAGCAGGAAGTTGGCGAAACGCTCAAGCTGGTGCCCGAGGGGATCGAAGGGCAGGTGCCGTACAAGGGGCCGATATCCAGCGTTCTGCATCAGCTTGTCGGCGGCCTGCGCGCGGCCATGGGGTATACCGGTTGCCCGACGATCCCTGCATTCCAGCGTAACACGGAATTCATCAAGGTGAGCGGCTCCGGCGTGCGCGAGAGCCATACCCATGATGTTACGATCACGCGCGAGAGCCCGAATTATCCGGGCCGTCTCGATTGAGGCAGCGCTAATACCCACACGAGAAGGTCATCGCCATGCAGCCGGGAGCCCGCCTGCTCGCGGCAATCGAGGTTCTTGACGAAATTCTCGAACGTCATCGTCCTGCCGCGCAGGCACTGAGCGACTGGGGGCGGGCACACCGTTTCGCCGGCGCGCGCGACCGTGCGGCTATCGGCAATATCGTGTTCGACGCGCTGCGCCGGCGCAATTCACTCGCCACCTTGATGGACGCAGACACGCCGCGCGCGCTTGTGCTTGGCGTCATGGCGCATCTCTGGGGCGTCGCGCCTGAGGACGTCGACGCGATGTGCGCCGGGGGGCGGACGCCCGAGCCGCTGAATGCAGCCGAACGCGCCGGGCTGGGCGCGCAACTTGCCGCAGATACGCCGGACTGGGTGCGCGGCGACTATCCGGAATGGCTCCACGATGCGTTTCAGCAGGTGTTCGGCCCGGATGCTGCCGCGCAGGGCGCGGCGCTTGCGCAGCGCGCGCCGATCGACCTGCGTGTCAACACCCTCAAGGCAGACCGCGAAAAGGTCCTGAAGGCATTGCGGCCATCCGGCGCGCTAGAAACCCCGCATTCACCGGTTGGTGTCCGCGTTCCCGCTCGCGAAGGTGCCGCGAAGGCACCAAACCTTGAAGCCGAACCTGCGCATGGCAAGGGCTGGTTCGAGGTGCAGGACGAAGGCTCGCAGATTGCCGCGCTGCTCACAGGCGCGCGTCCGGGCCTGCAGGTTGCGGATGTGTGCGCCGGGGCGGGGGGCAAGACGCTGGCGCTAGCGGCGCAGATGCAGAACAAGGGCCAGATCCACGCTTACGACGCGGACAAGCTGCGCCTGCGCCCGATCTTCGAGCGGCTGAAGCGTGCTGGTGTGCGCAATGTGCAGGTGTTGCCCGCGGGCGCAGATGCAGCACTCGATGGCCTTTACGGGCGTATGGACGTGGTGCTGGTCGATGCGCCGTGTTCCGGCTCGGGCGCGTGGCGGCGGCGGCCAGATTCAAAGTGGCGGCTGTCACCTGCGGCGCTTGAGAAGCGCCATGCCGAGCAGCGTGAAACGCTCGACACCGCGGCGCGGCTGGTGCGGCCGGGCGGCCGCCTTGTTTACGTCACATGCTCGGTGCTGCCAAGCGAGAACCAGGCGCAGGTTGAGCGGTTTCTGCGTGATGCGCCCGCATTTGTGCCCTGCGCGGTAGCGCAGGCATGGGAAGAGAACATCGGCGGGGCATTTCCCGGCGGCGCGGGGCGGCAGGCCGATGACGGCGCGATGCTGCTGAGCCCCGCGAGTCATGGCACCGACGGCTTCTTCATAGCCATGCTGGAACGTGCACCGGACTCTGGAAACGCCTGACTTGTCCGGTGATCATGTCTACAGTGCAATGCGCGATTCGGACCGATGTCCGCGATTCGGCATAAGGCGAGACGCACCGGTGCCATCGCGGCGGACCACAGGGGCAAGGCATGGCTGTCATAAGGACCTTTTTCGGCCTCATCCTCATCTTCATCTTCGTGGTGTTCGGCTACTGGATGTACGCCACATATACGTTGCGCTCGGCGGACAACGCCGTATGGGACGGGATCAACGGCATGATGCCGGAAGTGCTGCGGCAGTGGTCGTGCAGCGAGATACGCCAGCGCGCAGGCGCGGACCCGGCGCCGAAGAGTTGCGCGGAGTTCTGGGACGTGCCGGGGCCTGAAGCCGCCGCAGCGCCGGGTTTGGAAGGCGACGCGGATACCGCAACGCCGGATGACGAACCGGAGGCGTTGGAGACAGCTCCGGCCAGCGCAACCGGCGGCAATTGACATGGCACAGCAATTGACATGGGACATCGGCTGAGTTGGGACATCGGCTGAGTTGGGACAGCGGCGTGATCCGCCTTGACCGGCACGCATTGCGGTGCTGTATCCGCTCCACCGGGTATATGCGTATTCCCATTCAGGCTCGAGTCTGCGATCCATGAACGAATCTGTCCTCATCATCGACTTCGGGAGCCAGGTGACGCAGCTTATCGCGCGGCGCGTGCGTGAATCCGGCGTCTATTCCGAGATCGTGCCGTTCACCGCGGCAGAAGACGCCGTCAGCCGTATGCAGCCGAAGGCCATTATCCTGTCGGGCGGGCCGGCAAGCGTGGGCGAGATGGGGACGCCGCGCGCGCCCGAGGCGGTCTTCAGCGCGGGCGTGCCAGTGCTCGGCATCTGCTATGGCCAGCAGACCATGGTCGCGCAGATGGGCGGGGCGGTCTCCGGCTCCGATCACCGCGAATTCGGCCGGGCCGAGATCACGCTGCGCAAGCCGTCACCGCTGTTCGAGGGTCTGGGCGATCCGGGCACGCGGTTGCAGGTGTGGATGAGCCACGGCGACCGTGTGGACAGTCTGCCGGCCGGATTCGAGGTCATTGCCGCTACGCCGCATGCGCCGTTCGCGGCCATCGCCGATGAGCAGCGCCAGCTCTACGGCGTGCAGTTCCACCCCGAGGTGATGCATACCCCGCAGGGCGCGGCCATGCTGCGCAACTTCACGCATCAGATCGCGGGCTGCACGGGCGGCTGGACGATGGCGCGGTTCCGCGAGAGTGCGATCGCGCGCATCCGCGAGCAGGTGGGCGACGGGCGCGTGGTCTGTGGCCTGTCGGGCGGCGTTGACTCGGCCGTCGCGGCGGTGCTGATCCACGAGGCGATCGGCGAGCAGCTCACCTGTATCTTCGTGGATCACGGATTGCTGCGCCGCGGCGAGGCTGAGCAGGTCGTGACGCTTTTCCGCGACAGTTACAACATCCCGCTTGTCCACGCGAATGCCGCCCCGCGGTTCCTGGACGCGCTGGAAGGCGTCGCCGACCCGGAACAAAAGCGCAAGATCATCGGCGGGCTGTTCATCGAGGTGTTCGACGAGGAGGCCGGTCGCATCGGCGGCGCGGATTTTCTCGCGCAGGGCACGCTTTACCCCGATGTCATCGAGAGCGTCTCGTTCACCGGCGGCCCGTCGGTCACGATCAAGTCGCACCACAATGTCGGCGGGTTGCCCGAGCGAATGAACATGAAACTCGTCGAACCGCTACGCGAGTTGTTCAAGGACGAGGTGCGCGCGCTCGGCCGCGAACTCGGCCTGCCCGATGGGTTCTTGCGCCGCCATCCGTTCCCCGGGCCGGGGCTGGCGATCCGCATTCCCGGCGCGGTGACGCCGGAGAAGCTCGACATCCTGCGTGCCGCCGATGCCATCTATCTCGACGAGATCGAGAAGTCGGGTCTGTACGATGAAATCTGGCAGGCTTTCGCCGTGCT
>CAZYYQ010000006.1:0-33611 GCA_964651275.1 uncultured Hyphomicrobiaceae bacterium | reverse complement strand
CGTAGCCCGCCACATCCTTCTTGGCGAGGTTGAACAGCCGCGCAACATTCTTCAACTCGCTGTCCGGCACCTTGAAGACGTCCTTGAACGCGGAAACCTCATCCTTCGTGACCACGCCATCGGCCTTGGCCATCTTCGCGCCCAGCGCGATCACGCCCATGGAGAACGCCACCTCCCGCTCATGGCGGGAGTCTGCCTCTTCGTTTTCACGGTCGATGGCAAGATGCCCGGCCAGCCCGCCGAGAAGCGCGCCTATCGGTCCGCCGATAGCCAGCCCCGTTGCCGCGCCGGCTATTTTTCCCCAGATCGACAAGGTCCAATCTCCAGGCGGTTTTGCCGGTGCGCGCACTCTCCGCCGCGGTCCCGGCCCGTCGCCAGCTTTCCTTTACGTTAACGTCAAGCGTTGATACCTTTGCGGTCGGTCTCGTCGGGATCAACGCAAAGCGTTACGACTAGTGCAGTGACACAGGCACTTGATCCACGCTTGCAGCACTCTCTCATTCAAGTGTCTGTGTCGGAAACTGCACTAGAAACATTGTTTTGCTAGTGCATCTTTGACGCTTTCATTCGCTCCCGGACTCGCGGCTCGGTGAAGCGAATGAATGCGTCGATGCACTAGACACCAAGGTGAACAGGAACGCAACGGCCTGCGCCAGCAATCCGGCCTCGCCCAAAACATATATCAAGGGAGGACATGTCATGCAGATGGTACGCCTTGCCGCGCTGTTTGCAGCCGCGACAGCTTTCACAACACCCGCAGCCGCAGCGTCGGCGGCCGATGCCTTCGGGGTATGGCAGCATCCGGAAAACGGCTCTCACGTGCGCATGTATCAGTGCGGCGGCGGCCTGTGTGCCAAGGTCGTCAAGGTGCGCGACCGCTCTCGCAAGGACGTCCACAATCCCAAGGCCGAGCTGCGCTCACGCCCGGTCGAAGGCATCGTGATCATGCGCGGCGCCCGCAAGACCGGAGACGACAGTTGGAAAGGCCGACTCTACAACACGCGCGACGGCAAGACCTACACCGGTGTCATCACCGTCAAGAGCAAACAGAAGCTTGAAATGGAAGGCTGCGTGCTCGGCGGCCTGCTATGCCAGGGCGTGACATGGAGCCGGGTCCGTTAGGGCGCGCAATGCCGGGGCCGCATTTCGCTTGACGACAACGTTTCTCTACGGTTTCACTTTCCCAGTTAAATCTTGGAGAGAGAGTGTGCGCCATGCGTAAATTTGCTGGCATTATAATTGTTTTCGCAACCTGCTCAGCGGCCTCGACAGCCGGTGCCGACCCGACTTCGTCCCAGGCTTCGCCCCCGTCGGCAAGCGCCGCCGTTGACTGCAAGCGTGAGCGAATTTCCTGCAGCAGTCTTCAAACCTGCACGCAAGCCTGCGCCTATTTGCAGCAATGCGGGATCGCCAGGCTCGATCGCGACAAGGACGGCATCCCGTGTGAGTCGCTTTGCGCCAAGTCCTGCGATACCCCGGGGTAGGCAGATTTATGCTGAAACCTGTTCAGTGAAATCCGAGCCAGCGAACAGGCTCAAAGATATCGGCTGGTCGCATGGTCCGATATCGAATCGATGTTACTGAAAATGCTTCAGACCGGCAAAGCCGTTCAAGCCGCATCCTCCCGGGGGACCGCCACTTCTTCGGGCGCCTGCCATGATGGCAGCGTCTCTTCAAGCATCCCGAGCGCGTGAAGATAGGTGGCGAGCACCGCCTCCTCCTCCTGGCGCTCATGCGCTTCCTTCTTGCGCAACTGCACGATCTTGCGCAGCGCCTTGGTATCGAAGCCGTTTCCTTTCGCCTCGGCATAGACCTCGCGCAGATCGGCGGCGAGCGCCGCCTTTTCCTCTTCGAGGCGTTCGATCCGTTCGATAATGGCGCGCAACTGGTCGCGGGCGCTTTGCTGAAGTTCGCTCATGGGGGCCTGTCTTCGGTTGGATCGGGGTCATGGGTAGCGGGCGAATCTTCTGCCCTGCCGTTAAGAACAGGCTAGGCCACCGCCCGCGGCCTCTCAAGCATCACCCGCGCTTTATCCAGAACCGGCAGCCGCGGCTGTGGATACCCGTCTCAGTGCCCGTCGCGATGCGCCTCCTGAAACCGCGCCGCCTGCTCCGGCGTCGCATCGGTCTGGTACTTCGCCTTCCACTCGTCGTAGGGCATGCCGTAGACCAGTTCGCGCGATTCCTCCTTCGACAGGTCGAAACCGCGCTGCTCCGCAGCCTCGCGATACCAGTTTGACAGGCAGTTCCGGCAGAACCCGGCAAGATTCATCATGTCGATGTTCTGCACGTCGGTGCTCTCGCGCAGATGGCTCACCAACCGGCGGAACACCGCCGCCTCGATTTCGGTGGCGGTCTTCGGGTCGATTTCGCTCATCAGCTCTTCCTCGCGTGGTGATCTTACATGGGGCAATATTGCCCCTTCATCGGCATAGGAGCCATAACAATGTATGCGGTGCAGGCCGCGCGATGTTCGCGGCGAACCCAGGATGCGCGCGATGATCCGCACCAGCCGTTCAGCCCAGGCCTGCTGCCCGGCCTCGTCGCGGATCAGATCCTGACGGATCTCGATGAGCGCATGTGCCAACCCGCGGCGCGTCCCGTGCTCATACATGCTGTCACCCTTGAGGCGGCCCGTATAGGGCTCGTTCTCGCCGGCAACGACGCCTGGTTCGCCGTGTAATGCATCAACCAGCGGCTTGGCGAAGCGCGGGTCCTTGTCCCACAACACGGTGGCGTGCCACGGACGCGGATGGCCGCGCCAACTCTCGGTGAAGCTGTGGATCGCAAAGATCGCCGGGGGCTTTCCCGCCGCGATGGCCCCATCGAGCGCGGCGTCGATCGCGGCATGATAGGGGCGATAGTAGTGATTGATCCGGTGCTCCACCTCGCGCCGGTCGATATGCGCATTGCCGGGAACCACCGCCCCGTCGGAGATGCGCATGATCAGCGTCGGGTCGTCGAGTGCACGGTTCGGGTCAATGAACAGGCGCGAGAAGCGCGACAGCAAGGCGGGGGCGCCGAGCAGGGCCGCCAGCCGGCGCGTCACGCCCGCGGCTCCGATATCATAGGCGATGTGCCGTTCAAGCTGTTCTCGCGGCACGCCCAATGTTCCATAACCGGGCGGAAAGGCATTGCTCGCGTGGTCGCAGGTAATCACCAGGCCGGCATCCGGCGAACCGGCGATGAATTCAAATGCGTTATCTGCGGACAATTCGCCCGCTAAGTCGATCTCCGTGTTTTTCAGCATTCTTGAACTGTGGTTATCTGGTTGCGCTGAGCCAGGCGCCGTGTGATGCCCCGTGGAAGACCATCTACCTTACCGAAGTTTTTTCAAAAGCAAACCCTTGAGCCTTACATCTTTCGTGATAAGCACAAGTGCAATGGCTGAAGGTCCACATCGTGCAAATTTGATCGCGCTTTTCGACGCTGCAGTGGCGCGCGCGCAGGCAGCGCGTTGCTTGCCGGAGCATCTTCCGGACTGGCCGGCGGGCCGGATTTTCGTGATCGCCTGCGGCAAGGCCGGCGCGGCAATGGCGCGGGTCGCGGAGCGCAATTATGCCGATGCGATCGCTGTCGGCCGCTACAATGCGCTTGCCATCACGCGCCACGGCTACGGCCTGCCGCTCGAACACACGCAGCTGGTTGAAGCCGGGCATCCGGTGCCGGATGACGACAGCCTGCGAGCGGCAGAGGCAGCGCTGGCGCTGGCGAGTGGTGCGGGAGCGGATGACCTTGTGCTCGTCCTGCTTTCGGGTGGGGCCTCGGCGCTGTGCGCCGCGCCTGCGCTGGGGCTGAGCCTCGAAGACAAGCGCGCGATCACTCGGGGCCTACTCCGCTCCGGCGCGACGATCAGCCAGATCAACTGTGTGCGAAAGCATCTCTCGCGGTTCAAGGGCGGAAGGCTGGCCGCCGCAGCTGCTCCCGCGCGCGTCGTCACGCTAGCGATTTCCGACGTCTGCGGCGATGCGCCGGATGCCATCGGCTCGGGCCCCACCGTGCCGGACTCGACGACGCTCGCCGATGCGCGAGCCGTGCTTGAGCGCTTCGCGATCACACCGCCAGCCGCTATCGCCGCCGCACTCAGCGACCCGGCGAACGAAACGCCGAAGCCCGGCGATCCGGCATTCGCGCACGTGGAGTACGTTCTCGCCGCTACCGCTGCACAGTCGCTGGAAGCTGCCGCGGCAAAGGCAGAGCGTCTGGGCTACCGTGCGATCCTGCTCGGCGACGCGCTGGAAGGCGAAGCCCGCGACCTGGCGGCGCAGCACGCGCGGCAAGCCATCGACCTGCAGCGCGCCGGACATCGCGTGGCGATCCTGTCGGGCGGCGAGGCGACCGTCACCCTCTCCGGCGATGGCAAAGGCGGGCCGAATCAGGAATACGCGCTCGCGCTCGCTATTGCGCTTGACGGGACGCCTGGAATCCACGCGCTTGCTGCTGACACCGACGGCTCGGATGGCGGCGGCGGCGCCGTGGATGATCCTGCCGGCGCAATTGTCATGCCGGATACGCTCGCGCGCGCGCTCACTGAAAACCTAGATGCAGCCACATTTCTCCAGAATAACGACTCGCAGTCGTTCTTCAGACCTTTGGGCGATCTGCTCGTGACGGGGCCGACGCACACCAATGTTAATGATTTCCGCGCTATTCTCGTTGACCCGCCGGCGTGCTAAGACAAGTTGTCCGATAAAGGGTCGCAGTGGTGCACCGAAGACGACATTCACGCCGAGGAGAGACCAGAGGTTCTCATGACGCAGCGATCCGCCGCGCGAGCTTTGCGACTTGCCTGCCTTGCAGCCGCTTTCATGTTCACCGCAGCGGCAACCGCGCAACCTGCCAAGGCCGACTTGAAGCTGTGCAACATGACGACAAGCCGCATCGGCGTGGCCATCGGCTACAAGGATGATACCGGTTGGGTAAGTGAGGGTTGGTGGAACGTTGCCTCGCAGAAATGCGAGGTTCTGCTCAAGGGCGAGCTTATCGCGAGATTCTATTATGTCCATGCCGTCGACTACGACCGCGGCGGAGAATGGAGCGGCAACGACTTCATGTGCACCGACGAAAAGGAATTTACCATCCGCGGCGTTCATGATTGCGCCAAGCGAGGCTACACCCGCACCGGCTTTTTCGAGGTGGACACCAAGGAAGAGTCCGACTGGACCATCCGCATGACGGACGCGGAAGAGAGCACGGCTCAGGCGCAATGATGCGGGCGCGGCGGGTCAAGATCATCGCGACTCTCGGGCCCGCCTCCTCAAGCCCGGTCATGATCGACCGGCTGATTTCCGCGGGCGCAGACACTTTCCGGATCAACATGAGCCACACCCCCCACGACGCTGCAAAAGCGGCAGTGGCGGTGATCCGCGAGGCGGAGGCGAAGCGCGACAGGCCGATCGGCATCCTCGTCGATCTTCAGGGGCCGAAGCTGCGAATCGGCGGTTTTGCAGATGACGACGGCACGACGCTGGAAGCGGGTGAATTGTTCCGTTTCGATCAGAGCGATGCGCCCGGCGACAAGTCCCGCGTCCACCTGCCCCACCCGGAGATCTTCAGAAGCGTCGCCACGGGCCACCGGCTGCTGCTCGATGACGGCAAGCTGCGCCTCGAAGTGACCGAAGCCAGCCCCGATTCCATCACCGCGCGCGTGGTCACCGGCGGGCCGCTGCGCGGGCGCAAGGGCATCAGCCTACCCGACACGCTGCTGCCCGTGGGCGCGCTGACGAACAAGGACCGCGCCGATCTCGACTTCATGCTCAACCTTAGCGTGGACTGGCTGGCGCTGAGCTTCGTGCAGCGTGAGGACGATGTCGCGGAGGCGGTCAAGCTCGCAGGCGGGCGCGCAGCGATCATGGCGAAGATCGAGAAGCCGTCTGCGGTCGAGAGGATCGACGCGATCCTGGAGCGCGCAGATGCGCTGATGGTGGCGCGCGGCGATCTCGGCGTGGAGATGCCGCTTGAAAAGGTGCCCGGCATCCAGAAATCGCTGACCCGCGCCGCCCGCCGAGCCGGTAAGCCGGTGGTGATCGCCACGCAGATGCTCGAGTCCATGATCGAAGCGCCCGCCCCGACCCGCGCGGAGGTTTCCGACGTTGCCACGGCCGTGTTCGAAGGCGCGGATGCGGTGATGCTGTCGGCTGAATCCGCAGTCGGCAAATACCCCGCCGAGGCCGTCGCGACGATGGACAGCATCGCATGCGAGGTCGAGCGCGACCCTCTCTACGACAGTATCATCCATGCGCAGGAGATCGGCCCAGACGAAGACGCGCCCGGCGCCATCAGCGCGGCAGCGGCTTCCATTTCCCGCTCGCTCGGGCTGGCGCTGATCATCTGCTACACCGCCACCGGCGCAACCGCCCTGCGCGCCGTTCGCCACCGCCCGGCAACGCAGGTGCTGGCGCTGACGCCGGTGCGCGCCACCGCCCGCCGCCTCGCGCTCGCCTGGGGGCTGCGCTGTGTGTTGACCGACGACCCGAACGATCTGGACGACATGGTCGAGCGGGCCTGCGGCATCGCCCGCGAGGCCGGCTTTGCCGCGACCGGAGAGCGCGTCATCATCTCGGCGGGGGTACCGCTGGGGACGCCCGGCGCGACCAACATGCTCCGCGTTGCCTATATCGACGCGCCGCGCACCACTCATAACTGATCTCGCCGACAGCATCTTTACACTGAGCCACGCAGAAATATTTGCGTCTCTGCACTTGCCATCTGCGCAGGTGCTTGCAACGATGAATGTCAGGCAACCAGCCGACATAAGAAATATGCGGAGGAAACGATGGCGGATACCGGCACGCATGTCACCCATGGGCCGCGCTGCGTGGCGCTGGTCGGTCCGTATTCAAGCGGCAAGACGACCCTTCTCGAAGCCCTCTTGGCACGCACCGGCACGATCAACCGGCAGGGCACGATCGCTGAAGGCAACACGGTCGGCGATAGCGCGCCTTCCGCCCGCGCCCATAAGATGAGCGTGGAGATGAACGTCGCTCAAACCGAGTTCCTCGGCGACAGCTTCACCTTCCTCGACTGCCCCGGCTCGGTCGAGTTTCACCGCGAGAGCGCTGCCGCCATCGCAGCGTGTGACGCCGCCGTTGTCGTTTGCGAGACTGATGCGCGCAAGGTTCCCGCCCTGCAACTCATCCTGAAGGAGCTCGAAGATCAGGGCATCCCGCATTTCCTGTTCCTGAACAAGATCGACAGGACAGACACGCACTTGCGCGATGTGCTGCCGATCCTGCAGCCGGCGAGCATCCGTCCCCTCGTCCTGCGCCACATCCCGATCTGGGAGAACGGCATCGCGACAGGCTTCATCGACCTGGCGCTGGAACGCGCGTTCGTCTACCGCGAACACAAGCCAAGCGAGGTTGTCGACATTCCGCAGGCCGCAAGCGCGCGCGAGGCCGAGGCGCGCTTTTCGATGCTAGAGCAGTTGGCCGATTACGACGATGCGCTGATGGAGCAGCTCCTTGAAGACATCGAGCCGCCCCGCGACCATGTATTCGACGACCTCGCAAAGGAACTGCGCGAAGGGGTCATCTGCCCGGTGTTGATCGGGTCGGCCGAACGGGGCAACGGCATCCTGCGGCTGCTGAAGGCGCTGCGTCACGAGGCACCGGGCGTCGACCAGGCGGCGCAGCGGCTTGGTGTGGCCGACTGGCCGAGCGCGCTGGCCGTGGTCAAGACGCTGCACACCGCCCACGGCGGCAAGCTGTCGCTAACCCGGGTATTGCGCGGCGAAATTACCGAGGGGCAGACCGTGTATTCACCAGAAGGCGAGGACCGAGCGGCGGGGGTCTTGAGCATCCTCGGACAGGAGACTGCCAAGCGCGGTCGTGCCGGGCCGGGCGAGACCGTGGCGCTGGCACGTCTTGAGCACGCCGCCACGGGCGACATGTGCTCCACGCTGAAGGACGAGCCTCGCAAGCATTTCATTCAGCCATCGCCACCGCCGGTCTACGGGCTGGCCATCAACGCGGCAGAGCGCAAGGACGAGGTTCGCCTGACCACTGCGCTTAGCAAGATTTGCGACGAGGACCTCTCGCTGGTCTTCACCCACAACACCGAAACCGGCGGCATGGAGCTATGGGGCTTCGGCGAGATGCATCTGCGTCTCGCGCTGGAGCGGCTGGAAGGCAAATACGGCATCAAGGCCGAAACCCGCCTGCGCAAGATCCCCTACAAGGAGAGCATTCGCAAGGGCACGGAAGTGCGCGGCCGCCACAAGAAGCAGAGCGGCGGACACGGGCAATTCGGCGACGTCGTTTTGGAGATCAAACCGCTGCCCCGCGGCAGCGGATTCGAGTTCTCCGAAACCATCACCGGCGGTGCCGTGCCGAAGCAATATATCCCGGCGGTGGAGGCTGGCGTGCGCGATTATCTGGGCGAAGGGCCGCTTGGCTTTCCCGTGGTGGATGTCGCGGTCTGCCTGAAAGACGGCTCCTATCATAGCGTAGATTCCTCCGAACAGTCGTTCCGCGCGGCCGGGCGCCTGGCCATGTCGGAAGGGATGCCGCAATGCGATCCCGTGCTGCTGGAGCCGGTCAGCGCTCTTGAGATCGCTACGCCGTCCGAGGCGACACCGAAGATCAACCAGATCATTTCCGCGCGGCGCGGCCAGATCCTCGGCTTCGATTCTCGCCCCGGCTGGGAAGGCTGGGACATCGTGCAGGCCCAGATCCCCGAGGCCGAGACCCGCGATCTGATCCTCGAATTGCGCTCGGCCACCGCTGGTGTCGGCACCTTCCACGCGCAGCACGACCATATGCAGGAACTGAACGGGAAGCTGGCCGAGAAGATCGTCGCGGGTGAAGCTGCGGCCTGAAGCGTACCTCGTTCGCAAAACTGTGATTGCCCTTGTGATCGGTTTCCCCCGCGACCGCCTATATAGTTGAGAAACTCAAACGCGGGACAGACAGACATGCTGATTAAGCGCACGAAGGGCTGGGAACTGCCCGAGCGGCTTGTGACCGACGAGGTCACGTTCCTCAATCGGCGGCGGTTCATGGCCGGCGCGGGCGCAATCGCTAGCGCTGGTGCAGTCGCCGCGGCATTTGGCAGCGCGGCCCTGCCGGACGTCGCGCAGGCAGCAACCGACGATCCGAGCGCGCATCTCTACCCCGTGCCGCGCAATCACACTTTCAAATTCTCCCGCCCGATCACCCCGGAAGACATCGCAACCACTTACAACAACTTCTACGAGTTCGGCTCCCACAAGCGCATTTCCGACGCCGCGCAGGCGCTGCCCATCCGCCCGTGGGAGATCGCCATCGAAGGAGCGGTAGAGAAGCCTTTCAAGATCGGCATCGACGAGTTGCTGGCCAAAATGCCTCTGGAAGAGCGGGTGTACCGGCTGCGCTGCGTCGAAGCATGGTCCATGGTGGTGCCTTGGTCCGGCTTCCCGATGAAGGCGCTGGTCGACCTCGCGAAGCCGCTCGGGAAGGCGAAATTCATAAAATTGCAGACTTTCATGAACCCGGACGTGGCGCGCGGCCAGAAGGCACACTGGTATCCCTGGCCCTACACCGAAGGGCTGACCATCAAGGAAGCCGTGAACGATCTCGCTTTCCTCGCAACCGGCATGTATGGCAAGCCGATGCCAAAGCAGAACGGCGCGCCGATCCGCCTCGCAGCGCCGTGGAAATACGGGTTCAAGTCCGCGAAGTCGCTCGTGCGTTTCGAGTTCTCCGAGGAGCGGCCAAAGACATTCTGGGAAGAAATCCAGGCGTCAGAATATGGCTTCTGGGCCAACGTGAATCCGGAAGTGCCGCATCCGCGCTGGAGCCAGGCCACCGAGAAGGTGATCGGCACCGACGAACGCATCCCCACACAGATTTATAATGGCTATGGCGGGTTCGTGGCCGATCTGTACAAGGGGCTGGATGGCGAGCGCCTGTTCATGTAGCTGCGGCCCGATAAATCTTGATCTCCGCGCTCAGGTTCTCATAACCTGACGGAGAGCAAATTTTCGTGTCTGCATCAGGAGTTCAGGATTGGGCAAGCGCGACAAACTCCCCTCCCCCTGCATCGACATCTGCAAGGACAAGCGCGGCGTCTGCGTGGGCTGCGGGCGCACCAAGAAGCAGAAAAAGGCATGGAAGGACGCCGGATCGGATGCCAATCGCGAAACCCTGATCCTTGAATGCGCTGAGGCCGCGCGCGATCTCGGCATCTACGACTTCTGGGCCGCAGAGTACCGGCGCAAGTGCCACAAGAAGGGGCGGGAGTGTCCGCTTGATCAGACGGCGTCTGGATTGGGTAACGCCTGAGCCGCTTTGTAGCGCGATCCGAAAGATGGGAACCGGATTTCGGATTAATTGGGCGACGATTCAGAAAGGTAGAGCCGCCATCTAGAGCATTTTCAGCAAAAGTGGGCACCGGACTTGATCCGGGATGGGACCCGGTTTTGCGTCAGAAAGTGCGACAAAACAATAACTTAGAGCGCGTTCACTGATTCCGATTTCTTTGAACGCGCTATGGTCCGATCAGATCGCAGGCCGCTTGAGCGCCTAAGGGCCGCGCTTTTCCAACAATCTGGGAATTGAGGACAGCGCAAATATGCAGGCTGTTCCGGCCCTCGCGTCTACTGTCCCGTGCGATGCAGAGATTCAGCGCCGCTGCCACCAGCCGCGGCGGCGCGGGCGTTGCTCTTCACTCTCGGACTCGCCTGACGCCGTCACGGGTTCTTTCACCGGCTCTGGCGCAGCCACCGGCTCCGCAACTTCGAGATCTTCTGCGGACGGCTTGGCCGGCCTCGCTCGCCTTGCGCGCTTCGTTTCCAATCCATCGCCGGGCCCGTCCGCGCCCGCGGCCTCAGCCGGTTTGCCCGGTGTCTCGTCACGTGTCCCGGCAGAAGCGACCGCTTCCAAGCCATGATCGCCCGCGTCGGCGGCCTCCTGCGGCAACTCTGAAGTCTGCTCCCCGCTTGCCGTGCCCTCGCGCCGTGCTCGCTGGCGACGACCGCCTCGCCGGCCGCGACGGCGAGATTTGCGCGCGCGCTGTTCTTCCTCGCTGTCCGAATCGTCTGGCTCTGCCGCACGGGCTTCTTCCGCTACCGCCGGTGCCTCGATCGACGCAGCAGCCTCCTCGCCGCCGTCCTGGCGGCCATTGCGGCCCCGGCGGCGCTTGCGGCGGGCCCGCTTGCGCGCATCCTCGTCGCCGCCCCCCTCCGGCTTGCCGGCTCCTGGCACGTCGAACGCGCCCCAGTCCATCTGCACGACGACGTTGCTTTCCGAATCCGCACCAGCTTCGCCCGTCATCTTCTCGATGGCAAAGCTGCTACCATGCATCCGCTCATCGCTCAGCACCCCGAGGCGCACGCCGAAACGCCGCTCGATATCGTTGAGGTAGTCACGCTTGTTATTGAGAATGTACAGGGCGACGTCGCCGGAGGTGACCGCGTTCAGGTCCGCCACCTTGTTGGAGCGCAGATAATCCTCCAGCGCGCGCAGGACCGACAGCGCCACCGACTCGGTCGAGCGGATCACGCCCGTTCCCTGGCAGTGCGGACACACGGTCGTCGAGCCTTCGAGCACGCCCGTGCGGATACGCTGGCGCGACATCTCCAGCAGACCGAAGGCGCTGATCCGCCCGATCTGGATGCGGGCGCGATCATTGCGAAGCGACTCCTTCAGCTTGCGCTCCACGGAGCGGTTATTGCGCCGCTCCTCCATGTCGATGAAGTCGATCACGATCAGCCCGGCCAAGTCGCGCAGGCGAAGCTGCCGGGCAATTTCCTCGGCGGCTTCCATGTTCGTCCGAAGAGCGGTGTCCTCGATCGAGTGCTGCTTGGTCGATTTGCCCGAGTTGACGTCGATCGCCACCAGCGCCTCGGTCTGGTTGATGACGATGTAGCCGCCAGATTTCAAAGTAACGAACGGGCTGTACATTGCATCGAGCTGGCGCTCGACACTGTTCTTGATGAATATCGGCTCCGGCTCTTTGTACGGCTTCACGTTCTTCGCATGACTGGGCATGATCATGCGCATGAAGTCTTTTGCCTCGCGATAGGCAGTATCGCCAGCGACCAGCACTTCGTCGATCTCCTTGTTGTAGAGGTCGCGGATCGAGCGCTTGATGAGGTTGCCTTCCTCGTAGACCAGCGCAGGGGCGGTGGACTGTAGCGTCAGGTCGCGCACATTCTCCCACAACCGCAGCAGATATTCGAAGTCGCGCTTGATTTCGGCCTTGGTGCGGGCTGCACCGGCGGTGCGCACGATCAGGCCCATGCCTTCGGGAACGTCCAGCTCATCGACGATCTGGCGCAACCGCTTGCGATCGGCGGGCGAGGCGATCTTGCGGGAAATCCCGCCGCCGGAGGCGGTGTTGGGCATCAGCACGGTGTAGCGCCCGGCGAGCGAGAGATAGGTGGTCAGCGCCGCGCCCTTGTTGCCGCGCTCTTCCTTGACGACCTGCACCAGCAGTATCTGCCGGCGGCGGATGACCTCCTGGATCTTGTAGTTGCGCTTGCGCCGGCGCGGATGACGCTGGGGCACCTCCTCGAGCGCATCGCCGGAACCGACGGCCTCGACGTCTTCCCCGTTTCTGACCTGTGGCGCCTCATCGTTGCCCTCGTCGGGAACCGACTCCACTTCGCGCAGCGCCTCGGAACCCGCGTCAGTGCCGGCTTGGGGTTCCTCGTCTTCCTCGTCGAGCGCACTCTGCGTCAGCGCTTCCAACCGCTCGGTCAGGCGCTGGCGCTTTGCCGAGTGAAACTCCGGCGGGATTTCATCAGCGGCTTCGTTTGCGCGCGACACGGCATCGGCGAGTTCTTCGGAAATCTCATCGGGCAAGACAGCGTCAAGCGCCATGAAGCCCACGTTCTCGGCATCGTCGTTATCGTAGTTGTCCTCGCCTGCATCGTCCCCGTTGTCGGCATCATGTTCCGAAGCGCGCGAGAGCTCTGCTTCTTCTTCAAGCAGCGCGCGGCGGTCGGCGACGGGAATCTGATAGTAATCGGGATGAATTTCGTTGAACGCGAGGAAGCCGTGCCGGTTCCCGCCGTAGTCAACGAACGCTGCCTGAAGCGAGGATTCGACCCGCGTTATCTTTGCCAGATAAATATTGCCGCGCAACTGCTTGCGCGCGGCGGACTCAAAGTCAAATTCCTCGACCCTGTCGCCGCGCAGAACCACAACCCGGGTCTCTTCCGGGTGCGCGGCGTCGATGAGCATCTTGTTTCCCATGATTTTGTCTCTCCAGCGCGCGCAGCGCCTGTGAGCGCCGTGCCGGCCATGAGCTGGCTGGCTGGCGCTGTCCGGGCGGGCGCGCGCGTAAATCAGGCGCCAGATCAACCCCGGGAGCCGGATGCGTGGACGCAAAACGCGACGGAGCACGCGCGCGAAGGGCGGCGGTGCCGTCTGTCCAGTTTCCGGCGCTCATGAAGGGATGCATGGCGGCGCTGTTCCTGTTGCCTTCAAAGTCTTCTCTTCGGCTGGGCGGTGGCGCTCATCTTGCGACGAACAATCCGAACGCGCAGCCTTTTAACAAGACCAAACCCAATGTTTCCTGCGCCCACGAATAGGCGCGAAACGTGACGGGTCAAGATCACCGACCCGTCTTCCGCCCCGGCCATAAGCGCGCCCGGCAGCGGGAATTCCTCAAATTCATCTGGCCGATGCCCATTAGCAAGCGCCGGCCCTTCATACAGTCGACCCGTCCGCCCTGAGGCGTACCGGAAGCTGGCGTCTTGCACCAGCGGCACCGGATTTCACTCTGAAACCGGCGTTGTGCAGCTTGACGCCGTGCCGCCTGCAGTTGCATGAGCGGCCTCATTCTCAGGCTCGCCGCCGACCACATGCGTGCTCGATGCCGCAAGACTGGTCGGCTTTAGCGCGACTCGCGACCAAGACGGTAGCACAGAACCTGATGCGCGAGAAACAGTGCAAACGATCGCGGCTTGCTCTGGACTTTACTTCTCACTTCTTAAACACTGATGCGAGCGCCAGCAAGCACTGCGTGGCTCATGCGCCTTAATGAGGCTCGATTCAGAAACATAGTGTTAACGCATGCCGCCATGCTGGTCGGACAATAAATCCGTGGCCTGGCAACCGATGATCTGTTGCGCACCGCCCGACTTCTGCTATTGCGGAGTGGCCCGGAAGGCAGCTTCAACCGCGTCGCAAAACATGACATCCATTCCATGAGCCACCACCGCAAGGTCCGCTCCTGTCCCGATCCGCGCCGGCCGTTCGCTCGCTGGAGCGCCCGCGCCGCCGTCGTCCTCCTGGCCGCCATGGCCTGTACTATTTTTGCTGCCGTGTCGAGCCATCCCGCAGGCGCCGGCCCGGTGGCGAAGGATGCGCGCGTCGGCGGTGACCTCAAGAAGACGCGCTTCGTCGCCGACCTCTCCAAGCCGGTGGATTTTCGGGTGTTTACTCTGGGTGATCCATATCGTGTCGTCGTCGACCTTCCGGAAGTCAATTTCCAGATGCCCCCGCAGCTCGGGACCAAGGGACGAGGCTTGATCAGCGCGTTCCGCTACGGGCTGTTCAGCGCCGGCAAATCACGCATCGTCATAGACGTGGTGAAGCCGGTGAAGGTTGAAAAGGCGTTCGTGCAAGACGCAGCCAAGGGAAATCCGGCGCGCCTCGTGATCGATCTTGCGGCCATCAGCCTGGAAGAGTTCGAGAAGCAGGCGGACCGGCCAACGGTTGTCGTGGGCGAGCCGCCGCGACGACAGGCGGACGAGACGAAACCTCATCCCCTGGCAGACGACAGGAAAGACAAGCCGAAACCCCGGCCAGTGGTGGTAATCGATCCGGGACACGGCGGCATTGATCCAGGGGCTATCGGCAAGGGCGGTACAACCGAAAAAGATGTGGTTCTGGCCTTCGCAAAGCAGCTCAAGCGCGATCTCGAGCAGCTTGGTTCGCTGGACGTTTTCCTGACCCGTGATGACGACGTCTTCATACCGCTCGCGGAACGGGTCAACATCGCCCATCACCATAACGCCGATCTGTTCATCTCGCTGCACGCCGATGCGCTTGCGGACAAGTACGCCCGGCTCGTGCGCGGCGCGACGATCTATACCTTGTCGGAAGAAGCCTCGGACGAACAGGCCCAAGCGGTTGCCGCGAAAGAGAACCGTGCCGACCTTATCGCAGGCATGGAACTCGACGAGACGCAGGACGAGGTCAACATGATTCTGATCGACCTCATGCGCCGTGAGACCAAGAACTTTTCGATTGCATTCGGCCGCACGATGCTAACCAAGCTGCAGGGGCAAATCGCGCTGAACAAGAAGCCGATGCGCTCGGCCGACTTCCGCGTTTTGCGCGCGCCGGATATCCCCTCCGTCCTGCTTGAGCTTGGCTATCTGACCAACCCGGAGGACGAAAAGCTGCTGACATCGAGCAAATGGCGCGCGCTAGTGTCTGGCCACATCGCCCGCGCGATCAAGGGCTTTTTCAATAAGCGAGAGGTCAGTCTCCCGAATTGAAACCTCACGATCGACGTAAACAACTGGGCAAAACCGGCGGCCTGCATGGCATCGGCGACGGCGATGTTATACAGAAGAGCCGGGAAAATGCCGCAAAGTCGTGATCTGACTGCCGCGAATTAGCGCGAAGGCGGTCGCATTCGCGTGGCATCTAGATCAGGATTCGGGATTCGAGCAACGATGCCTTTCAATCTCAACGTTTCACCGCCCCGGCGGCCCAAACGCCGCAAGAGCTTGATGCTGCGCCTGTTCGGCTTCCTGTTCACCGCCGGGGTGATCGTGTTCCTCGCGGTGTCCGCGGGTGTGGCCTACATCTTGTGGACCTATTCCCAGGACCTTCCGGACTATGAGGCTCTGGCCAATTACGAGCCGAAGGTGCTGAGCCGGCTCCATGCGAATGACGGCAGGCTGATTGCGGAATATGCGCGCGAAGAGCGACTCTACGTCCCGATCGAAACCGTTCCGGAGATGGTCGTCAGCGCATTTCTGTCCGCTGAGGACAAGAATTTTTATGAGCATGGCGGCATCGACGTGGCCGCCATTTTCCGGGCCGCGCTTGCCAATCTACGGAACTACCAGGCCGGGCGACGGCTTGTGGGCGCATCGACCATCACCCAGCAGGTGGCCAAGAATTTCCTGTTGTCCAATGTCCGCAGCTTCGAGCGTAAGATCAAGGAAGCGATGCTCGCCATCCGTATGGAGCACGCCTTCGAGAAGGGCAAGATCCTCGAACTTTACCTGAACGAAATCTATTTCGGGATCGGCTCATACGGGATCGCGGCCGCATCGCTCAACTATTTTGGCAAGGAGTTGCACGAGTTGCAGGTGCACGAGGCGGCGTATCTTGCGGCACTTCCGAAAGCACCGAACAACTACCACCCCTTCCGCCAGACCGAGCGGGCCATCGGTCGGCGCAACTGGGTTATCGACCAGATGCGCGAGAACGGCTACATCACCGCCGACCACGCCGATCAGGCCAAGTCGAAGGATTTGTCGGTCAATTCACGGCCGTTTCGCGGCAACACCTTCGCTGGCGAATATTTTGCCGAGGAAGTGCGCCGCACGCTTGCATCGCGCTACGGCGAAGAGGGGCTGTACGGTGGCGGGCTGTCGGTGCGCACCACGCTCGACCCGGAATTGCAGGTCAAGGCCCGCAAGGCGTTGCGCGAAGGTCTTGTCGCCTATGATCGCCGTCATGGCTGGCGCGGGGCGATCGCCAACATCGACCCTTCCGGCGACTGGGGAGCCAAGCTGGCTGATCAACAGGAGTTCCGCGATATCACGCCGTGGCGGCTCGCCATTGTGCTCGACGTCAGCGACGAAAAGGCGGTGGCGGGCTTGCGCCCGGTCCAGACGCGTGCAGGCGCGCTCGAAACTGAACGGCGCAAGGTCACCATCCCGTTTTCCGAGATCGAATGGGCACGCAAGCTGGTCATGAAGGGCGAGGTTGGCGTGCGCGGCCCGAAGGTGAAATCCGCCACAGAGGTGCTGAGCGTCGGCGACGTGATTTACATAGCGCCCCCGGAACCGGGGCAGGACACGGCGGAGGAACAGAGCGCCGACATAAGGACCGTGGCAGGCTACAAGGTGATGCCCGGTCGTGACGATGGCTGGCGGCTCATGCAGGTGCCGGAAGTGGGCGGCGCGATCACCGTGATGGACCCTCATACGGGGCGCGTGCTGGCACATGCCGGCGGCTTCAGCTTCGACAAGAGCCAGTTCGATCGGGGCATTCAGGCGCTACGCCAGCCCGGTTCGGCGTTCAAGCCTTTCGTCTACACGGCTGCTCTTGACAATGGCTATACCCCGTCCAGCATCGTGCTTGATGCGCCCATAGCCATCGAGCAACCCGGCGAGCAGGGGCTCTGGCGCCCGAAAAATTACGGCGACAAGTTCTACGGTCCTTCGACGCTGCGACTTGGCGTGGAAAAGTCTCGCAACCTGATGACCGTGCGCCTTGCACAGGATGTCGGAATGCCGATTATCCGCGAATATGCCCGCCGGTTCGGCATTTACGACGACATGATGCCGGTGCTTTCCATGGCTTTGGGAGCCGGGGAAACGAGCCTCATGCGCATGGTCACGGCCTACAGCATGCTCGTCAATGGCGGCAGGAAGATCACCCCCACAATGATAGACCGCATCCAGAACCGGTATGGGGAGACCATCTGGCATCACGACCAGCGCGAATGCGTTGCTTGCGACGCCGAGGCGTGGCTTGGACAGGACGAGCCCGAACTGATTGACAACCGCGAGCGCGTGATTGACGCCATGACCGCCTACCAAATGGTGTCGATCCTCGAAGGCGTCGTCAAACGTGGCACCGGCTATCGCGCCAAGGAGGTCGGCAAGCCTCTGGCTGGCAAGACCGGCACCACCAATGAGGAGCGCGATGCCTGGTTCGTCGGCTTTGCGCCGGACCTGGCTGCGGGCGTGTTCGTCGGCTTCGATAACCCCAAGCCTATGGGCCGGGGCGAGACCGGCGGCGGCGTAGCATCGCCGATCTTCTCCGAATTCATGAAGATGGCGCTCAGTGACGAGGCTGCCGTGCCGTTCCGCGCTCCCGAGGGCATCAAGTTGATCCGCGTCAACGCCAAAACCGGCCTGCGCGCGCAGGAAGGCGACGAGAATGTCATCATGGAAGCCTTCAAGCCGGGCAACGAGCCACCCGACCCGTTCTCCTACGTCGGCTATCCAAGTGCCTTCACGCCCGGCGCGGAAGACGAGACGCGCAGCCCCGAGGCCGGTGGGCTCTACTGACAAACCGCCCCTTGCGCTCTACATTACTGAAAAGGTGTGGTGGACAACCCGCTGCGCCAGCCCTCATATGAACATGGAGCTTCTTGATGCGTGCCGAAGCGCAAACCATCGTTGACGACATCCGCGAATCCCTCGCGCTGATACGGAGGCATCTTTGACTGGGATGCCGCGAACGAACGCCTCAACGAGTTGAACGCCGAGGTCGAGAACCCCGCGCTCTGGGAAGACTCCGACCGCGCGCAGAAAATCATGCGCGAGCGTCAGGCCCTTGAATCCGCGCTCAACACCTATGCGTCACTCGAACAACGCCTTACCGACAATGTCGATCTTATCGAGCTTGCAGAAGCCGAAGGCGACGAAGAGGTTGCAGGTGAAGCCATCGCGGCGCTGAAGACCCTGCAGGCCGATGTCCAGAAGCATGAGGTCGAGGCGCTCCTCTCCGGTGAAGCCGACGCCAACGATTGCTACGTCGAAATTCACTCCGGGGCGGGCGGCACCGAGAGCCAGGACTGGGCGCAGATGCTCATGCGCATGTACATGCGCTGGGCGGAGAAGCGCGGTTACGGGGTGGAGGTCATCGAAGCGCAGGACGGCGAAGAAGCCGGGATCAAGTCGGCCACGCTGCTGGTCAAGGGGCACAACGCCTACGGCTGGCTGAAGAGCGAGTCCGGCGTCCATCGTCTGGTGCGCATCTCACCCTTCGATTCCAACGCGCGGCGTCACACCAGCTTCGCGTCTGTGTGGGTCTATCCGGTGATTGACGAGGACATCGAGATCGATGTCAACGAGAGCGACTGCCGGATCGATACCTACCGCGCAAGCGGCGCCGGCGGCCAGCACATCAACACCACCGACAGCGCCGTGCGCATCACCCATCTGCCCACGGGCATCGTGGTGCAGTGCCAGAACGAACGCTCACAGCACAAGAACCGCGCCAGCGCGTGGGCGATGCTGCGCTCCCGGCTCTATGAACTCGAATTGCAGAAACGCGAGGAAGCTGCCAGTGCCGTGGCGGCGTCGAAAACGGACATTGGCTGGGGGCACCAGATCCGGTCCTACGTGCTGCAGCCCTATCAACTCGTGAAGGACCTGCGCACCGGCCTGGAGAACACCAATCCGGGCGCAGTGCTTGACGGAGATATCACCGGGTTCATCGAGGCGGCGCTCGCCGAGCGGGTCAAGGGCGGAGCCGAGGCTGCGCATGCGGAGGCGGATTAGTCGGGCCCCCGCACCTTGATGCCGCCTCAGCGTGACATCAGGCGGCGGCGAATGTCGCCGATATGCGCGATCAAGGCGGCGGTGAGAAACCCGGCGATCCACATCCACCCGGCACCGGTCAACGCTGCGCGCAACGCCAGAAGCAGGCTTGCCCCGGCAAGCACGTTCCATGCGAGATCCGCAATGGCGACGGCCGCCCCCCGAGCGCGGCAATAGAGCCAAATCGCAGCAGTTTCCGCCAGCATCAGCGCAATCGCGATATCGACGATCCGGCCGGACGCGAACAACGCTTCCAGCGTCGTGAATACGCCGTGCATCGGGCTAAAACGGCCCGTTGAGCTGAACAATCTGGTAATTGACCACGCCGGCGAACGCCACCCAAACCAGGTAAGGCACGATGAGCGCGCCTGCCAGTTTGGAAAATCGCCCGAGATACACCAGCAGCCCCAGCACCGACAGCCAAAGGATCGCAACCTCGATCAGCGCCCAATCCGGCCGATGAAGGCGGAAGAACAGCACCGTCCATGCCACGTTCAAGAAGCCATTTAGCGCGAACAGACCGATGATCCATTCCCGGCTGGCGCCGTCCGGCGCAGCGCGCCAAGCCGTCACGCCCGCCAGCGCCGCGCAGGCAAAGATCAGCGTCCAGGCCGGCCCAAACGCCCAGTCCGGCGGCTGAAAGGACGGTTTCGCAAGCCCCTGATACCACGGCCCGATATCGGTCATGGTGGCGCCAAATACGGCCACGACGATTGCCGCCGCACCGGCCGAGAGCACTTGCGTCCAGAGGTTCGAGGCCCTTGAGACTTTTTCGGTCATGGATTCACAATCCGTAGCAGGTGCGCCATGTCCTTGAAGAAAATCCGGATATGCGCCATCGGGTTAGCCCGCACCAGCTTTTTGTTCATGTAGGCCTGCCAGGTCAAATACTGAACATCTTGGTCATCGCAAATGTTGACGAACCGCTCGCGGCGCGAGTCGTTGCGGTACCAGAAATGCTGCAGGATGCCGAGGATCCAGAACACCTTGCCGTGTTCCTTCATCAGGCGCTTGCGCGCGAGGCGCAGTGCGCGAGCATCCCCCGTCTTGAGAAACTGCGTGCCGGCTTCGGCGGCATAGCGCCCACATGTCATGGCGTAGAAAATACCCTCCCCCGAGGCCGGGGCGACCACGCCGGCAGCATCGCCGACCAGCAGCACATCGCGGCCATTGTCCCAGCGTTTCAGCGGTTTCAGCGGGATCGGCGCGCCCTCGCAGCGGATCGTCTCGACGCCTTCGAGACCTGACTTCTGGCGCAGCAATGCCGTCGCGCCGCGTAGCGAGAAGCCCTTTTGCGCGCTGCCGACGCCGACGCTCGTGCACTTGCCATGCGGGAACACCCAGCCATAAAAGTCGGGCGAGACCTCGCCCTGATAGTAGACGTCGCAGCGGCTGCCGTCGAAGCCGCCGCCTTCTTCCGGCGAATTGACGATCTCATGATAAGCGAACACGCAGTTCACGTTCTCCGCGCCGGGCACCTCCTGCTTGCCAACAGTGGAGCGCGCACCGTCCGCGCCGATGACCAGCCGCGCGCGCAGGCTTTCACGTGCGTCGTTGAGGGCGCCCTTTGGTGCGAAGTGAACGGTCGCGTAGCCGTCGTCGTCGCGTGTTATCTTCTTGAAGGTGCCGGTAAAGCGGGTCGCGCCGTTTCGGGCCGCGCGATCGCGCAGCCACTCGTCGAACTCCTCGCGGTCGACCATCCCGACAAAGCCGCCGATGTCCATGTCCACCGCCTTGGCGGAAGGGGCCACCATGCGGGCGGATGTAGCCTGCGCGACCATCAGGTGATCGGGAATCGCGAAATCCTTCAGGAGCTTCGGAGGGATCGCGCCACCGCACGGCTTGATGCGCCCGCCCCGGTCGATCAGGGCGACAGAGTAGCCGGCGCGCGCCAGGTCGTTGGCTGCGGTAGCGCCCGATGGTCCGCCGCCGACCACCGCAACGTCAAAAGTCTGGATTTCGGTCATCACTCTCACCTTCCGCTTGCGTCTGCCAGATAACCCTCACCCGCCGCGAACGTGCCCAGCTTTGGCCCGGGCGGCTCACTGCCGCGGCTCTCGCGTGCTGCTGCTGCGACGCGCAGAGACAGAACCGCGGCGAGCAGGAACAAGATACCCTCGGCCGTGAATACGGCTGCGTAAGCGGTTACTGTCGTGTCGAAGATGGCGCGCGTCGCGTCTACTGCTGCCGTTCCGAGGAACCCGCCAAGCCCGAAGGCTATCGCCTGCGCCGCGCCCCACAGCCCCATACGCGTGCCTTCGCGCTTTTCCCGGCCGGAACTTGCATGGGCCATCATCGCACTGATTGCGGCGACGGCGAACACGCCGTTCGCCATGCCAAGCGCGAACACATTGACCCTTAAAGGCCAGTCCGCGCCGATGAACGCACCGGCTGCCAGACCGATCAAGGCTGCTGCCGAGGCGATACACCCCGCGATGGTCCAGCCGCGCATGGCCGCGGCGTCTCGGTGGCCAATCAGCGTTGCGCCGATGCCGACCAGCAGCATCCCGGCAAGCACCCCGCCATGCTGGATGCCGGAAAGCTGAGTGGACTCGCCCGGCGTGAAGCCGAACACTAGTCCGGCGAACGGCTCGAGGATCAGGTCCTGAGCGCTGTAGGCGAGCATCGAGACGAACACGAAGACGGTGAAGCGGCGCGCGGTGGGTTCCGCCCAGACTTCTTTGAGAGCCTGCATGAAGGGCGGCTTTGACTCCGGCGGCTCAGCGTTGGCCGGACCCGCGTCCTGCGCGCGCTCCACTCCCCATACAGCCAGTACTGTGATGATGAATGCGACCGCACTGACGCCGGAAGTGACCGCAACAAGCCGCGCATGGGAATACGGGTCGAGCAGGGTGCCAGCGACCCCGGCGGTGACGACGAAGCCGGCGATCATCATCAGCCAGACCAGCGAGGCGGCGGCAGGCCGGCGCGCGGGCGCTGTCTGCGTTGCGAGCAGCACCAGCAGCGACGTGCCGGACGCGCCGACGCCGATGCCGATGGCAATAAACGCAAGCACCGCGCAAGCGATCCCGGCGAGCGGAGCGACGGACATCAGCGCCGTCGCCGCGGCCGCACCGGCCCCGCCAAGCGCGAGCACCGCCATGCCCCCGATGATCCACGGCGTGCGTCTGCCGCCAGCATCCGAGCCATAGCCCCAGCGCGGGCGTAGAATCTGTATCGCATAGTGCAGCGCGACGAGGGCACCCGGCAGCATCGCAGCGAATTGCAACTCGACCACCATGACGCGGTTAAGCGTCGAGGTCGTCATCACCACAATCGCCCCGAGCGCGGTCTGCACCAGACCGAGCCGCACGATCTCGAACCAGCTCAGCGGCTTCACGGTGACACGCCCTCCGTCAGCAGCGCGCCCACGGCGAAGGCGCTGACAAGCATTCCAAACACGTAAAGCGTTGTGCCGGTCGCATTATACCAAGGCGCGTTCTTGCGCGGGTCGGCGAGGAGCCGGCGCATCAGGAACAACTGCACCACGAGCAGCGAGGCGACTCCGGCGGCGTGGTAGGGCATGCCCCAGCCGAACAGGAAGCCGACGACGACGATCTGAGGCAACGCCATCACGATGCAGGCGAGCTTCGCCGCGCGATCAGCGCCGAGCTGAACAGGCAGGGAGCGGACCCCCATCTCCCGGTCGCCCTCGATCGCCTTGAAGTCATTGAGAGTCATGATGCCGTGCGCGCCGAAGCTGTAGAGCCCGGCGAGCAAGACGATGCGCCACTCCGGCAGCACCGCGGTGAGCACAGCCGCTCCGGTAAACCAGGCAAGCCCTTCATAGGACAATGCGACCGCGGCATTGCCCCACCAGCCATTCTGCTTGAGGCGCAAGGGCGGTGCGCTGTAGGCCCAGGCGAGCGCAAGCCCGGCGACAGCGGCGGCAAAGACCCAGGGTCCCAACGCGGCGGCCACGGCAAGCGATATCAGCGTTCCGGCGGCCGCGACGTAAAGCCCCGTGAAGCCCGGCAGGCGGCCGGATGGGATCGGGCGATCCGGCTCGTTGATGGCATCGACATGCCTGTCATACCAGTCGTTGACGGCCTGGCTGGTGCCGCAGACGAGCGGCCCTGCGAGCAGTACGCCCGCAAGGATGACGGGCAGGCTCGCGAGATCGGCGGCTCCGGAGGAGACCACGCCACAGCCGAACGCCCACATCGGCGCGAACCAGGTGATCGGCTTCAAAAGCTCGAGGATCGCCGCCGGTTCGGGGCGTTTTCGGATGGAGGCCGGCGCCTCGACTTTGACGGGACCATGCATGCCGACAAATTACACTTGACAGTCTAAAGCGTCAATTAAACGTTACACTTTTGTCGTGCGCTTTGTTCGGCTTTCCTCAGCCGCGCCTGCGCCCGTTAACGACCAGGCCGCACCCGTCCCGGCGTCACCGGTCACTGTCGGAATTACCGCTGTCAAGCAAGCCGTAACGGTGCAACTTGGCATAGAGGCTCTGCCGGCTGAGGCCCAGCAGTTCGGCAGCAGAGGCCCGGTTGTCGTTGGTCAGTTCCAGCGCTGCCTCGATGCACAATCTCTCGATCATATCCGTCGACTCGCGCACCAGATCGCGCAAAGGGACGCGGCCGACCAGTTTGGTCAGCTTTTCCACCGAGCGCGTCATGGGATGATCATGGCTTTCCAGCGCGACAGACCGGCCACTGATATTGCGTATGACAAAGCCGAGACACGGCGTGTCGCCGCTCAACACGGAGACGGCAGAGAGTTCCACCTCGGTCGTCGAGCCGTACTGGCCGCGCACGATGGTCTCAAACATGCGGATCGAGCCGTTTTCGATCAGGTTGTGGACGAGCGCGTTGAATTCGACCCCAGGCCGCCCAAGCCACTGGTCGAGCGGCTGCCCGCGAACCTGCTCCGGAATGGCCATTTGAGCCAATTCCAGGAAGGCGCTGTTGGCCGTCAGAACCTTGCCGTCGGTCGACGTAATGACGAAGCCTTCGGGCGTGTTCTCGACTACTTTCAGCAAGCTGGTAACATCCTTCGAGCCGGATGTGTCCTTGGCAGTGCCTGCTGCAGGGCTCAGACGCACCAGGAAAAGCCTCGCTTTATCCTGCCGGAATACCGACGCGCTGAGCTTGAATGCCGAGCCATTGCCCTGTTCCCGGCGCACAGTAATTTCCTCGCCGTGACCAGACGCGCTGAGCGCGGAGAACAGAGACTGGATCGCCTTGCGGCTCTCAGCGTCGAAGAACTGCTGGAAGCTCGCGCCCACCACTTTATCCACGTCCTTTTCCAGCAACCGTGCTGCTGCCGGGTTGGCTTCCACGATCTTTGAGTTCGCAGCATTCAGAATCAGTACCGACTCGGCACTGATCTGGAACATCAGCCGGTAGCGCGTTTCTGTGTGACGGAGGCGGGCGTATTCTTTTTCCATTGTTTGCTGCGCCTGTATAAGCCGCTGCTGCAGCGCCGCGACCATGCGCATATCACGCCCGATCGCAACAACGTGGCCCGTTTCGCCCAACGGCACCGCTGCGTAGCGTATCGGCAGATCTGCACCTTCGGCAACCGGATGGTTGACCTGGCGCCAGCGCGGCGCGGCATTCTGGGCTGCGGCGCTCAGCATTTCGCCGATCTTGCTCTTGCTGTCGCTACTTACCGTATCTTGCCAGGGTTTGCCGAGCCATTTTTCGCAGGACTCGCGCGCCAGATCGTTCACACTCAGCGAGAGATCGCGGACGATACCCTCGGAATCGATGATGACTGCTATGTCCGAGCCGGCAGCAATCACGTTCGCGGCAGCCGCAGCGTCTAAATTCCCGACGGTTTGCTCTGGCGATTTGAAGCCGATCGTGCCGTCGGAGCCGGCCATGCTGTCTCCCATGATGCCCTGCCCAGCAGTCATAAAATACATTTAGCCGCTGCTCTGCTTGCGGTGGACAAGGGCGCGAGCTTGTACGACAGCATCGGGGCCGTTGACCGCAGTAGCATCGGCGCCAACGCCTTTGATCAAATCAGGGTGCTCCAGAAAGAACGGACCGCCAACCATCACGCCGATCACCGAGTTGCGTGATGATCGCCGGATTTTGCTGATGCACTCGCCCAGCTGATCGAAGAAATATTCGCTGCTTAGCGACAGCCCAACGACAGAATACCAGTTGTCCTGCACGAGGGACACGATTTCATCGCCGGATTGGGCAGGGTGATGTTCCACGCGCCATCCCCCGGAGCGCATGAACTCCTCCACCATGCAGATGCCGAAGGTGTGCTGCTCGCCGGGTGCGGGCATCACGAGCGCATGCCGGCACTCGGCGTTCGCATCCCCGTCGACCGTTGCCGCTGGGCTGTACTTGCGCAGCATCTGCTGCAAGAGGCTCAACCCAATCGTCACTTGCGCGAAATCGCAGATATCTTGATCCCAGTACTCCCCGAGCAGCCGCGCTGCCGGGGCCATCAATTCAAGGAAAATCCGCTCCAGTGCAACGCCTTCAGCGCGGCGCGCTTCGATATAAGCAATCGCCAGATCCGGGTCATCGCGCAGCACGAGCCTGGCGAATTCCTCTATATTGCCAGCGGGCGCTTCGGCTCTCTCCTCTCCAGCTCCAAATGCCCAGCCGGGATCTATCTGATGCGCCAGCATCAGACGAGGGATCACCTCGGACTCGATGGTGCGGCTCAGTTGCTCAGACAATTCGGTCTCGCTGGCTGGTCTCCGCGCAACAATCGGGGCGTGCTGCTCGGCGGCCTGGTGTTGCATCTCGAATTCATAATTAGCGTCTCCCCCTCCGTCTGTTTTTTCCGGGGCGGCGTCGACTTGCTGCGTTCGAGTCACTGACATTTGACGCGTCCTCCCATGGCGGTACCGAACTGGCGGGTGGGCGATTGCCGCCCGTAGCCATGAACTTGAATGGCCGCCTCTTTGTTCCGGGCGGACCAGTGTCAAGCTACATCGACAGCGCAGCGATTGGGAAGACTTTGATCAAATTTTCGGTTTCAACCCCTTGAAATTCCGACGCTCGCGCGAGCGGGCGCGACATTACACCGCAGGCTGCACGCATGTCTGAAGCTTAGAGATGCGCGCCAACATCCCACGCCATTAAGCCACGACGCGAGCAGATTGTAAAGTCTTCTTTACGTCAAGAAAGGTTGACTAATTGGCCGCGCCCGACTTAAACTGGTTCGAAATTGCTGGTCACAAAGGGTCCAAGCGATGCGCGAGCATCCTCTGACAAGGCGCAGCCGAACACCACTCTACACGCCAGAACAGCGCCGTCGTCGCGATTCATCCCACTGGACCATGGTGCAGGGAATTCTCGCTCCGCTGCAGTTCGTCGTTTTCCTGGTGAGCCTGGCACTGGTCATCCGTTACATGGCCACCGGCGAGGGATTCACGCTGGCAACCTGGTCGATCGTCATCAAGACGTTGGTGCTCTACACCATCATGATCACCGGCGCGATCTGGGAGAAGGTCGTGTTCGGGCGCTACCTGTTTGCGCCGGCTTTCTTTTGGGAAGATGTGTTCTCCATGCTCGTGCTGGCGCTTCACACGGCCTATCTGGCAGCGCTTTTCATGGGCTGGGGCACGCCGCTGGAACAGATGATCCTCGCGCTTGCGGCCTATGCCGCTTACGTCATCAACGCCGCTCAGTTCGTCCTGAAACTTCGCGCTGCACGCCTCGATGAGAAGGCTGCACGCACTATCGCTCCCACCTCGCTCAGCCCGGCGGGAGGCGCGCAATGAGCCATGCGGTGATCGCCGACGCGCCCGCGCCGACCGAGGGCTGCACCGAAACCCCCGTCATCCGAGAGCGCGGCCAGCGCGAGGTGTTCTGCGGGTTGACCGGCATCATCTGGATGCATCGCAAGATCCAGGACGCCTTCTTCCTGATCGTCGGCTCACGCACCTGCGCGCATCTCATGCAGTCGGCCGCCGGCGTGATGATCTTCGCAGAGCCGCGCTTCGCCACGGCGATCATCGACGAGCGCGATCTGGCCGGCATGGCCGACGTGAACGACGAGTTGGACCGCAATGTCGCGCGTCTGCTGGAGCGCCGGCCCGACATCAAGATGCTGTTCCTTGTCGGATCGTGCCCCTCGGAAGTCATCAAGCTGGACTTGTCGAAAGCCGCGGAACGCCTTTCGCGGCAGTATGCGCCGGAAGTGCGCATCCTGAATTATTCCGGCAGCGGCATCGAAACGACCTTCACACAAGGCGAAGACGCTTGCCTCGCCTCGCTGGTGCCCGAATTGCCGCCTCTGCCAGAAGGCGCAGAGACGCAACTGATGATCGTGGGCTGCCTCGCGGACGTGATTGAGGACCAGTTCACGCGGCTGTTCCAGCAGCTCGGCCTGCCCACGCCGGTTTATCTGCCGATGCGCAACTCCCACGAACTGCCGCCAGTCGGGCCGGATACACGCTATTTGCTCGCACAGCCGTATCTGCTGGACACCGCGCGCGCACTGGAAAATCGTGGCGCCAGGCGCATCGCAGCCCCCTTCCCGTTCGGCGTGGAAGGCACGACCGGCTGGCTGAAGGCGGCTGCCGACGTGTGGGACGTGGACCGCCAGACTTTCGAGAACGTTACAGCCTCCGGCCGGCAGCGCGCTGCGCGTGCCCTCGAACATTACCGCGGCCAGCTTTCGGGCAAGCGCATCTTCTTCTTCCCCGACTCGCAGCTAGAGGTGCCGCTCGCCCGGTTCCTCGCTCGTGAAATGGGCATGAAACTGATCGAGGTGGGCACGCCCTACCTGCATCAGCAGCACCTCGCCGAGGACCTCGCCATGCTCCCCGAAGGCACGCAACTCGCCGAAGGCCAGGATGTCGAGAAGCAACTCGACCGCTGCCACGTCGCTCGGCCGGATCTGACTGTCTGCGGCCTCGGCCTCGCCAACCCACTGGAGGCTGAAGGCTTTGCGACGAAGTGGTCCATCGAACTGCTGTTCACGCCCACCCAAGGCTACGACCAGGCCGGCGACCTAGCCGAACTGTTCGCCCGCCCGCTGGTGCGCCGCGAAAAGCTGAGGGTCTAGGCCGTGCAACTGACTGTTTGGACATATGAAGGCCCGCCGCATGTTGGCGCAATGCGCATCGCAACCGCACTGAAGGACGTGCATTACGTGCTGCACGCACCGCAGGGCGATACCTACGCCGACCTGCTGTTCACGATGATCGAGCGGCGCGACCACCGCCCGCCGGTGACCTACACCACCTTCCAGGCACGTGATCTGGGCAAGGACACCGCCGAACTGCTGCAAAGCGCGATGCGCACGTCCTACGAGCGGTTCAAGCCGAATGCGATGTTCGTCGGCGCGTCCTGCACCGCCGAACTGATCCAGGACGATCCCGGCGGGCTGGCCAAGGCCTCAGGGCTGCCGGTGCCGATCATACCGCTGGAGTTGCCGTCTTATCAAAAGAAGGAGAACTGGGGCGCGTCCGAGACCTTCTACCAATTGGTCCGCGCGCTGGTTCGCCCCGCAGAAGAGTGCGAGCCGCGTGTGCCGGGCGCGCGCCCGCGCTGCAACCTGCTGGGGGCGACGGCACTGGGCTTCCGCCACCGCGACGATGTGCGCGAGATCACGCATCTGCTGAGCACACTGGGCGTGGACGTGAATGTCTGCGCGCCGCTGAACGCCACGGCCGACGACATCGCCCGCCTCGGCGAGGCGGATTTCAACGTCGTCATGTATCCCGAGATTGCCGATGTGACCGCCCGCTGGCTGGAGCGCAACTTCAAGCAGCCACGCACCACAGTTGTGCCGATCGGCGTGGGCGCGACGCGGGACTTCATCAACGAAGTGGCCGAGATCGCGGGCATCGACCCGGCGGCCGCGCTGGAGGAACTGGAGTGCCGGCTGCCCTGGTACTCGCGCTCGATCGATTCGAACTACCTCACCGGCAAGCGCGTGTTTATCTTCGCCGACGCGACCCATGCGCTCGCCGCGGCGCGCATTGCGTCGGAAGAGCTTGGCTACGAGGTTGTGGGCCTTGGCACCTACAGCCGCGAATTTGCCCGCGATCTCCGCGCGAAAGCACAGGAACTCGGCATCGAGGCGCTCATCACCGACGACTACCTCGAAGTCGAGCAGCAGGTGCAGGAGCTGCAGCCCGAACTGGTGCTGGGCACACAGATGGAGCGCCACATCGCCAAACGCCTCGGCATTGCCTGCGCCGTGATCTCCGCGCCCGTGCATGTGCAGGACTACCCCGCGCGCACCTCCCCGCAGATGGGTTTTGAAGGTGCGAACGTGATCTTCGATGACTGGGTACACCCGCTGATGATGGGCCTCGAAGAACACCTGCTGGGCATGTTCCGCGAAGACTTCGAGTTCAACGATGACGCCGTGCCCTCGCATCTGGCGATGCATGGCGAAACCGGACCGCGCGTCCAGCCCGCACCCGAAGCGCCGGAGCCAGCAGAAGCTGCCGGCGAGGCCCCGATCCTTTGGGAAGCGGACGCCGAAAAAGAGCTTCGCAAGATCCCGTTTTTCGTTCGTGGCAAGGCCAAGCGCAACGCCGAGGCCTTCGCTACGGAACAAGGTTTGTCACAGATAACCGTCGAGACCCTTTACGATGCAAAAGCACATTTCGGCCGCTGAGATCGCACCCGTCAATGTGGTGATCGTCACGCTGGACAAGCATCTGGCGCCAGCGGCCGCGCGCGCCCGCGAGACGCTGCGCCGCGACATTCCCGGCATCAATCTGAGCCTGCATGCCGCTTCCGACTGGGCGGAAAGCCCGGAATCGCTGGAAGCGTGCCGCGCTGACATCGCAAAGGGGCATATCATCATCGTGACGATGATGTTCCTCGACGAGCACATCCAGGCGATCCTGCCCGATCTCCAGTCGCGCCAGGCGCACTGCGACGCGATGGTGGCATGCATGTCAGCCGGCGAAGTCATGCGGCTGACGCGCATGGGCCGGTTCGCGATGGGCGGCGAGCCGTCCGGCGCGGTCAAGCTGTTGAAGCGCCTGCGCGGCGGCTCCAGCGACAAGAAGAAAAGCTCGGGCGCGGGCCAGATGGCCATGCTGCGCCGCCTGCCGCGCATCCTGAAGTTCATTCCCGGCACGGCACAGGACGTGCGCGCCTATTTCCTCACGATGCAATATTGGCTGGCCTGCTCGGACGACAATCTCGACAACATGGTCCGCCAGCTCATCAACCGCTACGCCGATGGCGCGCGGCTTGCGCTGCGCGACACGCTCAAGGTCCAGCCGCCGGTCGTCTATCCCGAAACCGGCGTCTACCACCCCAGGATGGTTGGCCGCGTGGCCGAGCGCGCGGAAGAGTTGCCACCGGCGCAGGGGACGCGCGGTACTATCGGCCTCCTGCTGATGCGCTCCTACATTCTATCGCGCGACACCGCGCATTATGACGGCGTCATCCAGTCGCTGGAGGCGCGCGGCTTCCGCGTCATCCCGGCGTTCGCCAGCGGGCTGGATTCGCGCCCGGCAATCGAACAGTTCTTCATGCAGAACGGCAAGCCCGCCGTGGACGCCGTCGTCTCGCTCACCGGCTTCTCGCTGGTCGGCGGCCCGGCGTATAACGACTCAGACGCCGCGCAGGCCATGCTGGCAAAGCTCGATGTGCCCTACTCCGCGGCGCACGCGATGGAGTTCCAGACGCTACAGCAATGGGGCGGCTCGGACCGCGGGCTGATGCCGGTCGAGACCACGATGATGGTGGCGATCCCGGAGCTTGACGGCGCGACCTCGCCGCTGGTCTATGGCGGGCGCGCGGATGCTTCCGGCCTTCCCTGCGAGGGCTGCGAACGTCACTGCCGCTTTGAAAGCGAGAACGGCGTCAGCCGCATGCAGGTGTGTATCGCGCGCGCCGAGCAATTGGCCTCGCGAGTCGAACGGATGGTGCGTCTGCGCCAGACGCCACGCGCCGAGCGCAAGCTCGCGATCGTGCTTTTCAACTTCCCGCCGAATGGCGGCGCGACCGGCACAGCGGCGTACCTGTCGGTGTTCGAGTCGCTGCTGAATACGCTCAAGGCGCTGAAGGCTGGCGGCTACGACGTCGAGGTGCCCGAAAGCGTCGACGCCCTTCGCGAGAGCATCATCCACGGCAATGCGGCGCAGTACGGCGCGGACGCCAATGTCCACGCGCGCATCCCGGTTGACGACCACGTTCAGCGCGAGCGCTGGCTCACGGACATCGAGGAGCAATGGGGCCCGGCGCCGGGCCGCCAGCAGACTGACGGCCGCACGATCCATGTGCTCGGCAAGGGGTTCGGCAATATCTTCATCGGCGTGCAGCCCGCCTTCGGCTA
Source organism: uncultured Hyphomicrobiaceae bacterium (assembly GCA_964651275.1). GTDB lineage: Bacteria > Pseudomonadota > Alphaproteobacteria > Rhizobiales > Rhodomicrobiaceae > Dichotomicrobium. Next base: position 1,928 of record CAZYYQ010000006.1, on the reverse strand, counting down.
CGAGGGCGACCCGATGCGGCTTCTGTTCGAAAAAGGCTTCGCGCCGACCCATGCTTTCTCGGCCTTCTACCGCTACCTTCGCGAGGATTTCGACGCGAACGCGGTGCTGCACTTCGGCACCCACGGCGCGCTGGAATTCATGCCGGGCAAGCAGTCGGGCCTGAGCAACATGTGCTGGCCGGACCGGCTGATCGGCGACCTGCCCAACATCTACCTTTATGCCGCGAACAACCCGTCCGAGGGCACGATCGCCAAGCGGCGCTCGGCGGCCACGCTGGTGAGCTACCTGACGCCGCCGGTGACGCATGCCGGGCTGTATCGCGGGCTGCTGGACCTGAAAAGCTCGATCGAACGCTGGCGCGCCCTCCCACCGGAGGAGCACGAGGAACGGGCCGAGCTTGCTGTACTCATTCAGTCGCAGGCCGCCGAGCTAGAAATGGCCGCGCCAGAGCCGGTCTGGAACGGCGATGCCGAGGCGCGTGTCGCAAAGCTCGCCGAGGATGTTACAGAGTTGGAGCAGACGCTGATCCCGAACGGCCTGCATGTCGTCGGCGAGACCATGAGCGAGGACGACCGCAGCGACCTGCTGCGCTCGATCGCGGAGGCTTCGCATGGTGTCAGCCTGAGCGATGCTGCGGCGCACGCGCTGGCAGACGGCGACACGCCGGAGCGCGCCATATCGGCCGCCGGGCTGGAAGCCACAGAGGCCAACCTGGCGATGGCCCGGCAGCTTGAGGGCACCAACAGCCTGCTCATGACCGACACGGAGATCCCCGCGCTGCTGCACGCGCTTGATGGCGGCTTCGTCCCGCCGGTGCCCGGTGGTGACTTGCTGCGCTCCCCCGAAATCCTGCCCACGGGCCGCAACCTGCATGGCTTCGATCCGTTCCGCATCCCCAGCGTTTTCGCGGTGAAGGACGGGGCGGCGCAGGCCCAGCGGCTGCTCGATCGCTACATGCAGGACGGTCACGACCTGCCGCAGACCGTGGCGATCGTCTTGTGGGGCACGGACAACCTGAAATCGGAAGGCAGCCAGATCGCCCAGGCGCTGGCGCTGATCGGCGCGCGACCGCGCTTCGACAGCTATGGCCGCCTCGCCGGCGCGGAACTGGTGCCGCTGGAGGAGCTTGGCCGCCCGCGCATCGACGTGATCGTTACGTTATCCGGCATCTTCCGCGATCTGCTGCCGCTGCAAACGCGCCTGCTGGCCGAGGCCGCGCTGATGGCCGCCGAGGCCGACGAGCCGCTGGCGCACAACCCGATCCGCGCCCACGCGCTGGCCTATGCCGAGGCCAACGGCTGCGACATGGAAACCGCCGCGCTGCGCGTGTTCTCCAACGCCGACGGCGCTTACGGCTCCAACGTGAACCAGCTGCTGGACAGCGGCGCGTGGGAAGACGAGAGCGAGCTTTCCGAGACTTACCAGAGCCGCAAATGCTTCGCCTATGGCCGCTCCGGCAAGCCAGTGCGCCAGAGGGAACTGCTGCAAAGCGTGCTCGCGGGCGTCGACCTTGCCTACCAGAACCTCGAATCGGTCGAACTCGGCGTGACCACCATCGACCACTATTTCGACACGCTGGGCGGTATTGGCCGCGCCGTGCAGGACGCCAGTGGCTCGCCGACGCAGGTCTATATCGGCGACCAGACACGCGGTGAAGGGGCGGTGCGTACGCTGAACGAACAGGTCGCGCTGGAAACCCGCACGCGCGCTCTCAACCCGAAATGGTATGAGGGCATGTTGCGCCACGGCTATGAAGGCGTGCGCCAGATTGAAGCGCATGTCACCAACACGATGGGCTGGTCGGCGACCACCGGGCAAGTTCCGGAATGGGTCTATCAGCAACTTACCGAGACCTACGTTCTTGACGACGAAATGCGCGAGCGCCTCGCCAGGCTGAACCCCAAAGCCTCCGCCAAGATGGCTGGAC
>CAZYYQ010000005.1:0-33823 GCA_964651275.1 uncultured Hyphomicrobiaceae bacterium | reverse complement strand
CGTGACCTTGAAGACGTCGATGGGCGAAGGCGAGGGATACGCCGATGCGGCCTATAGAAGCTTCCGCTTCCACATCGACACCAACGCGGCCAAGCTTGCTGAATGGTTCATGCCCTTTAATCGCTTGAAGTTCGACCAGACATACGACTATGAGGGTGGCAGGCTCGGCGAGGAAATTGTGCTTGTCCAGACCGATGGCGAGCTTGAAATCCCAGCTTTCCGGATCACCGAAAGTGCAAGGCTGTTTGCTCCCGTAAAAACGGCCAAAGCGAATCGATAACGCAGTAGCATGAAGAATTCGGACGGCATCGTGATGCCGAAGACCGTGTTGCCGCTGCGGCGTTCAATTTCGCATCAGGCGGCAACACAACATGCTCAAAGCCTACGCAAGCCTTTTGCGCGACGAGCGCCCGGTGCTCGCGTTCTGCTGCGCCTGCACCTTCCTTTCCGCGCCGGGGCAGACCTTTTTCATCTCGCTGTTCATCGGCTCGCTCAGCGACAGCACGGGCTTGAGCGCGGGGCAACTCGGCTCGCTTTATCTCGGCGCGACGCTCGGCGCGGCGGCGCTGCTGCCGTGGTTCGGCCACTGGATCGACCGTATCGACCTCAAGCATTATGTCGCGCTCGCTATGGCCGGGCTGGCGCTATCCTGCGTGGTGATGTCGATGGCGGCTGGACCGGTCAGCCTGTTCGCGGCATTCCTGATGCTGCGGCTGTTTGGGCAAGGGCTGATGTCGCACACCGGGCTGACCTCGGTGGCGCGCTATTTCGTCGATGGGCGCGGGCGGGCGCTGTCGCTGGTGGTGATGGGCTTCCCGCTGTCCGAGGCGGTGTTCCCGCCGCTGGCCGTGGCGCTCATCGGCGCAATCGGATGGCGCATGGCGTATGTCTCGGTCGGCCTGGCGTTTGCGTTGGCGGCGCTGCCGCTGCTGCTGTGGCTGATCGCCGGACGGCCCGGCTTCACGCGGCCGCCGGCGCGCGCGCACGGCATGGCGCGGCCCTCGGCGTGGGACGGCGCACGGATCGTCGGTCGCACCGCCTATTTCTGGCTGGTGATGCCGCTGCTGATCTACATGCCGCTGACCGCCACCGCGCTGATCTTCTACATCCAGCCGATTGGCGCGGCGAAAGGCTGGGCGCCGGAGTTGATCGCCGCATCTTTCACCGGCTTTGCCGCGGGCCACGCCGCCGCGATCCTCATCGGTGGCCAGCTCGTGGACCGCTTCACAGCGCGCAACGTGCTCGCCGCGACCGGGCTGCCGATGGTGCTCGGGATCATCATCCTTGCGGCATCGACCGCGCCGCCCGCGGCCTTCGCGTTCATGGGGCTCATCGGCGCATCCACGGGGCTGGCGCATACCGTGGTCTCGGCGATGTGGGCGGAGGTCTATGGCGTGGAGCGGCTGGGCACGGTCCGCAGCTTCTCGGTGATGCTGATGGTCGCGGGCACCGCGGCCGGTCCCGCGCTCGCCGGCCCGATGATCGACGCAGGCTGGCCGGTGGCTTTGATCGCCGGACTGTTTGCCGGTTTCGGCGTGCTCGCCACGCTCTCCGCGCTGGCCGGGCGGTTCCGCGCGCGGTTGCCCGTCTGAAGCCGATCGGCTATTTTTTTGGCCAAATTGCACGCGGATCAGCAATAACCTTCGAGGAGACGCACAATGGCTGAAGATGCCGTTCCCGCGCAGCTTGCGCCCTACCCTGTCGAACTGGAGGAGGGCCGCACTTACGCCTGGTGCCGCTGCGGGCGCTCGGGCAAGCAGCCGTTCTGCGACGGCTCGCACAAGGAAACCGGCATCGAGCCGCTGGTGTTCAAGGCCGAGCGCAGCGAGATGGTCATGCTGTGCGGCTGCAAGCGGACGGATGACGAGCCATTCTGCGACGGCTCGCACAATCTGGCGTGACCCCCGCGCATCGAGTCAGATGCTGCACCAGCAGCGAATGATGCTGGTATATAGCTCCGCCGCCTCCTCGATGCGCGCGACGTAGCAGAATTCATCCGTCTGATGCGCTTGGCGCGGCTCTCCGGGCCCGAGGATTACAGTGGGCGGACCGCCATAGCCTGCGCGCAGCGCCGAGCCATCGGTGAAGTAGGGCGCGCCCCCCGACGGGGGCGGATTGCCGGCGGCATCCGTCATCATCTCGCGCAGATCGGCGATCCACGGATCGTCAGGCTCTGACCAGATCGCAGCGGCCTCGGTGCCGAATGTCACCTCTATATCCAGCCCCACGGCCTCGCGCAGACGGGCCTTTAATGCGGCAATATCCATGCCGGGGATCAGGCGGATGTCGACGCCGAATGCCGCCCGGTCCGGCACGGAGTTGACGTTCATCCCGCCGTTCATCCAGCCGACATTGAGCGTGGGCGCGCCCAGCACCGGATGCGGCGGAACGGCGAAATCGAAGCGCTGCAATGCGTCGATCGCGCGCGTCGCCATGTAGATTGCGTTGTGCCCCTCTTCGGGCATCGACGAATGCGCAGTGACGCCGCGCGCTTGTCCCTCGAAACGGAGCACGCCCTTGTGCCCCAGCCAGAGCGCATTGGCGGTCGGCTCGGCCACGACGATCGCGCCGGCGCGCCCCAACAACCCCTCATCGGCCAGCATCCGCGCGCCGTTCGTGCCGGTCTCTTCGTCCGCTGTGATCACCAGTTCAATGCCCGGCGTGCCCTCCAGCCGGTTCGCCAGCGCCACCGCCGCACTGACGATCGCCGCCACGCCCGCCTTCATGTCGGATGAGCCGCGCCCCAGCAGTTTGCCGTCCGAGACCTCGCCGCAGAACGGATCGAAGCTCCACTCGACCGCTCCAAGCGGCACCACGTCAGTATGCCCGGTCAGGCACAGCGCCGGTTTGTCTGCATCGCCACCGAGCCGCGCGACGAGGTTCGGCCGCCCCGGCGCCAGCGGATAGTAACTCGTGCGGAAGCCCGCGCCTTCGAGGATCGTGCCGATATGGCGCGCGCACGCCTCTTCCTGCCCCGGCGGGTTCACCGTATCGAAGCGGATCAGGTCCTGCGCGAGCGCCACCGGATCGATTTGCTGTTTCATTGGCTCAGTTCCAGCCGCGCGTAATAGTCGAGCACATCGGGGTTGGCGAGCGCCTCCCTGTTCTTGATCTCGCGGCCGTGGATGATGTCGCGCACCGCGATCTCGGTAATCTTCCCGGACTTGGTGCGTGGGATGTCGGGCACCTGCACGATCTTCGCTGGCACGTGGCGCGGCGTGGCGCCCTCGCGGATCTGCCGCTTGATCTTGTCGCGCAAGCCATCTTGCAGTTCCAGCCCCTCCTGAAGCACAACGAACAGCACGACGCGCACGTCGTTGTCCCAGCTTTGCCCGACCACGATCGATTCGCGCACTTCTGGCAACTGCTCGACCTGCCGGTAGATCTCCGCCGTGCCGATCCGCACGCCGCCGGGGTTCAGCGTCGCGTCCGAGCGCCCGAGAATGACGATGCCGCCGTGTTGCGTCCATGCGGCGAAGTCGCCGTGATGCCAGATGTTCGGGAAACGCGCGAAATAAGCGTTGAAGTATTTTTCGCCATCCGGGTCGTTCCAGAAGCCGATGGGCATCGACGGGAACGGACGCGTGCAGACCAGTTCGCCCTTCTCGCCGCGCACCGGATGGCCAGTCTCGTCGAACACGTCAACCGCCATGCCCAGCCCCGGCCCCTGGATTTCGCCCGGCCAGACCGGCAGATGCGGATTGCCCAGCACGAAGCAGGACACGATGTCCGTGCCCCCGGAAATCGAGGCGAGGTGAATGTCCGGCTTGATCGCCTCGTAGACATATTCGAAGCTCTCCGGCACCAGCGGCGAGCCGGTGGATGCCATGGTGCGGACGGTCGCAAGGTCGTGCGTCTCGCGCGGGCGCAGCTCGTTCTTCTTCAGTGCGTCAATGTATTTTGCGGACGTGCCGAAGAAGGTCATGCCCTCGGCTTGCGCATAGTCGAACAGCACGTTGCCATCCGGCGCGAAAGGCGAGCCGTCGTAGAGCAGCAGCGTTGCCTCGCAGGCCATCCCGGCGACCAGCCAGTTCCACATCATCCAGCCGCATGTAGTGAAGTAGAACACGCGGTCATCCGGCTTCACGTCGCAGTGCAACGCGTGCTCCTTCACCTGCTGCAATAACGCGCCGCCTGCGGCATGGACGATGCATTTGGGCACGCCGGTCGTGCCGGAGGAATACATGATGTAGACCGGGTGATCGAATGCCAGCGGGATGAATTCAACCGGGGCGGCCGTGTGCGCGCCAAGCTCGGTCTCCCAGGTTTGCGCCTTGTCGAGCATGGCGGCGGTAGCGCCGCTCTCGCCCAGATAGTCGGCGATCAGCACGGCATCCAGACTGGGAATTTGCACGGCAATATCGCGAAGCTTCTCGGCAATCTCGATGCGCTTGCCGTTGTAATAATAGCCGTCGCAGCCGATCAGCACCTTCGGCTCGATCTGCCCGAAGCGGTCGAGCACGCCCTTGACCCCGAAATCTGGCGAGCAGGACGAAAACACTGCCCCAATCGAAGCGGCCGCCAGCAGTGCGATGATCGTCTCCGGCGCGTTGGGCATCATCGCAGCGACCCGGTCGCCTTCGCCCACCCCCTGCGAACGCAGCGCCTGCTGAAGCTGCGAAACGCGCGCGTGAAGCTCCGCCCAGCTCATGCGGCGTTCGATCTTGTCCTCAGCCCGGAAGACGAGCGCGGTCCGCTCATCGTTGCGGCGCATCAGATTTTCGGCATAATTGAGCCGTGCATTCGGGAAAAAGCGGGCGCCCGGCATCTTGTCGCCATCGACGAGGTAGGGCGCCGCGCCCTTGTCGCCGAGGAAGCCAAGGAAATCCCACAACGCTGGCCAGAAGACCGTCGGCGCTCGCACCGAGAAATCATGCAAGTCGGCGGTCCCGTGGAACCAGGCTCCATAGTCCCGGCGCAGGAAATGCATGAACGCTGTCAGGTTGCTGTTCTCGATCGCCTCCGGGCTCGGACGCCACAACGGCTCACTCATCGTCCCGCTCCCTGCCTGTAATGTTCGGTATATTCCTCACATTAACGAAAAAAGCCTCCGCAATGCTACGGCGTTGTGGCATCGGCCGAAGTCACGTCCACGCAGAATTTCGTGAGATGATAGGGAATTCAGGGGAGAAGAAACGGCGCACTGCCTGCTGACGAGCAGCCGCAGTGCGCCTTTTACCCCGCTGATTGGCATGCACCGCCGCGAGGAATGGCGCGAGCCATGTGACCGAAGCCCGCAGCCCGAACGCATCGTGTTGCGCAAGTCCTAGCGACCGTTCTTTTTCACGCCTCGATCGTTGCGGTGCCGAAGCTGATTTTAAACTGCTCCAGATTCGTCGCTGCGGCAATCGCTCGCAAGACTGGCCGTGCCGCTTTGCCAAACATCAACAACCCGCGTTTCGTCTATATGTTGTGGTACGGCACTGGACGGTCCCAAGGAGCGCTCAGAGACCGGACACAGCGCGAACGTGTCCAAGTATTCGCAGCATTGAAACTGCGGGGAAAATTTCGCCATTGCGGGTTCACCGAGGCCAAGCTGGGAGACAGGCCAGGTTACAAGCATCAGTGGCAGTGCTGCACCGAAATGTTCAGCATGTGACAGAAATACTACATCGCAAGCACAACAGCTTGGGGAAACAGCGAAGGCGGCTATCAGCGGCAATAAAGCACTGCCCGGCCGACATTTTTTCCTTCACTGAATTGTCACGACGGGTGGCGCACGTTCTGCCTTGACTGGTGCCGGTGGAATGAACTGATCGGGAGGGGCAGAAGGAGCTGGCAGCGCCAGCCATTTGGCGAAACGCTGCTTGAGCGCCGGGCCATGCGCGTCCCACCACGCTGGGTCGAAGCGAAGCGCGCCGGTCAGGTTGCGTGGCATCGTGGGAACAAAAGCCGCCATGTCGAGGTCGATTTCGGCGTGGCGGCCAACGAGCGGCAGCGCGGACATCCTCGGCGGACCATAGGGGAACCACTGTGTCAGCCGCGCATGGCGCTCTGGCAGTGAAACGGAGCGCAACAACACGCGCGCTGCATCCGGTTCCGGTGCGCCCTCGGGAATCGCCCAGTAGTTGAACTGGTAGACCTGACCGTCCCAAAGGATCTTCAACGATCCGCGCGAGCGCACCACGCTGGTAAACACCCGCCCGTTGAACGCGATGCCCATCACGACATCCTCCGCGCCATCAGGCGGCCCGGCGGGAAACATGTCGAGGGCGGTCGTGGGGTCGCTCCACCAGACGATCGCATGACGAATTGACGACAGCTTTGCAAAAGCGCGGTCCTGCCCGGCGGGCGTGCCAAGCACCTCGTAAACGTTATCTGGCGCGACTCCATCGGCCAGTAGCGCGAATTCCATCAGATAGGGCGCCCGGCTCGGCAACGCGCGCTTTCCGGGAAATCGCGGCAGATCGAACAAGGCAGCAATGCTGTCCGGCGCTGCATCGAACCCCGCGCGCTGGTCGTAGACAGCAACCGCCGACCATGCCGCACTGGCCACGGCGCAGGGCAACAGCCCTCCTGGCAGATAGTCGGCCTCAGCCGGGTCGCCTTCCACGCTATCAGGCAAATCGGACGGGAAGATTCGCGCGAGCCAGCCTTCGTTGCACCCCCGCTGCGCGGTCAGCGCATTCATCTCTATCAGATCCCAGCCTCTATCGGCCAGTGTGAGGGCATCAAGCGGGTTGAACTCCCCATCGTGGGACATTACCGCCACCTTGTAGCCTGTATCCTCGCTGAACGGCTCCAGGATCGCGCGCCTCTGTGCCTCGTTGTAGGCGCTCTGCCAGGTGGCGACGGCAATGGTGATGTCTTCTGGCTGGGGCGGCGCTTCAGTGGGCGCTGGCTCGGCGGCGTGCTCGCTCGGGCTCGTTAGAAGGTCCTCTGCGGCAGGTGTTTGCATCGGCTGGGCCACGGGAGCGGTTTCGCGCCCGGCATCCCCCGTATCTTCGGCGGAGGGCGAAGCTGACACCGGGCTTTTCTCCTCGGCAACACCGCTTTCACCAGCAGGTCGGCCGGCAGTCTCGCCATCTTCCGCTTGCGCGGTGTCCGGTTCCGCATCAGCGTCGGCTTGGGCCGGCACAGCGCCCTGCGATGCAGGCGCAGCATCTGCTTCGGATGCTGACGCGTCTGCTGGCACCACCATAGAACCGGGGCTTGGCGCGGTCTGCGGTTCGCGGGTGTCGATGCCTGGCCCTGCCTTCGCCGTCGCCGACGCATCGGCCTCAGCCTCAGGCGGCGTCTGCGCCGCGGTGCCCATCGGATGGAGGACGACGAGGGCCGCCAGTAACCCCGCAAATCGCCAGTCGAACATCAGGCTTTCTCCGCTGAAATTGCGCCCGGGCGGCTGGAAGACCCGGAAGAGAATGGTGTCTGGATCGCTTATCTCAAGACAGGACGGTAATTATGATTGGGCCCAGATTCGCCCTGCGGGCGGGCTATCCGCGAACGTCACTGAGATCGCGTGAGGGGGCGAAATAGATCACCCGCGGGTCATGCATCGGCCCATGCACTTGCATTCGTATAGCGTCTTCGCCGCCTGTCGTCAGCGCAGAATCGCGCTGCGGCAAAGCCCGCGCCTCAATCGGGCGCGCCATCTGTCCGGCATCGAACCGCCAGTCGAGCTTCTGGCGTGCCAGGTCGATGCGCCCCTTGCCGCGGATCAACCATGCATCCTGAACGATTTCGAGGCTGTGCACCTCGAGTCGGCCGCCATCAAAGACAAATGAACAGCTCAGCGTATCGTATTCGCCCTGTGACGGCATTATCGCGGACTGCGGCGCTCCGGTCTGCGCGCGTTGTGCAGCCAGTGCCGCAACATCGAGTGCCAGTTCACCTCCGTCCACCGCGATCAGCCGGCCCGACAGCCGCGCCTGACGCGCGAGGTCGTGCAGAGAGGCGCCGGAGGAACCGAGCGTGAAGGAGACATCGGCATCGCCAGTCAGGAGAGGAACGGTGCCAGCTCCCGCAAGGAACTGCGCGAGTTCGACGTTCTCTGCGCGCCCTTTGCCGGACAAGGTGAAACGGCTGTCGGCCCAGTGCCCCGTGAACTGCCCATTCACAAAGCCATCGAATACCATCAGTTCGGCGAGGTCGAGAGCTGCCAATCCGTCTGTCAGCGACAGAAACGCCGCAGCAGGTCCTGTCGAGACGTCGTCGAGGAGTATGCTTTCGGCAGACAGCCGCAGATCGGCATCGAAACGCCGCATCACTGAAGCAAGCGCGGTGGCGTGAATGCCGTCGCCATCGGCCGGCGTATCTGCCGGATCATTTCCTGCGAGCAGCCCGGCCTTTACAGTCTCGCTCAGCCGTGACGCGCTCAGGTCCACCGCCCCAAAACCGAGCGTGCCGGCGATCCGCGGCCTGTCGCTCAAGTCGATGCGCAGGAGACCGTTCGCCTGCGCAGAGCCAAGCCCGATCTGAAGCTGCTGCAGCGCGATCTCGCGAGGCGTGGCGGCCACTTCGCCCGACGCGGAAAGCCGCGACTGATTCAGCGCCGGGCTCATCGGCAAGTCGAGCAGTGCAGCAAGCGGCTGAGCAGCAGCTTCGCCGACCTCGAAGCGCCCTATGAACCGCTGCCCGTTCGCCCTGACAATCCGGCCGTCGATAGAAAAACGCCCGAGCGTTGCGCTCTCGAAGGCGGCCCGCATTCGCGCGGTGTGGGTCGGCCCCTCCGGAGTGAATTGCGATCGGATCAATTCGATCTCGACCCGCTCGCTGCCCCAGCCGACGCGGCCATCCACACTGAATTGGCCGCCACCGGGCGCACGGCGCACGACGCCGGAGTAACTGCCCACTCCTGCAATCACCGGCTCGCCCGTCCGGGCGCTCAGGAATCGGGCGTCCCGTACGACCATGGTCAGGAAGGGAGCGTCTTCGCCAGCGCGCAGAACATCATCGAGGACGGGGGGATCATTAAGCACCAGCGCGCGCCAGACATCGCGCGCGCTATATCCTGAGGGCTTCTCGCGCAGCGCGATGCGAAGGCCATGCATCCACATCTTCTCGAAGGATATGCGCTTGTTCAGCAGGTCCCAGAGACTGAGCCGCGCCTCAATACGCTCGGCGCGCAGCGATTCGACATTGGCAAAGCGCGCCGGGTAGCGGATCTCGATATCATGCGCCTCGATCGTCAGGTCGAACAGGCTCGTGAGATAGACAGGACCACTCACCTGTAGCCGTCCATCGGCCCATCCGGAGATCTTTGTGAAGAGCTGGCTACGAATCGTACCGCCGTCGATCAGATAGGGCGCGGCGGCACCAAGCGCGAGTAGCACGAGAAGGATACCGCTGGCACCCGCAATGGCTCGTCGGAAACGTTTCATTCCCTATTGCCGCCTCTGGCGCGGCCCGGTTGAAATCTCATCGCCAGCCCTGAGACGGCCCCGTGTTCTTTGGCGGAAATGGGATGTTCGCGCCAGAGGCCATCCTAGTGCAGTTTCCGACACAGAAACTTGAAGGCGAGCGTGCTGCAAGCGTGGATCAAGTGTCTGTGTCACTGCACTAGAGCACATCTCAACAACAAATCGGAGTCTCGACAGGAACCTGTTGTCGCGGATCGGTCGTCCGACGTCAGCGCCCCAAACGACTTGCATCATAGCGGCGTCCAGGGGTCCGCAACAACCCCGCACTGTCTTGCCACACGCCCGATAGCCCGTGGCAAGCCTTTTCGTGCAAGCGGCCAGGCCGTGCGGGAGCGGGCTTTAAATGGTGGAGCCGCGCCAATCCGGACCATTCGAATCAACATCTGGTACTGGGCGCAAGCTCCCCGGCTACTCTTGCGAAAATGCTTCTCACCGTATTGCGGCCATCATGCGGCAATACTTTCCTACTGCTGTTGCACGATAGCCACATCAGGTAGCCGGACGATGCGATGAGCCACGACCGCAGCCATGCTGAAAAGACAGATTTATTAAGGATTTGCACACCCTATGCAACCACAGATTGCAATCGCCTCAATCCGGGGCGAAAGATCAAACCCGGCAGCCGGAGCAGTTATTGATTGACAGGCTGGGGGTTGCAACCAACTCTGCGCGAATCGAATTTAATAAATATAATCAGTATTATAGTCATGATTCCAGACAAAAAAGCGATTCTCGGTTTCGAGTCATTTATCCGTCACAAACGCCCCTGCCTGACGACCTTTCACGACGCTCAATGGTTGCAAGTGACACCTTTCCTGTTTATAAATTGGCCTTCCGAACGGGGGTTCATCCCTCCTGAGTGCGTAATCCATACGAGTAATGCGTATCGCCACTCCCAGCCAGCAAAGTGCGCTTTGCCGGCGACGGAAGGGGTGTCTTCATCAGAGTCTGGGAATGATGCGGTCTGCCGCGCCCCAGGGGTACGAAGGGTCTGTACTAGGCCAGTCCGGCGGGCCGGGCTGGTGATGCGAAGGGCCCGGGTTGGAGCGTTGCACGTATCGCGGACAGGAGGACCACACTATGCATGCAAATCACCACGAGCGCCGTGGCAAGCGGTCCCGCTTGCTCGGCAGTATCTTCGCGCCTGCGCCACACAGCGCGCCGCTCTCTGGCGAAACGCAAAACGGTGCGCACCGCGGCTCACACATGACGACATGCGCGGGCATTGCGGTCGAAAAGCGGAAAACGGCGAAGCGGCATGGCTGGCGTGATGTTACCGCGTCCCTGACGCGCGCTGAGATCGCCGAGTCTATCTGCACGCGGTTCTTTGCGGCCCCGCGACAGGATGACCGCGAAGTCTGCGCAGGGCGTCTCGATGGCGGGATGGCCACGGCCGGGCAGCGGTTGCAGGCGCTCAGCACAGAGCGGCAAGAGGGCGAACTGAGCGGGATCGATCTGGCAGCACTGCTGCGCGGTCTCGGACGCGATGCCAAGGCGGCAGCGGCATCGCAAGCAGAAAGCGCCGGGGCGTCGCTCCAATCACTGCAAACTGCGAAGGCGGCTTAAGCGCAGTCCAGACGGCACAAAGACCGTTTCTGCGTGCGAGCCGACAATCATCTGCCCCGTGGGCGCGGGGCGGAAAAGGATAACTATTGCCGCGTCTTGACTGGACAGCGGAATGAACAGCGGGGGTTTATTGTGGAATTAGCAGAACCTATGGCAGGCGTCGCGCCTGCTGCGGCCCGGCGGCAATCGCCGCTCATGGGTCAGAAATGGGAACGGATTCAGAAGCGCCTGCGCGCCGAACTTGGTGAGGACATATTCACGAGCTGGTTCGGGCGAGTGGAACTCGAATCTCTTGAAAATGGCTGTCTTCAGGTTTCCGTGCCAACCAAGTTCCTCAGCAAGTGGCTGCGTTCTCACTACGCGGAACATCTGCTGAAATGTTGCAGTTCCGAATTTGATGACGTGGAAAAGCTCGAATTCCGCGTACGCCAGCCGCACGACCGGCTGCCCGCGCAAGCGCCGCGGGTGGCGGGCGCCAACGAGCGCAAGGCCGGAACCATGGCAAGTCCGGCGATGCAGCGCCCCAGCGCGGACACGCGAACCGGCTGCGAAGGCTTCGAAGGGTCGCCGCTCGATCCGCGCTTCGCCTTTGAATCCTTCCTCGTCGGCAACGCCAACAGGCTCGCGCACGCCGCGGCCCTGCAGGTCGTGGAAAGCGCGGGCGAGCAAGCCTCGCGTTACAACCCGCTTTACCTGCACGGCAAGGTGGGGCTTGGCAAGACGCATCTGCTCCACGCCATTGCCTGGGGCGTCAAGGAGCGCAAGCCCGGCGCAAAGCTGCTTTATCTCACCGCAGAGCGGTTCATGTACAGCTTCGCCGAGGCACTGCAGTCGCGCGGCGGCCCCGCCTACAAGGACCGGCTGCGGGGTATCGACGTCCTGCTGATCGACGACATGGAGTTTCTGCAGGGCCGCACTTTCCAGCAGGAGTTTTGTCACACGCTCAACTCGCTGATTGACGGCGGCAAGCAGGTCGTCGTGGCTGCCGATTGCGTGCCGATGCAACTTGAAGGCTTTGACGCGCGGATGCGCTCGCGGCTTGCCGGCGGCCTCGTGGCGGAACTCGGGGCCATGGATTATGACCTGCGCCTCCAGATCCTGAAACGCCGTATTCAGGACAAGTCCAGCGAGGACCCGCAGTTCCATATTCCCGATGCCGTGATCGACTTCCTCGCCACCGAACTGACCGAGGGCGGTCGGGAACTCGAAGGCGCGATTACCCGCATTCATGCCGCCTACCGCTTGACGTCGCAGCCGGTGACGCTGGAAACGGCGCAGTACATCACGTCCGATCTCGTACGGGGCAAGGAACCCAAGAAGGTCATGATCGACGACATTCTGCGCGTCGTGACCAAGCATTTCGGCGTGAACCGGTCCGATCTGCTGTCCTCGCGGCGCAACCGGTCGATCGTCCGGCCCCGGCAGATCGGCATGTATCTCGCCAAGTCTCTCACGGCACGGTCACTTCCGGAAATCGGACGCCGCTTCGGCGGACGCGACCATACAACCGTTCTCCACGCGATCCGCAAGGTGGACGAGTTGATCGCCGGCGACGCGGCGCTGCGCGAGGATGTCGAAATCCTCAAGCGGCTGCTGCGCGACTGACAATGACGCCGCCGTCTGGCCCACGCGCGCCGGACGGCGGCTCAGGTCGCGAAGCGCATTCATTCACGCTCCCGCCAACAGCCGTTCTGGACAAACTGACGAAAGCTCTTGTCAAAGCGTGACGCAGGGGCGAAAGTTCGCGCCCCGCAGCGCGTCGCGGGCTGCATTCAGGCTCAGCGCAGCAGGTCCGGGGCTTCGCCGGAGCGGGCGTAACGAGCAACGAGTTTCCAGGGACACCGGAAATGCGACTGGCGATTGAAAGGGCGGCGCTTCTCAAGGCCCTGCAGCATGTCTCAAGTGTCGTCGAGCGGCGCGTGACAATCCCGATCCTGTCAAACGTGTTTGTCGCGGCAGGCGAAGGCGTCCTGCGCCTCAAGGCGACCGATCTCGACATCGAGGTGAGCGAAACCATCGGGGCCACGACCGAGACGCCGGGCGAGACCACTGTCTCCGCGCACATGCTGCACGATGTCGTACGCAAGCTGCCCGACGGCACACAGGTGGAACTGGCGCTGGACGAAAGCGGCAACCACGTCAACCTGTCCGCGGGGCCGGCGCGGTTCGCGCTCGCCTGCCTGCCCGCGACCGATTTTCCCGACATCGCATCGGAAGAGATGACGCACACGTTCTCGCTTCCTGCGGGCGAGTTGCGCAAGCTGATCGAGCGCACACGTTTTGCCATCTCGACCGAAGAGACGCGATATTACCTCAACGGCATCTACCTGCACACCGTCACGGCGGAGGACGGCGAGCGGCTCTGCGCGGTTGCCACGGACGGCCACCGCCTCGCCAAGACGGATGCCCCGCTGCCTGACGGCGCGAAGGGCATGCCGGGCGTCATCATCCCGCGCAAGACGGTGGCGGAGGTCTTCAAACTGCTCACCGATCGCAGCGCACCGGTTCAGATCGGCCTATCGAATGCGAAAATCCGGTTTGCCTTCGATGGCGGCGAAGAGGAACCGGCCGCCCCTGAAAGCGTCGTCCTCACCTCGAAGCTGATCGACGGCACGTTCCCGGATTATGGCCGGGTTATCCCGACGGGCAACGACAAGGTCATGAAAGTCGACTGCAACGCCTTTGCAGCCGCCACTGACCGCGTTTCGACCCTGTCGAGCGAGAAGGGCCGTGCGGTCAAGCTGAACCTGGCGAAGAACAAGCTAGTGCTGTCCGTGAATAACCCGGACGCTGGCTCCGCGGAGGAGGAAATTGCCGTGGAGTACAGCGGCGATCCTCTGGAAATTGGCTTCAATGCTCGCTATCTCATGGATATATGCGCGCAAATTGAACGCGATAACGCGATTTTCCTCTTGGCTGACCCCAGCGCACCGACGCTGGTCAAGGATGCAGGGGACGATGCGGCGCTTTATGTCCTGATGCCGATGCGGGTCTGACACGCCGGAACGCTCGCGCTTCGCAAGCAGATACGTCCGCGCGCTCCAACTGGAGATGGCGATCTTGACACCGCCAAGCCGCATGTCCGGCGCCTTGGAAGCGAGCCCGTTTGGCGTGGCCACGGAAACCATGCCGCGTGCGTGGCTGTCTCGTCTCAGCCTTACAGCCTTCAGAAACTATGTAGCGGCCAGCCTGGAGCTTGAACCCGGTCCGGTCGTGCTGTGCGGCGAGAATGGCGCAGGCAAGACCAACGTGCTGGAAGCGGCGTCGCTGCTCTCGCACGGGCGCGGCCTGCGCGGCGTGGCCTTTGCAGATCTCAACTGCCACGGCGCGGCGGAGATGGGCTGGACCGTCAGTGGCCGCCTGCATGTCGGCGACGCGGAGACGATGATCGGTACCGGCCTGCGTAAAAACGCGGGCGATGAGCGCCCCGCGCGCACCGTGCGCATCGACGGCGTCCCAGCCCAGCCCGGCGCACTCGCGGATTATGTGCGCATGGTGTGGCTGACGCCGGCGCTATGCAGTCTGTTCACTGGCCCGGCTGCTGAGCGGCGGAGCTTTGTGGAGCGCATCACGCTCAGCCTCGACCCGCAGCACAGACGTGTCGCAGGGCAATTCGAGCGGGCGATGCGACAGCGCAACCGGCTTCTGGAGATGGGCGGTAGCCCGGCGCTTCTGGATGGGCTTGAGATGCAGATGGCCGAAGCCGGTGTGGCGATCGCTGCGGCCCGGCGCGATGCGCTGGAGCGGCTGAGCGCCGTGATCGCCCGCAAATGGCCCGAGGGCTCGGACACAACGTTTCCGGCCGCGCGGGTGCATCTGGAAGGGCGGCTCGAAAACGCACTCGAACGCGAAGCCGCTGTCGATGTCGAGGACGCCTATGCGCGCGATCTCGCCGCGAGCCGCGAACGCGACCGGGCGGCAAAGCGCACCACCCTCGGCCCGCATCGCAGTGATCTCGCCGTCAAGCACGCCCCAAAGGACATGCCCGCACGACTGTGCTCCACCGGCGAACAGAAGGCGCTGCTCGTCGGCCTCGTCCTCGCCCACGCCGACCTGGTGCGCACGCAGACGGGCACCGCCCCGGTGATTCTGCTGGATGAGATCGCCGCCCATCTGGATGCACGCCGGCGCGCGGCGATGTTCGCCGAAATCGACGCCCTCGCGGCGCAGGCCTGGATGACCGGCACCGACCGCACGGTGTTCGCGCCGCTCGACGGCAAGGCCAAGTTTTTTGTGGTGGATCAGGGCACGGTGACGGCGGAAGACGGCGGCATATGTTAAACTGCATATGCTATAAGACAACCCGCGCCGCGGGTGCCAGAATACAAGGATAAAGACCTATCGTGGCTAGCGAAACCGGCATCGAAACACATTACGATTCCCGCGACATCAAGATCCTGCGCGGGCTTGATGCCGTGCGCAAACGCCCTGGCATGTATATCGGCGACACCGATGACGGATCGGGCCTGCACCACATGGTCTACGAGGTCGTCGACAACGCCGTCGACGAGGCGCTGGCGGGCTATTGCGACGAGGTGCTCGTCACGCTGAACCCGGATGGCTCGGTCACGGTGGAAGACAATGGCCGCGGCATCCCGGTGGACATCCATGCCGAGGAAGGCATCTCCGCGGCCGAGGTCATCATGACCCAACTCCATGCCGGCGGTAAGTTCGACCAGAACTCCTACAAGGTCTCGGGCGGCCTGCACGGCGTCGGCGTCTCGGTGGTAAATGCGCTGTCCTCGCGGCTGGACATGACGGTCTGGCGCGACGGCAAGGAGCATTTCGTGCGCTTTGAAGACGGCGTCACGGTCGCGCCGCTGGAGGCGGTCGGCGATGCCGGGGACCGCACCGGCACGCGCATCACCTTCAAGGCGTCCGAAGACGTGTTCACCTCGGTCGAGTACAGCTATTCGACGCTGGAGCACCGGCTGCGCGAGCTTGCGTTCCTTAATTCGGGCGTGCGCATCGTCCTGCGCGACGAACGCGGGGTCGAGCCGCGCGAGGAGGTGATGGAGTATCAGGGCGGCGTGAAGGAGTTCGTCGCCTATCTCGACCGCTCGCGCCACCCGCTTCTCGGCGAGCCGCTGATGATCAAGGGTGAACGGCTGCTCTCCGGCGCGCCGATCACCGCTGCGACCGACCCGAACGAACCGCGGATCACGGTCGAGGCCGGGCTGTGGTGGAACGACAGCTACCACGAGAACGTGCTGTGCTTCACCAACAACATCCCGCAGCGCGACGGCGGCACGCATCTGGCCGGCTTCCGCGGCGCGCTCACCCGCACGGTGAACGCCTATGCGCACACCTCCGGCATCGCCAAGCGCGAGAAGGTGACAATCACCGGCGATGACGCGCGCGAGGGCCTCACCTGCGTGCTGTCGGTGAAGGTACCAGACCCGAAATTCTCCAGCCAGACCAAGGAGAAGCTGGTTTCATCCGAGGTCCGCGCGGTGGTCGAGAATATCGTGGGCGATGCGCTCGCGGCATGGTTCGAGGAGCACCCCGGCGAAGCCAAGGCGGTGATGCACAAGATCGCCGAGGCGGCAGTCGCGCGCGAAGCCGCCCGCAAGGCCCGCGAACTCACCCGGCGCAAGGGCGCGCTGGATGTCGCGAACCTTCCGGGCAAGCTGGCGGACTGTCAGGAGCGCGACCCGGCCAAGGCCGAAATCTTCCTCGTCGAGGGCGACAGCGCGGGCGGATCGGCGAAGCAGGCGCGCAATCGCGCGACGCAAGCGGTCCTGCCTCTGCGCGGCAAGATCCTGAACGTGGAGCGCGCGCGGTTCGACAAGATGCTGTCCAGCCAGGAGATTGGCACGCTGATCACGGCGCTCGGCACAGGCATCGGCCGCGACGACTTCAACATCGAAAAACTGCGCTACCACAAGGTCATCATCATGACCGACGCTGATGTCGATGGCGCCCATATCCGCACGCTGCTGCTGACCTTCTTCTATCGCCAGATGCCGGAATTGATCGAGCGCGGTTACCTCTATATCGCACAGCCGCCGCTGTACAAGATCAAGCGCGGCTCTTCGGAACAGTATCTGAAGGATGAGCGCGCCTTCGAGAACTATCTGATCGGCACTGGCATCGAAGACGCGGTGCTCGAACTCGGCTCCGGCGAGCGGCTCGCGGGCAACGATCTGCTCGATGTCTGCGACAGGGCCCGCCGCGCCGCCCAGATCATAGATGGCATCCACAACCGCTATTCGCGATTCGTCGTCGAACAGGCGGCAATCGCGGGCGCAATGACGCCGGATGTGCTGAGCGATGAGACGCGCGCGCAAGCGCTGGCGGCGGAGATCGCGCAGCGGCTCGACCGCTGGTCCGAAGAGACCGAGCGCGGCTGGGAAGGCTCGCTTACGGCGGAAGGGCTGATGTTCACCCGCGAGGTGCGCGGGGTGCGCGAGGCACATATGATCGACGCCGCGCTGCTGGCCTCTGCGGATGCGCGCAAGCTCGCCCAGATGCATGAACAGTTGATCAGCGTGTTTCACGAGCCGGCCACGCTGCGGCGCAAGGACCTGGAGACGCAGGTCTTCGGCCCACGCGGGCTGATCGAACAGGTCTACGCCGCCGGACGCAAGGGTATCGCGATGCAGCGGTACAAGGGGCTGGGCGAGATGAACCCGGATCAGCTCTGGGAGACCACGCTGGACCCGACCACGCGCACGTTGCTGCAGGTGTCCGTGCAGGAGCTTGACGAAGCCGACGAGACCTTCTCCGCGCTGATGGGCGACGTGGTGGAGTCGCGCCGCGAATTCATTCAGCAGCACGCGCTGGACGTCACCAACCTGGACGTCTGATTGGCTTTACGCCGGCTCGGAGCGCGCCGCGCCGCGCCCCTTTAGCCAGTTCATCCCGAGGATCGCGAACAGTACTGCGGCGCCCGCCGCCTCAACGGTATGGCTCGGGTGGAACACGGCAATCGTTGCGGGAACCACCAACAGCCGCGAAACGACATCCATGGGCGCGAACAGCCAGCCTTCGATCGCTGCGGCGAAGGCGGCGAGCGCCAGTATCGCGATCACGCCGGTCCAGAGCACAAGCAGTACTGGCCCGCCCTGGATAATCTCGGGATTGTAGACCATGAAGACCGGGATCAGGTAGAGACCCTTGGCGAATTTCCAGGCCTGCACGCTCGTTTCCATCGGCTTGGAGCCGGCAATCGCAGCCCCCGCAAAGGCTGCGAGCGCGATCGGCGGCGTCACGTTGCTGTCCTGCGAGTACCAGAACACGACCAGATGCGCGATGATGAGCGGGATGCCGAATTCCTGCGTCAGCGCCGGCCCGACGAGGACGATCAGCACGATATAGGCTGCGGTCACGGGCAGTCCCATGCCCAGCACAAGGCTTGCGATAAGGACCAGCGCAAGGGCGGCGACCAGATAGCCGCCGGAAAAGGCTACCATCATCGAGGAGAACTTCAGGCCGAGACCGGTCAGCCCGACCACGCCGACGATGATACCTGCAACCGCGCAGGCGATGGACACGCTGACAGCATTGCGCGCGCCCAGCGCCAATGCGTGCAGCACCATCCAGCCACCTCTTGTCAACGCGCCGGAGAGGCGTGACGCCGTCACCGGCGTGCCGGCCCTCGGTTCCAGGATGAAGATGTCGATAGCCGCGCGCAGCATGGTGACGACGATCACCGACAGGATCGCCCAGAAGCCGACGCGCATCGGCGACATGTCGTTTGCCAGCAGCCAGATCAGAACGCCCAACGGGATGAGATAATGTCCCCCTGCCGCCATGACCTGCGCAACCTGTGGCAGTTCGTCACGCGACATGCCCTTCATGCCCGCCTTCATGGCGACGATGTGCACGAACAGATAGACCGTGCCCAGATACAAGACAGCAGGGAAGATCGACATGACGACGATGTCGATATAGGGGATGCGCGTGTATTCCGAGATCAGGAAGGCGCCCGCGCCCATCAGCGGCGGCGTGATCTGCCCGCCGGTGGACGCCGCTGCCTCAATGCCGCCAGCCTGCGCGGGACGGTAGCCCAGCCGCTTCATGAGCGGGATCGTGAACGCCCCGGTCGTGACCACGTTGGCGATCGCTGAGCCGGAGATCGACCCCATGCCCGCAGACGCCAGCACTGCCGCCTTGGCAGGACCGCCCGGCTTGCGCCCAATTGCGGCATAGGCGAGGTCGATGAAGAACTTGCCCGCGCCGGTGACTTCGAGAAATGCTCCGAACAGTACGAACATGAAGATGTATGTGGCGGCCACGCCGAGCGGCAAGCCGAAGATGCCTTCCTGCCCGAGATAGAGTTGCCCGACGAGCCGGTCCACCGAGTTGCCGCGGTGTTCGAGAATGCCCGGCAGCCACTCTCCGACACCTGGAAGGGCGCCCCGCGCGCCCGCAAGCGCGTAGACGATGGCGGCGATCCCGATCAGCGTCATGACCAGGCCAATGGCCCGTCGGCTGGCCTCCAGCACCGTGACGGTGGCGATGATCCCCATCAGGATGTCGGTCTCGGTCCAGAAGCCCGCGCGTGCGAAAATCGCGTCGATGTTCCACGAGATGTAGCCGCCGCTGAGTGCGCCAGCCGCAACAAGTGCGCCGTCGATCATCCAGCCGAACCAGCCACGCTCGCGCTTCAAGCCCCAGACGGGATACAGCAGGAACACGAGCACCAGAACGAAGCTCAGATGGATCGGGCGCTGGTAGAACAGTCCGAGCGGTTCGACCCCTCCGCCGTAAAGCTGGAACAGGGACAGTGCGATGCCGACGACGACGATCATCAGCATGACAGCGAGCGGTTGATCGCTGCCGGGAAATTTTACTTCGGGGGGACTTGTCGGTTTCGGCGTATCGTTCAAGGCGCGATCCTTCCGAGGGAGCAGGCGCGACCTCCGCGTGCGGCCTCGCGACGGGACCCCGGTTGGCTGGGAAGTGCGCTATTCGCCATCGCTGAGCCGAATGATAACGCGCTGGCCCGCCGCAACCGGCGAAAGGGCGTGCTGCTTGCCGCCGATCTCGATCCGGTGACCGACACGTGGCGCGCCCACGCGCAAGACCAGCCCATCATCGGGAATCGGCTCGTCGATCCCGTCGATCCAGTACCCGCCGCCCGGTGCAGAAACAAGTCGCCCGCCGCGCCCCTGCACGGTGCCGAGTCCGGCCGCAAAGTCATGCAGGAATGATCGCGCGAGGATCATGCGCCCACCCCCATTGGTGAAGCAATCCGCGACGGCGCCTCCGGTGACCGAATGCCGCCACCACAAGCACCATTCGGCCCCCGGGGGCGCTGGCTCTTTCACCAATATGCTCCCGTCTGGGCGGTCCACGCGCAGCATCGTTTCGGCGTGAGCAGCGCCCATTGTGATCACCGATAGCAGAAGGGCGGCTGCAAGCAGCCGCCCCGAAGTCTCTCCGAAGATCACGGACGCAGCCGGTCCGGAATCTCGGCGCCGGTTTCCTCATAGTAGCGCAGTGCGCCGGGATGCATCGGGATCGGCGTTGAGCCCAGCGCAAACTCTACGGTGGTATCGTTCGCGGCCGGATGCACCGCAATCAGCTCATCGACGTGCTCGAACATATTCTTGGTGATCTGATAGGCGAGTTCCTCGTCCATCGCCGCGTTCACCACGAGCACATTCGGCACCGCGATTGTCGGCACGGGCTGTGCGACGCCCTCGTAGATGCCCTTGCGCAGCGCATACGGCGCGAAGACCGGCTCCGCCTCAATGGCTTTTGCCACTTCTTCATCGCTGAGCGGAATGAGCACGATCTCCTGGGTCGCCGCCAGGTTCATGATCGAACTGGTCGGCGGACCGACGCTCCAGAAACCGGCATCTATGTCGCCGTTTCGCAGCGCGTCCGCAGTCTCGTTGAAGTTGAGCCGCTGCTCCTCGATGTCGTCATAGGTGATGCCGTTGGCTTCAAGTATCCTCTGGGCATTCACTTCGGTGCCCGAACCGGGCGCGCCAACCGAGACGCGCTTGCCCTTCAGGTCGCTGAGGCTGGTGATGCCGCTGCCTTTCAGGGTTACGATCTGGATCGCGTTGGGATAGATCGAGGCGAGGGCGCGGGCGTCGACAGCGCGTCCTTCGAACTTGCCGGTGCCCTTGAAGGCGGCAAGGACGGTATCGGCAAGGGCGATCGCCAGATCGCTGTCCTGCCGGGCGATAAGGGCCATGTTTTCCACCGATGCGCCGGTGACTTCGGCCGTGGCGGATGCTCCTTCAATGTGACGGCCGATCAGTTCGGCCAGACCACCGCCATAGGGGTAGTAGGTTCCCCCGGTCCCTCCGGTGGCGATGGAAAGGTCCTGAGCCTTGGCGGGCACAGCAACAGCGAGCGCAATGGCAAACGCCATCAGCACCTTTTTCATGAACAGATTCCTCCCATGTTTGCGAACGCGCGGACCTGAAACGGCCCGCGCAAAGAATGAAATCCTCTGCCGTACCAATACGCTGACGGCGTACGGAAATCTCAAGGGATGGTAGCGATGTCACGGCGTCATGACAACGAATTCCGGTCCAAACTCAGCAGCGAAGCGTGGGACTGCGCCATTTCATGGCCGCTGGACTGCTCCGACGTTAGTGGTCCGCTTCAGACATTTGCCTCCCAGCGCAGCACCCAGCCGAGCAAATGTCTGAAGCACAAGGACCACTAGCAATTTATTTTAGTGGAGCTTTGAATTTGACATTTGAGCGAGAACCTGACCGCAAGCGGGACTCAAATGTCAAATTCGCTCCACTAGACCGCCAAATCCGCCCAGACCGGCACGTGATCGGACGGCTTTTCCCAGCCACGCGGCGTCTTGTCGATATCGCACGCTTGCAGCCGGTCGGTCGCCTGCGGCGAGAGCAGAAGATGGTCGATGCGAATGCCGTGGTTCTTGGACCATGCGCCCCCCTGATAGTCCCAGAACGTATAACGGTGAGGCTCGTCACTTGTTGCGCGCCAGGCATCCGCGAAGCCGAGATGCAGGATCGCGCGGAACGCGTCCCGCGTCTGCGGCAGGAACAGCGCATCGTCGCGCCATGCATTGGGGTCGTGCACGTCCTGTTCGGTGGGAATGACGTTATAGTCACCCGCGAGCACCAGCGGCTCGTCGTACGCCAGCAGCGCGCTAGCATGATCCCGAAGCCAGCCCATCCAGGTGAGCTTGTAATCGTATTTCGGACCATCGGCAGGGTTGCCATTCGGCAGATAGATCGATGCGACGCGCACCGCGCCGCCGTCATGCGGGATCACCGCCTCGATATAGCGCGCCTGATCGTCGTCTTCTGCGCCCGGCAGGCCGCGCGTGATGTCCTCCAGCGGGAATTTCGAGAGGATTGCCACGCCGTTGTAGGTTTTCTGGCCATGCACGGCGATGTTGTAGCCGAGGTCTTCGAAGGGCGCATACGGAAAGGAGTTGTCGCTACATTTGAGTTCCTGCAGACAGACAATATCCGGAGCGGCCTCGCCGAGCCATCGCGCCACGCTCTCATACCGGACCTTGATCGAATTCACGTTCCAGGTGGCGATCTTCATGACAAGAGGTACTATTCTCCACAGGTGCGGCGAAACGCAGCCTAATGATCATCAAAAACCCTTGATCGACACTAGACGCAGCGTCAAACCAGCGCTAGAGGTGCGTTGAAAAAGACACAAGTTTTCGAGGATGCGCGCGGGACGTCAGATCGAGAAGGATGTGCCGCAGCCACAGGATGATGTGGCATTAGGATTCTTGACGGCGAAAGACTGGCCGATCAGGTCGTCGATGAAATCGATTTCCGAACCGCCAAGGAACTGAAGCGAAACCGGGTCGATAACGACCATCGCGCCGTCGCGCTCAATGACAAGATCATCCGGCTCCGGCGCTGCAACGAGATTGAAGCCGTATTGAAAGCCTGAACAGCCGCCGCCGTCTACGCTGACGCGGAGGATTGGCGTGTCAGGCTCCGAGGCAACGATCTGGACGATACGCCGGGCTGCACGGGCAGACACGGATACGGGGATCTCAGAGGCGATTTGATCGGAGATTGCCATGGCTTTTCAGGTTGCGATCATACTGGTCAGTTATTCATCAAACATGGAGGGGAGTGACAATCATGTCAATAACAGCCGCAATGGCCGGGCCGCTCCTGGCTACAGCCCAGACCGGGAATGAACGGCTGTGGTGATGACGGACTATGCCGAAGCGAACGCTTCGCCACTGGCTTACCCGCATGACCTTGCGCCTTACGCCAGCGATGCGCGCGCGACGCGCGGCCGCCTGCACCCCGAACCGCCGAGCGCCGTGCGCACCGCGTTTCAGCGCGACCGCGACCGGATCATTCATTGCTCTGCGTTCCGTCGTCTGACCTACAAGACGCAGGTCTTCGTCTATCACGAAGGCGATCATTTTCGCACACGCCTGACACACAGCCTCGAAGTCGCGCAGATCGCCCGCACTCTGGCGCGCACGCTCAAGCTGGATGAAGATCTCGCGGAGTGCATCGCGCTGGCCCACGATCTTGGCCACACGCCGTTCGGCCATGCCGGCGAAGATGCGCTGAACGCTGCGATGACCGCTTTCGGCGGCTTTGACCACAATGCACACAGCCTGCGCATCGTCACCCGACTGGAGAGCCGCTATGCCGACTTCGACGGGCTCAACTTGAGTTGGGAGACGCTGGAAGGGCTGGTCAAGCACAACGGTCCGCTGCTGGCCAGCGGACACAGGGATGTCGCTTCAGCCGGGCTGCCCCACGCGATCGCGGTCTATTGCTCCGGGCATGATCTGGAACTCGACAGCCACGCCGCGGCGGAGGCGCAAATTGCCGCGCTGGCCGACGACATCGCCTACAATAACCACGATATCGACGACGGGCTGCGCGCCGGCCTTCTCACGTTGGAGCAGGTCAGCGAAGTGCCGCTGGTCGGCCGGCTGATCCGCGCGGTCGAAACTGCGCATCCCGGCCTCGCCCGGGACCGTCTGATCTACGAGGTCAACCGGCGCCTGATCACGGTCATGATCTTCGATCTCCTGCAGGAGACGCGCCGGCGTCTCGCCGACCTTGCCCCCAGCAGCGCGGACGACATCCGCCACGCGAAAGCCCCGATCGCCGCATTCTCCGAACCCATGCTTGCGGAAATCGGGGCGCTGCGCTGCTTCCTCTACGCCGATCTGTATACCCACGAGCGGATCGCGGGCACCATGGCACGCGCCAAGGCCATGCTGCACGACCTCTTCGATCATTACATGGCTCACCCGGAGGATCTGGATGCTGGCTGGCGGGAGTGCGCGCTTTCTTCATCCGGCTCCGATCTGGCGCGGTGCGTGTGCGACTTCATCGCAGGCATGACCGACCGTTTCGCTGTCCACACCCACGCCCGCCTGTTTGACGGCCCAGCGGAATTGCGCTAACCGCAAGCAGTCAAGAGCGGCGCGGCCCCAACCGCGGCGCGGACACTTGGAAGGTTACCGCTCATCAGATCGCACCTCAGCCATTTCGGAGCCTTCTGGAAATCGTGACCGGATGAACATTTTCAGCCATTTCGAGGCCAAGGTGGCAGACGCGGCCAAGGCCCTCGTCGCAGAAGGCGTGTTGCCGGCGGACGCAAACATCGCCGCCCTCTCGGTCGAGCCGCCGCGCGACCCCGCGCATGGCGATCTTGCGACCAACGCCGCACTTGTGCTCGCCAAGCCCGCCGGACTGAAACCGCGAGACCTCGCAGAAGCCTTCATGGCAAAGCTGGCGACGGGTGAGGGCGTCGCCTCGGTGGAAATCGCTGGGCCAGGCTTCATCAATATCCGGTTGGAAGACAGCTTCTGGGCTGGCGTGGTGCGCGCGATCCTCCAGACCGGCGAGGCTTTCGCGCGATCCGACATCGGCGGCGGCGAGAAGGTCAACGTCGAATACGTCTCCGCCAACCCCACCGGCCCGATGCATGTCGGGCATTCGCGCTCGGCGGTGTTTGGAGACGCGCTGGCCAACCTGCTGGCCTTCACCGGCCATGACGTCACCCGCGAATACTACATCAACGATGCCGGCGCACAGGTCGACGTGCTGGCTCGCTCCGCCTTCCTGCGCTATCGCGAGGCGCTCGGCGAGGAAATCGGCGAAATCCCGGAAGGCCTGTATCCCGGCGACTATCTCGTTCCCGTTGGCGAGGCGCTGGCGACGGAGCACGGCGATGCGCTGCTGACGGCGGACGAAGCGGAATGGCTGCCTGTGGTGCGCGCAACCGCCATAAAAATGATGATGGCGATGATCCGCAACGATCTGGCCGCGCTGGGCATCCACCACGACGTATTCTTCCCCGAGCGCTCGTTGACGGAGGATGGGGACAGGGTGGCCCAGACCATCGCCGACCTGGAAGCACAAGGGTATGTTTATCGCGGGCGGCTGGAGCCGCCAAAAGGCAAGCTGCCGGAGGACTGGGAAGACCGCGAGCAGCTTCTGTTCCGCGCGACCGAGTTTGGCGACGATGTCGATCGCCCGCTCGTCAAAGCCGATGGCAGCTACACGTATTTTGCCGCCGACATGGCCTATCACCGCGACAAGTTCGCGCGCGGCTTTCGCCAAATGATCAACGTGCTCGGCGCGGACCACTCCGGCTACGTCAAGCGTATGCAGGCGGCGGTGAAGGCGCTGAGCGGCGGCAAGGCCGAACTGGATGTGAAGATCTGCCAGCTTGTGCGGCTGTTCCGCGGCGGCGAGCCGGTCAAGATGTCCAAACGCGCAGGCACTTTCGTGACCTTGCGCGAGGTGGTGGAAGAGGTCGGCTCCCCCTCGATGCGCTTCATGATGCTGTATCGCAAGAACGACGCGCAACTCGATTTCGATTTCGTGAAGGTGCAGGAACAGTCCAAGGACAATCCAGTCTTCTATGTTCAGTATGCCCATGCGCGCACGCAGTCGGTGTTCCGCAACGTGCAGGCGGACATGCCGGGCCTCGAAATCGGTCGTGATGCCCTGCTCGATGCCGATCTCGGTCTGCTCTCCGGCGAATTTGAACTCGCGCTCATCAAGCGCATGGCGCATTTTCCGCGCACGGTGGAAGCCGCCGCGCACGCGCATGAGCCGCACCGCATCGCATTTTTTCTACATGAAGTTGCAAGTGACTTTCATACACTTTGGAATCGTGGCAAAGAGTCGCCACAATCAAGATTCATTCTTGAGCGTAACAAAAATGTAACCATCGCGCGGCTTGCGCTCGTTGCAGCGGTCGCGGACGTACTGCGCACCGGACTTGGAATCCTCGGCGTCGAAGCCGTCAACGAAATGCGGTAAATGCGTTCGGCCTTTCGCTGGCAAGTTGTCAGGCGGCACGACACGCGGTTGATGCGGCCGAGCTTTTGAACACCTATTTTCTGGGCGAGGGGAAAAACACATGCCATCTTTCGACGATCGCAGCGAATTTCCGCCATCGCGCCGCAGCCGGCCACCCCGCGCCGCTCGCGAAGGACGCGACAGGAGCGCGCAGGACTGGCGGTATCCCGATCCGGCGGAACGCTATGGGCAGGACTACGACGACTACGCAACCCCAACCTCGCAGGGTAGCAGCGAACGGGATGAGTGGCACAGTGCGCCCGCCGATGACAGGACCCCGCCGTTCGACGCGCCTGAGCGCCGCGAGACGTTCCTCGACGATCAAGGCTGGGACAGCTCCACGCGCGGCTGGGATGATCACGATGAGACGGATAATCCGCTGGCGAATGATCCATTCGACTGGGACGCGCCGGAGCAGTCCGCCGGGCCTGGCTGGCGAGATGATGGCCTAGCCCGCGACCGTTTCGAAGATGACGACTTCGGGCGCGGCCCATTTTCTGCGGATGCCGGCTGGGATACAGAGGATCGAGAGGACTTCGGCCCGACCCGCCTGAGCGATCCCGAGCCGCGGACCCCGCGCATTCGCGACGACAGCCTGTTCCGCCGGATCGACGGCTCGGCCCAGGATCCTGACCTCGCGGCGCTCACCGGCCGGGAGGATGGCAACCTGTTCGCAGCCGGTTCGTACGAACCCGATACTGCGGCAGACCCTGCTGCGCTGGGCGACCGCTTCTTCTCCAGCGCAGACGAGCCGGTCGCGCCTCATGCCGACAACCGTGGCGCGCCGCCTGCCGGCAATGTTTTCCAACTCGACCCGCACAGGTCGCGGGATCCCGAGCAGGATGATCCCTACGCCTGGGACGCCGGTTATGATACGCCTGCGGAGCATCTGGATGGCCCTGCGCATGCCAATCCATATGCCGGTGCCTATTACGACGGTTACGATGCGGGCACCGAACTGCATCCTGAAGATGACCTCGACGCCGACTTCCTCGATGACGAACCCGAGACCGCCATTGAACCTGCGCCCGAGCGTGGCAGCCGGCGCAAACTCATGGTCGCGGGTGTGCTGGTCGCCGCGATTACGACAGGCGGTGGCGCGGCCTTCCTTTACAAGAGTTATGAAGACGGCAGCCTTGCAAGCCTGGAAGCGCCGACGCTGTTGGCGGACAGCGGGCCGGTGAAGGGCGAACCCTCCGACCCGGGTGGCAAGGAATTTCCCGACGGCAACAAGCAGATCTATGACCGTCTGTCGGGCGATCCGGCGAAGCCCGTGGCCGATCAGGCCGACAGCGACGGCAGCGAAAGCGCCAGCATTCCCGGCATCGTGACCACCGGAACTGAAGCCCCTGCGGACACGCTCGACGAGCGCATCGCTCAGGCACTGCGGCGTTCTGGCAGCCCGTCAGCCGCCCCCGCCGATCCCGACTCGCCGCGTGCGGTACGCACGCTGACGATACGGCCAGACGGTTCTGTGGCGCCTGCCGCTGCGCCGCAGCCAAGCCAGCCGAAGGAATCCGAGACCATAACGACCGCAGGTATCGTCGCAACCACCGGGGCGGCCGAAGTCGAAACCGCCGCATCCGCATCTGATCCGAAAGAGACAACCGCAACGGCCGAGACGCCTGCCCCACGCCCCGAGCGCGCCGGACCGCGCCCGCAGCAGGAAACGCGCGTGGCATCCGTGGAACCGGAGACCACAGGCTCAACGCAACCCGCCACGGCGGCAGCAAACCCCTATTTCGTCCAACTCGCTGCGCGCCGGGACCAGACCTCCGCGCTCGCGGCCTTTGCCGATCTTCAGCAGAAGTATCCGGGCATTCTCGACGGCCTAGCACCGACAATCAAGAAAGCGGATCTCGGCGACAAGGGCGTCTGGTATCGTCTCTGGGTTGGCCCGATGAATTCGCGCGGCAACGCCGAGGATGTGTGCGGCAAACTGAAAAGTTCAGGACTCGGTGGCTGTTTCGTCCGCACCGAGTAGGCCGTGGCATGGCCTACGGCCTCCCGGTCGATGGGACCAAGCCGGACGCGCAAGGCGATGACGGGCCGTAGCGGTCTGCGAGCCTTCATTTGTGGTTGTAACGGCGAACGCCTCCGCCCCGGGGAGCGGTCCTTCCTGCGAGAGGCGCGGCCCTGCGGCCTCATCCTTTTCAAGCGCAACTGCCGCTCACCTGAACAGATACTCGCGCTCACGGAATCGTTCCGCGAGATGGTGGACTCCGAGGATGCGGTCGTCCTGATTGATCAGGAGGGGGGGCGCGTCCAGCGCCTCGGGCCGCCGCTCTGGCGGACTTACCCGCCGGCGAGCGCATTCGCCGCGCTTTACCGGAAGAACAGGAAACATGGCCTTGCCGCGGCTCGCGCCTGCGCCGAGTTGATGGGGCGCGATCTCGCCGCGCTGGGCATCGACGTGGACTGCGCGCCGGTACTCGATGTTCCGATTGCGGGGGCCCATGACGTGATCGGCGACCGCGCCTATGGCGATAGCCCGGCGCAGGTCAGCGCGCTGGGCCGCGCGGTCGCCGAAGGGTTGATGCGCGCAGGCGTGCTGCCGGTGGTCAAGCACATCCCCGGACATGGCCGCGCCAGCGCCGACAGCCACAAGACGCTGCCGCGGATCGACGCCAACCTAGATACCCTGCGCATGACCGACTTTGCCCCGTTTGTCGCGCTGCGCGACATGCCGCTGGCAATGACCGCGCATGTCCTGCTGCCGGTGGTGGATGCACGGCGCCCCGCCAGCGTATCGCCCGAGGTGGTGCGGCGGATCATTCGCGGCGAGATCGGCTTTGACGGCCTGCTGATGAGCGACGATATCGGAATGAAGGCGCTCAGCGGTCGTTCTGCGCGCAAGGCCGAGGCCGTGCTGAAGGCTGGCTGCGACGTCGTGCTCCACTGCAACGGCGTGCGCCGCGAGATGGAGGCCGTCGCGGCCGTCGCCCCGCTGCTCGCGGGCGCAAGCCTGGAACGGTTCCGGTCCGCGCGCACGCGGATCGCGCCTGCGCAGACATTCGACGCCGGGCAGGCCGAGACCCATTTGCGCAAGGCACTGGCCGTATTGGGCTGAATCATTCACAATGCCGACTGATTCGCGGTGTCAACAAGGCACTCAAACGAAGCGGGACAGCTTTATGTCAAGCAATGACGGCATCGCCGCGCCGGCGGCGGGCGAGCCTTCGCAGGCCGATGACTGGGAACAGAGCGGCGACGATCGCGCGCCCGGCGAGGTGCTCGTCGTGGCGCTCGACGGCTTCGAGGGGCCGCTCGACCTGCTGCTCAGTCTGGCGCGCAAGCAGAAGGTCGACCTGACGAAGGTGTCGGTACTCGCGCTCGCCGAGCAATACCTGTCCTTCATCTCGCAGGTGCGCGGCATGCGCCTGGAAATCGCGGCGGATTATCTCGTGATGGCGGCGTGGCTCGCCTATCTCAAGTCGCGCCTGCTGCTGCCAAAGGAAGAAAGCACAGAAGACGGTCCGAGTGGCGCCGAACTCGCCGCGCAACTCGCATTCCGGCTGAAGCGGCTGGAAGCGATGCGCGAAGCAGTGAAGAAGATGCTGTCGCGCAACAAGCTCGGCGTCGAGGTGTTCGCCCGCGGCATGCCGGAGGGCATTCGCACGATCCGCTCAGGTAGCTACACCGCGACGGTCTACGACCTGCTGAAGGCCTATGCCGAGCAGCGCAAGCGCACCACCACAACGCCGCATCGGGTGCAAGCGCGCACAGTGTGGTCGATCCGCGATGGGCGAGAACTGTTGAGCCGCATCGTCGGACCGATCGCGGAGTGGGCGCCGATCGAGCAGTATCTCGTGGAATATCTGCGCCGGCCGGAGGAAGGGCGCTCCGCGCTTGCCAGCACCTTCGGCGCAACGCTGGAACTCTCGCGCGAGGGATATGTCGAACTCAGGCAGGCCACGCCGTTCGGCCCGCTGCACGTGCGCTGGCTGCGCGAGCCGCCGGCAGAGAAAACCCCCGAGGCAGACGCACCGATTGAGCAACAGGAGAAGATCGCTTGAGCAAGGATCACGATCACGGCAGCGGGGGCGCGGAGCCGTCGATGCTGCCGCTTTCGCTTCCCTCAAACGTGATGCGGCTGCCTTCTGCCGAGCGACGCGAGAAACTCCGGATTCTCGAAGCGTTGCTGTTCGCGGCGACCGAACCCTTGGATATTCCCTCTCTGCGCCAATATTTCGAACGAGGCGACGACATCGAGGCACTGTTGTCCGAGCTTCAGGGCCATTATGCCGGGCGCGGTGTGAACATCGTCAAGGTCGCCGGCGGCTGGGCGTTCCGGAGCGCCGATGATCTCGCCTTCATGCTTGAGCGCCACGCCGTGGAGCAGCGCAAGCTGTCGCGCGCGGCACTGGAGACGCTGGCGATAATCGCCTATCATCAGCCATGCACGCGCGCCGAGATCGAGGAAATCAGGGGCGTGAGCACATCCAAGGGCACGGTTGACGTGCTGCTGGAGACCGGCTGGATCAGGATGCGTGGCCGCCGCCGCGCGCCCGGTCGTCCTGTGACTTACGGCACGACAAACGCGTTCCTGGAGCATTTCGGGTTCGACACGGTGCGCGACCTGCCGGGGTTGAACGAGTTGAAGGGTTCGGGCCTGCTGGACAGCAATCTGCCGCCCGGCTTCTGCGTGCCGCAACCGGATGACTCACTGACGCTGATGGCGGAAGAAGACCCGCTGGAGGACGACTACGACGATAGCGAAGACGAGGCCGAGGAAGAGGCGCCGCCGGTCGAGACGGATGAAACCGCCGGGGATCATGCAGCCAACCAGCCTGCGCAGGCCACAGGTTCAAGTGAGGGCGGACGCTAAGCCGCCGCCCGCAAGGAAAGTTTCCGGAGTTTCGCGTTGACATCGCATTTCATGTTCGCCCGCCAGAACGACACCGGGATCGGCCTGTCGGCCCATTCCGGTCGGCGTGCGGCCGCTTCGTTCCCAGCGAGCGTGCAGCTTGAACACGTCTGGCGCAGGTTCGATGACCTGGTGGCCGTGCGCGATGTTTCGCTTGATATCGCACCCGGCGAAATCGTCTGCCTGCTGGGGCCGTCCGGCTGCGGCAAGACCACGCTGCTGCGGCTGGTCTGCGGGCTGGAGACGCAGGATGCAGGCCGCATCCTGATCGACGGACGCGAAATGTCGGCGCCCGGCACCTTCGTGCCGCCCGAGGCGCGCGGCGTCGGCCTGATGTTTCAGGATTTCGCCCTGTTCCCGCATATGAGCATTCTTGAGAATGTCGCCTTCGGGCTTCAGGCGATGGAACGCAATACGGCGCTGAAGGAAGCGCGTGTGGCGCTCGATCGCATGGGCCTTTCGTCTTACGCCGACGCCTATCCGCACATGCTCTCCGGCGGACAGCAGCAGCGCGTCGCGCTGGCACGCGCGATCGTACCGCGCCCGCGCGTGATGATGATGGACGAACCATTCTCCGGCCTCGATCCGCGCCTGCGCGCCTCCATGCGCGAGGAAACGCTGGCGATCCTGCGCGAGACCCGCACCACCTGCATCATCGTGACCCACGAGGCCGAGGAGGCGATGTTGCTCGGCGACCGGATTGCGATCATGCGTGGTGGCGAGATCGTGCAGGCAGGCACGACAAAAGAGATATTCGAGCAGCCCTCCGAGTTGTTCGTCGCCGAAATGATGAGCGAGATCAACGTGGTCCCGTGCAAGGTGACGGGTGGGGCGGCGCGCGGCGCGCTCGGCACCTTCCCGACCGCGGCTGATGTCGCCGGCGACGCGCTGATGTGTTTCCGGCCCCGTGTGATCCGGTTTTCGGACGCGGAAGACGCGACGCCCGCGCAGGTCCTGGGCACGCGCTCGCTCGGTGATGAGACGATTGTCGAACTGGCCGTCGAAGGCATCGACACGCCCTTGCTGATGCGCCTCACCGGCGCTTGCGAGGTGGAAGCCGGGACATGGGCCGGGATCGTGGTGCCGGCTGACAAGGTGCATGTCTATCCCGCCGCCAACCAGGTGCGCGCCTGCCTCGACCGTTAAACGTCGCGGGGCGTCCTTGCAGGGGGGCGGGCTTTCTGCTTAAGTGTGTTGTGAGAGGGTGTGTCCTGACGACACACTATGTGACAAAGCGCGTTTGGGAGACACTTACGCATGGCGCCGAGTTGGTTTCAGATTCTGATCGTTGTAGTGCTGCTGGTACTGCTGTTCGGTCGAGGCAAGATCTCCGAGTTGATGGGCGATGTCGCCAAGGGCATCAAGAGCTTCAAGAAGGGGATTTCCGAAGACGAGGAAAAGCAGGAAACCGCCCACAAGACCCTTGAGCACGACGCCCGCGCCGATGCCGAAACCAAGCGGCACGCGCGGGAAGAGGCTAACACCAGCAGCTAACGGGACCGCGTCCCGGTCGCGTGAGTTTCGCAGTCCCCGCAGGCATTGCCTGCGCGGTCATTGTCGCTCACGCGTACTGGACGTATCGGAGCGCCCGGCGGTTCATGTATCAGCGGGTAGACGCCTTACATGTTTGACATTGGCTGGACGGAACTTCTGGTCTTGGCGGTCGTCGCGATCCTCATCGTGGGCCCGAAGGACCTTCCGCGCATGCTCTATACGTTGGGCCAGACGTTCGGCAAGCTGCGCCGCCAGGCAGACGATTTCCGCCGTCAGTTCAATGAATCGATGCGCGAAGCCGGAATGGACGAAGTGCGCAACGACATGAAAAAAATGAGCCAGTTAAACCCTGCGCACCAGATCAAGGACGAGATCGAAAGCACCTTCCGCGACGAGCCGAAACCGGCAAGCAGCAAATCCACCGCAAGCCAGCCCGGCACGCAAGAAGGCGCCAGCGCACCGCCTTCGGAAGGTGATCTTCTGCCCGAACCCGCGAAACCGGAAAGCTCGGATACGTCGCATCATGCACCAGCAGGCAAAACATCTGCCGCGAGTGAGGATGAGTCGCCTGGCGAATCCAGCCCGGTACGTAGCAACGCCAACGGGGCTGCTGCGAACGAACGTACTGCCACGGCCAAAGACGCAGTGAATTAACCGGCGGAGACCGCACCCCGTGGCCCAGCGCGACGACATCGACGACATCGACGCCAGCAAGGCCCCGCTGATCGAACACCTGGTCGAGCTTCGTCAGCGTCTGATGTGGTCACTTGTCGCTATCTTTGTCGGCTTCATACTGTGCTTCACCTTCGCCAAGGACATCTACAACTTGCTGCTGGTCCCCTATCAGTGGGCCGTCGGTGAGGACGTGCCGATCGGCATGATCTACACCGCCCCGCAAGAGTTCTTCTTCACCCAGCTCAAGGTGGCGCTGTTTGGCGCAATCTTCGTCACCTTTCCGATCGTCGCGGCGCAGCTATACATGTTCGTCGCGCCGGGCCTGTACAAAAACGAGCGCCACGCATTCCTGCCCTTTCTGATCGCCACGCCCGTCCTGTTCCTGATTGGCGGTGCGCTGGTCTATTTCGTCGTCATGCCGCTGGCAATGCAGTTCTTCCTTTCGATGCAGCAGACCGGCGAGACGGGCGTATCAATCCAGCTGACGGCGCGCGTCAGCGAATACCTCTCGCTGATCATGACGCTGATCCTCGCCTTCGGATTCTGCTTCCAGCTTCCGGTGCTGCTGACGCTGCTTGGCCGCGCGGGGATCGTCA
>CAZYYQ010000004.1:0-38742 GCA_964651275.1 uncultured Hyphomicrobiaceae bacterium | reverse complement strand
GAGATGAAGGACCTCGCGGATCGCGCGCGCAAGAAGCGCCTCGCCCCGCACGAATACCAGGGCGGTACGACATCGATCTCCAATCTGGGCATGTACGGCATTCGCCGTTTCGATGCGGTCATCAACCCGCCGCACGGCACGATCCTGTCGGTCGGGCAGGGCGAACGCCGCCCGGTCGTGAAGGGCGCGGAGATACAAGTCGCAACCGTGATGGCCTGCACGCTGTCCTGTGACCACCGGGTGGTGGACGGCGCGCTCGGCGCGCAGCTTCTGGCCGCGTTCAAGGGCTATATCGAGGAGCCGGTGACGATGCTGGCGTGATGCGACGCACAGCCACAGCAAACCGCATAGAGGGCAGTCATGGCCGAAACTTCTTTTGATCTTGTCGTTATCGGCGCTGGACCGGGCGGATATGTCGCTGCGATCCGCGCGGCGCAGCTCGGCATGAAGACCGCCGTGATCGAGCGCGAGCATCTGGGCGGCATCTGCCTCAACTGGGGCTGCATTCCCACGAAGGCGCTGCTGCGCACGGCCGAAGTCTACCACCTGATGCAGCACGCCGACGAGTTTGGCCTTTCGGCGAAGGACATCGGCTACGACGCGAAAGAAGTCGTCAAGCGCTCGCGCAAGATCGCGGGTAAGCTCGCGGGCGGGGTCGGCTACCTGCTCAAAAAGAATAAGGTCACGGTGATCGACGGCGAGGCGAAGCTGGCTGGCAAGGGCAAGATCGCGGTCTCGGCCAAGAACGGTGGCCCGAACGAGGTGAGCGCCAGGCACATCATCATCGCCACCGGCGCGCGGGCGCGCACGCTGCCCGGCATGGAGCCGGATGGCAAGCTGATCTGGACCTATAAAGAAGCCATGGTGCCCGAGGAAATGCCCAAGTCGGTGCTTGTCATTGGCTCCGGCGCAATCGGCATCGAGTTCGCGAGCTTCTACCACACCATGGGGGCGGACACGACTGTCGTCGAGATCATGGACCGGATCGTCCCGGCAGAGGACGAGGAAATCTCCGCGCTTGCCCGCAAGACTTTTGAGAAGCAGGGCATGACCATCCACACAGGTGCAAAGGTGGAAAAGCTCGATCCTGGCAAGAACAAGGTGAAGGCAACGATCAAGACCGCGGACGGCAAGAGCGAAGAGCAGACATTCGAGCGTGTTATCCTCGCGGTTGGCATCACCGGGAATGTCGAGGGGATCGGGCTGGAAGAGGCTGGCGTCAAGGTCGAGAAGGGGCACATTGTCGTGGACGAGTGGAGCTACACCGGTGCAGGCAACATCTACGCCATCGGCGATGTCACTGGTGCGCCCTGGCTGGCGCACAAGGCCAGCCATGAGGGCGTCATCTGCGTGGAGAAGATCGCCGGCGTGAACGATGTCCACCCGCTCGACACGACGAACATTCCGGGCTGCACCTACTGCTCTCCGCAGATCGCCTCGGTCGGCCTCACCGAAGCGCAGGCGAAGGATGCGGGGCACGAAGTCAAAGTCGGGCGATTCCCGTTCCAGGGTAACGGCAAGGCGCTTGCTCTTGGGGAGACAGAAGGGCTGGTAAAGACGGTGTTCGATGCGAATACCGGCGAACTTCTCGGCGCGCACATGATCGGCGCTGAAGTCACGGAACTCATTCAAGGTTACGGCATTGCCAAGACGCTGGAAACCACTGAAGCCGAACTCATGCATACGGTATTTCCTCACCCTACGCTTTCGGAGATGATGCACGAATCCGTGCTGGATGCTTACGGCCGGGTCATTCATATTTGATTGTGCGGCCCGCCCGGGATACAACCGCGGTTGAACCGGGGGCTGGAGAAGACGCGCCGCTCCCGCGCCATTGGCAACCAGGTGGGGAGACGGACGGTGATCCTGCGGGTAATTTGTGCCGCACTGCTCGCCTTGGGCTTGGTGACGCCGCTGCAAGCGGATGCGGGCGATGTATGGCGCGCAGGGGCGACCGTTTCAGTCACAGCCGATGGCCCCCCGGATGTCTGGGCCGCGGGCGCGTCAGTCTCGGTGCGCGGCACGGTCCTCAAGGATATATGGGCAGCCGGCGCGATCGTGGATGTGGCGGCCACGACCGGCGCGGACGTCTGGGCGGCAGGCAGCCAGGTGCAGATCTCGGGCCGTATCGGCGGCATGCTCAGCGTCAGTGGCGCGGAAGTCAACATCGATTCGCGCGTGGCCGGTGAAACGCGAGTGGCGGGCGCGCAAGTCGTTGTCGCGCCCGGCGCGGTGCTGAACGGCAAACTGCGCGCTGCCGGCGCGGTGATACGGTTCGATGGACGCGGCGGCTCCGGCGTGGATCTGTCCGGGGCCGAGGTCACCTTCAACGGGGAAACGACCGGCACCGTCACCATCCGTGCGCAAAGGGTGCGCATCGGCGACAGTGCCAGCATTGGCGGCGATCTGGAAATCTACTCCGAAGAGAAACCTGATATCGCGCAGACGGCGCAGATCGGTGGTCGGCTCGTCAGCCTTGGCCTCGAAGATGCCGATTGGCCGGACGGCGATGGCTTCCCGGGCCTCTTGATGGTGTTTCTGACCCCGCTCATCATTGCGCTGAGCGCGTTTCTTCTTGGGCTGCTATTCATCTGGCGCGCGCGCGGCACTGTCGAGCAGACGATCGACACCTTCGTCGAACGGCCCGGCGGGGCCCTCCTGCGCGGCCTGTTGACACTCCTGGCGGTGACCCTAGGCGCGGTGCTGCTGGTTGCGGTGCTGATCGGGTTCCCTCTGGGCCTGGCAATGCTGCTGGCGGTGCCCGCAATTCTGATCCTCGGTTTCACAAGCGCCGGCCTCAGTATTGGGGAATGGATCGGCAACCGCGCCGGCGAACCGCGCAGCGCTGGCGGGCGCGTCGGGCTGATGGCGCTTGGCATCGCGGTTCTGATGCTGGCCGGACTGATCCCGTTCGCCGGGGCGATTATTGTCCTGGTCGCGGTGCTGATGGGGCTGGGCGCGCTGGCGATTACGCTGCGCCAGCGCCTGGCGCCGGAGACAGCTCCCACAGACTATTGACTGGCCTTCCGCGCCCGCGTCCCTTTATCGCTTGAAGGCGGCTACCTATTTCTGGAACATGACCGGCTCAGGAATGAGCGTCCCGGCAAGTCCTATAGCGAGCGATAAGGTTTACATGGTCACAATCCTCGATAAGCGCAATCAGGCAGGCGGAGAGGCGCGTTCCGCGCTGCGCCACCCCGAGAAACGCAACCGGCCGGACACGCCGCTGATGCGCAAACCCGAATGGATTCGGGTGAAGGCCCCGGTCAGCGAGGGTTATCACGAGACCCGGCGCATCATGCGCGGGTTGAAGCTGGCCACTGTCTGCGAAGAGGCTGGCTGCCCCAATATCGGCGAGTGCTGGGAAAAGAGGCACGCCACCATGATGATCATGGGCGAGATCTGCACCCGCGCCTGCGCGTTCTGCAACGTCATCACTGGCCGGCCCAACGCGCTCGACCCGGATGAGCCAGCGCATGTCGCCGAGGCCGTTGCCGCGCTGGGGCTGAACCACGTGGTGATCACCTCGGTGGACAGGGACGATCTGGAGGATGGCGGGGCCGGGCATTTCGCCTCCGTTATCCGTGCAATCCGCGCTTCTGCGCCCGGCACCACGATCGAGGTGCTGACGCCGGACTTCCTGCGCAAGGATGGGGCGCTCGAAAAGGTGATTGAAGCGCAGCCCGACGTCTTCAACCATAACCTGGAAACGGTTCCGTCGCGTTATCTCGAAATTCGGCCCGGCGCCCGATACTTCCACTCGCTGCGGCTGTTGCAGCGCGCCAAGGAACTGGACCCGCAAATGTTCACCAAGTCTGGGCTGATGGTGGGTCTCGGCGAGCAGCGTCATGAACTCTTGCAGGTGATGGATGATCTGCGCTGCGCCGATGTCGATTTCCTTACCATCGGGCAGTATCTCCAGCCCACGCGCAAACACGCCGCGGTCGCGCGCTTTGTCCCGCCAGAGGAGTTCGCAGCGCTGGAGCAGACGGCATATGCGAAGAACTTCCTGATGGTCTCTGCCAGCCCGCTCACCCGCTCCTCTTATCACGCGGGGGACGACTTCGCGAAATTGCGCGAGGCGCGCCGCAACATGCTCGCTCGCGGCGGGTCGCGCCCGGCATGAAGCGGTTCGAGACCACCCGGCGGGTCCGGCATAGCGCGGACAACATGTTCGCGCTGGTCGCGGATGTGGAGCGCTACCCGGAATTCGTGCCGCTTTGCGAGCGGCTGATGCTGCGCGACCGGCGCGAAGAGGATTTCGGACAGGTGCTGATCGCAGACATGACGGTGGCCTATCGCTTCTTGCGCGAGTCTTTCGTTACGCGTGTGAAACTGGAGCCGGAGCCGCGCCGGATTCTCGTGGAATACGTCGACGGCCCTTTCGAGTATCTGGAGAACCGCTGGACCTTCGCGCCGGCGGGCGCGGATCGCTGCGATATCGGCTTCGATCTCAGTTACGAATTCCGCTCGCGGGCGCTGCAGATGTTGATGGGGCAGATGTTCGACAGAGCGTTCGCCAAATTTGTCGGCGCTTTCGAGCGGCGTGCCGATGTCGTCTATGGCCAGATCGGGCAGCGCGCAAGCACGGAGCAGGTCTGACCCGGCCGGCGCTTTCGATTCCATTGACCAGGCTCTAACCCGTTCGGCGCTAAGCCATCCGCATCAAGAGGTCGAGGGCCGCGCTAACCGTGCGTTCGCGTACGACATTGCGGCCATGATCGCCGAACTCATGGCGCTCGACAACGATCTGTGTGCCGTCGTGCGCCTGTACGCCGCCACCGATGAACACCAGCCCGATCGGCTTCTCCATCGAACCGCCGCCCGGCCCGGCGATTCCGGTAATGCTGACCGACAGATCGACAGGCGCATGCGCGAGTACGCCATGCGCCATCGCGCGTGCCACCGGCTCGGAGACCGCCCCATATGCCTCGATCAGCGCCGGATCGACGCCGAGCATCTCGATCTTCGCCGCATTCGCGTAGGTGACGAAGCCGCGCTCGAACACCTTGGATGATCCGCGTACCGCTGTCAGGCAGGCGCTGAGCAGGCCGCCGGTGCAGGATTCGGCGGTCCCTATCATCAATTCTCGCTCGCGGCAGTATTCGATGAGCTTGCGCGCCTGTTCAACCAATTGGCCGTTCAACATGCCGCATCTCCCGCGGGCAACGTCACGTTCGCGCTCGCCATCGCCGCGATTCCCTCGCCGCGCCCGGTGAAGCCGAGCCGTTCGCTGGTCGTCGCCTTGACGCTCACTCGTGCGGCCGGAATGTTGAGAATCTCAGCGATGGCCGCGCGCATAGCTTCCCTGTGCGGCCCGATCTTGGGCACCTCGCAGATCAGCGTCACATCGACATTGACGATCCGGCCGCCGCGCCGCGCCACTTCCTCGCCCGCGCGCGTAAGGAAGATGCGCGAGGCCGCGCCGCGCCACTGCGGATCCGATGGCGGGAACAGCGCGCCGATATCGCCCGCGCCAAGCGCCCCAAGCAGCGCATCGGTGAGCGCGTGGAGGCCGACATCGGCGTCAGAGTGCCCGGTGAGTGCCCGCTCATGCGGGATCGCAATGCCGCATAACCACACGCGATCACCGGCTGCGAAGGCGTGGACGTCGAAGCCCGTGCCGGTACGCGTTTCCGTCTCTTCGGTGATGAGGCGTTCGGCCATTGCCATATCTTCCCGGCTTGTGATCTTCAGGTTGCGTTCGGCCCCGAGTGCGATGGCGACCGGCATT
Organism: uncultured Hyphomicrobiaceae bacterium; assembly: GCA_964651275.1. GTDB lineage: Bacteria > Pseudomonadota > Alphaproteobacteria > Rhizobiales > Rhodomicrobiaceae > Dichotomicrobium. The sequence continues at coordinate 33,008 of CAZYYQ010000004.1, read as the reverse complement.
CCGGCCCATTCAGCGATCGCCGCATCATCGGTGAAGACCGTATCAACCTGTGCGGCCGCGTCGTGGGCGCGGCGGATCGCTTCATAGGCAAAGCCTTGTGGGGTCTGCGCGCGCCACAGGCCTGAGCGGTCGAGCGTACCGGCAACCAGATCATTCTGGCTGCGCTTGAGCGTGTCTGCAACGGGCACTGCGGCGATTGCGCCGCCGTGCTTATGGACCGCTTCGATGACCCGGGTAATGACCTCTGCCGGCGTCAGGGGTCGCGCGGCGTCATGGATCAGCACCGTATCGGGGTGCAGGCGCTCCAGCGCGCGCAGGCCGTTCAACACGGAATGCTGACGCTCCGCGCCGCCAACTGCGGGCTCCACGAGCTTCGCGCGGCAGGGCAGGGGCCGTACGGCAGCGTCGTAGAGATCGCGGTTGTGAGGGGCAATCACCGCCAGCACATGGTCGATTTGCGGATGCGCGCAGAATGCAGCCAGTGTGCGCGTCAGCACCATCTGGCCGGCGAGCCGCTCGTATTGCTTGGGCGGCGTGCCCGGCGAGCTGGCGCGGAGGCCTTTCCCGGCGGCGACGATAAGGGCGGCTGTGGTCAATTTACGCTGAACTCCCAGGGCGCGGCCTGAGCGATTAATTTATGGGTGCAAAAGGGTATTGCCAACGCATTTGTCGTCGATATCGGCAGCACCAGCGCGTCAGAAGAACATTTGTTCCTAAGGTTGCCTATTGAATAAGCGGGGCTTTGATGTGCATAATTTGATGTCACTCAGGGAGAGCAAGATTGGAGACCACAGTCCGGGTCGGCAATTTGAGATTGCGCAACAACGTTCTGCTCGCGCCCATGTCAGGCGTGACAGACTGGCCGTTTCGCGTGATGGCGCAGGACTATGGCGCAGGGCTCGTCGTTTCGGAGATGGTGCAGGCGCAGTATCTGGCTGACCGCAAGGCGGACGTTCTGCTGCGCGCCGAAGGGCGGGGCCTCTCGCCGTTTGCGGTGCAGCTTGCAGGGCGAGAGCCATATTGGATGAGCGAGGCAACGCGGCTGGCGCAGGATCTGGGTGCGCAGATCATCGACATCAATTTCGGTTGTCCGGCACGCAAGGTTACGAGCGGGCTGTCGGGTTCTGCTCTCATGCGCGAGCCGGAACTGGCGCTGGCCCTCGTGGAGGCGGTGGTCGGTGCCGCGCGCGTGCCGGTGACGCTGAAAATGCGCATGGGCTGGGATCATGAGTGCCTCAATGCGCCGGAGCTTGCGCGTGCGGCGGTCGAGGCGGGCGTGCAGATGATCACGGTGCATGGCCGCACGCGCTGCCAGTTCTACAAAGGGAGCGCCGATTGGCCGTTCGTGCGCAGGGTGAAAGAAGCGGTACCGGTGCCGGTGATCGTCAATGGCGACATTTGCAGCGCGTCTGATGCGCGGGCTGCGCTGGCTGCTTCCGATGCCGATGGCGTGATGATCGGGCGCGGCGCGGTCGGCCGCCCGTGGCTATTGGGCGAGGTGTCGGAGGCGCTCAGCGGTGCCGCTCCGGCCCAGGAAGAGTCAGCGCAGCAGCGGGCGGATCGCGTTGTGGCCCATTACGAGCGGATCATTTCACATTATGGCAAGGAACTTGGCGTGCGCTGCGCGCGCAAACATGTCGGGGCCTATATAGACGCGGCGCCGCTGGCGGATCGCGCCCGTGCAGAAGCACGCGGGCGGCTGCTGCGCGCGAGCGATCCGCGCCGGGTGGCTTCAGGCCTCGCAGCATTGTTCTGCGCTGCGCCACAGGAGATGGCGGCATGAGCGCAAACCCCTACGCAGGTCAGACGCAGGCACACGCCTGCGACCCTGGCACCCGCTCGCCCGAGCAGTTTCGGGATTTCGAGGCGCTGCTGAATGCGATGCCGCACCCTGTCGTCGTGTTCGGCCATGAGAATGCAGTGGTGTATGCGAATTTCCCCGCCGAGGTGTTCTTCGGCGCCAGTGTGAATGTGCTGTTGCGCCGCACGGCGGAAGAACTCGTCGCGTTCTCCTGCCCGCTACTCGCGCTGATCCGGCAAGTGCGCCAGACGAATTCGACGGTGAATGAGTACGGTGTCGATCTGATGATGCCCGACGGCGGCAAGGACCGGGTGGTGGATGTGTTCGCCTCGCCACTCATCGATCATGACGGGCTTATCATGGTCATGCTTCAGCAGCGCAGCATGGCGCAGATGATCGAGCGCCAATTGACCCATCGCGGCGCGGCGCGCTCCGTGTCGGGGCTGGCGGCCGTTCTGGCGCATGAAATCAAGAACCCGCTATCGGGCATCCGCGGCGCCGCGCAGCTTCTCGAGACAGGCGCCTCGCCCGAGGATCAGGCGCTTGCGCAACTGATCTGCGACGAGACGGAGCGCATCTGCGGGCTGGTTGACCGCATGGAGATGTTCGGCGATGAACGCCCGCACAAGAGCGAGCCGGTCAACATTCACGCCGTGCTCGATCACGTGATGCGCATTGCCTCCAGTGGCTTTGCCGCCCACGTCAAGTTTGTCCAGGCCTACGATCCCTCGCTGCCGTCGGTGCCGGGCAATCGCGACAAGCTGATCCAGGCGATCCTCAACCTCGTCAAGAACGCGGCCGAGGCTATCGGCACGGAGCGCGGTGACGGCCAGATCACGCTGGCGACCGCGTTCCGCCCCGGCATCCGGCTGACTCTGCCCAATTCCAGCAATCGGGTCAGCCTGCCGCTGGAGATTACCATCACGGATAACGGACCCGGCGTGCCGGAAGAAATCCGCTCCTACCTTTTCGACCCGTTCGTCACCACCAAGGCGAAGGGCACCGGGCTAGGGCTGGCGATGGTGGCCAAGATCGTTGGCGACCACGGCGGAGTTATCGAATGTGACTCCGATCAGCGGCAGACCGCGTTTCGCGTCCTGATGCCGATGCATCATGAGCCGCGGCGCGCCAAACAAGAGCAGAAGTGAAAGACCGCCCATGGGATATGGCAACATACTGATCGCTGACGACGATGCCGGCATTCGCACCGTGGTAAACCAGGCGCTCGCGCGCGCCGGCTACAGCCCCAGGGCAACCGGCAACGCCGCGACCCTCTGGAACTGGGTCAGCCAGGGAGAGGGCGATGTTGTCATCACCGACGTCATCATGCCCGACGAAAACGCCTTTGACCTGATCCCTCGCATCAAGAAGCTGCGTCCCGACCTGCCGATCATTGTGATGAGCGCGCAGAACACCTTCATGACCGCCATTACTGCGGCCGAACGTGGCGCTTATGAATATCTTCCCAAGCCTTTCGACCTGAAGGAATTGGTGGCCATTGTCGCGCGCGCGATGAAGGAGCCGAAGAAACCTGCGTCCATGTCCGCGCATGCGCCGGACGAGCAACTTCCGCTGGTGGGCCGTTCGCCCGCGATGCAGGAAGTCTACCGTATCATGGCGCGGCTGACGCAGACCGACCTGACGGTTCTGATCACCGGGGAATCCGGCACCGGCAAGGAGCTTGTTGCGCGCGCGCTGCATGATTATGGCCGGCGGCGCAACGGGCCGTTCATTGCGATCAATATGGCGGCGATCCCGCGTGAACTGATCGAGGCGGAGCTGTTCGGGCACGAAAAGGGTGCGTTTACCGGCGCACAGCAGCGCTCGATCGGCCGGTTCGCGCAGGCGGACGGCGGCACGCTGTTTCTGGACGAGATCGGCGACATGCCGATGGAGGCGCAGACCCGGCTGCTGCGCGTGCTGCAAGAAGGCGAATACATGCCTGTCGGCGGGCGCACTGCGATCCGGACCGACGTGCGGATCGTGGCGGCGACCAACAAGTCGCTGGACGCGCAGATCGCGCAAGGTCAGTTCCGCGAGGACCTCTATTACCGGCTGAATGTGGTGCCGCTACGTGTGCCGCCATTGCGCGAGCGTGCTGGCGACGTGCCCGATCTGGTCCAGCATTTCCTCGCGTCCGGCGAGAAGCGCGGGCTGCCGGCGAAGGCGATTCATCCGGAGGCGATGACGCTTCTGAAGCGCTACCATTGGCCAGGGAATGTTCGCGAGTTGGAAAACCTCGTCAACCGGCTTGCCGCGCTCTACGCACAGGAAGAAATTTCCGCCGACATCGTCGCGCAGGAGCTTCCCAACGGCAGCGGCCAGGACGGTGGCGGCGCGGGGCAGGACGAGGCGAGCCTGTCCACATTTATGGACCGTTACCTGACCGACTATTTCGCTCAGTTCGGTGAAGACCTGCCGCCGCCTGGACTGTATGAGCGGATCATCAGCGAGGTCGAACACCCGCTGGTCAGCGCGGCACTGGCTGCGACCGGCGGCAACCAGATTCGTGCTGCGGCATTGCTTGGGCTGAACCGGAATACGCTGCGAAAAAAAATCCGCGAACACGATATCCGTCTGGTGCGCTCCCTTGCCTGAATTCGGCCCGTCTCGTCGTCAGGCGCACGAATCGTTCGCCTCGCAGAGCCAAATCGGCGTCATCTTCTCCTAAGGAACAAGCACGCCACGGAGCACAAAAGCGGCCAATCCGCCACAATTTCTGCCGATTTGGCTGGCAGCTATGTTCTGAAATTGCAACATTGTTGCGCCCAGTCATCTATCCGTCGCCGTTTTCTTGGTTTGTGGCGTTTTTTCGGTTTCCCCGTGATGCAACAGCCGCGCCGTTGCGCTTGAACCGCGTACGGCAATGAAAAGGTGAAACATGAACTGCGCGTGCGCCTTGCGCGGGACCAACCAAGTAGTACCGTGCTCAAAGGGAAAAGCGATGCGGTGGAGCAGAGTTGTCGGCGCCGGCGCCGATCAGCGTGAGGGCCGGGAATGAGCGTCGCGCAATCTCAAGGCTCTCAGACAGCGATCCCTGCCTCCGAAGCGCCCGCTTACAGCGGTGGGTTGGCAGGACGACGAATCGGGCTTGCAATCGTCTGCCTGGCGCTGCTTTCGGGCCTCTCGACCTATCTGATCCTGACTGGCCTCACACCGATCATGCCGACCCACGGCGTGGTCGTCACCATGCTTTTGTCGAACGCTCTGATGATCGTGGCGATGCTTGGGCTGGTGACATGGCAGCTTCGCGGGCTCTGGCGCGCGCGCAAACGCCAGGCGGCTGCGGCCCGCCTTCACACGCGGATTGTCGGGCTGTTCAGCGTGATCGCGCTGATGCCGGCGATTCTCCTTGTGATATTCGCCACGCTGTCGTTGGACCGTGGTCTGGACAACTGGTTTTCGACTCGCATTCAGTCGATCATCGCCAATTCGATCGACGTGGCGAACGCATATGTGAATGAGCAGGGCCAGGTGATCCGCTCGGATGCGCTGGGCATGTCGCGCGAACTGGAATCCTCCACGCAACTGCTGGATGAGAACCCGGATGCCTTCAAGGAGTTTCTGACTGCGCAGGCGGCGTTGCGGGCAATCCCCGTGGCCTTCGTCATCGATGGCGATGCGAAACTCGTGGCACAGGCCACGAGCCGCAGCGAAATCCGCTATCAGAAGCCGCCGCGCCAGGCGCTTGAGGCCGCAGACGAAGGCCGCGTGATCGAGCTTGCATTGCATTCCTCCGGCGCGGTGGGCGCGCTCACCAAGCTTGTGAGCGAGGAGGCCTACTATCTTTACGTGATCCGGCCGGTCAATCCGAAGGTGCTGGGCCACCTGCGCACCACCCGCGCCAACGCGGTCGAGTATAGCCAGCTCGAACAGCGCCGCGCGGGCATTCAGGTTGCGTTCGCGGCCATGTTCATCTCGATATCGCTGACTTTCCTGCTCGCCGCGATCTGGCTGGGCATGTGGTTCGCCGATCGTCTCGTTGCCCCGATCCGCCAGTTGATCGACGCGGCCTACAAGGTCTCGCAGGGCAATCTTGATGTCGCCGTGCCGGTCGCCGGTCAAAAGGAAGACGACGTCGGTAAGCTTAGCATGGCGTTCAACACCATGACGGCGGACCTGCGCGCACAGCGCAATGAACTGGTTGACGCCAATACCCAGCTAGATGAGCGACGGCGCTTTACCGAAGCGGTGCTGTCGGGGGTCACCGCCGGCGTTATCGGGCTGGATCGTGCCGGAAGGATTACTCTCGCGAACCGGTCAGCTCTGGAACTGCTGCAGATGAGCGAGAGCGATCTCGTCGGGGCGCCGCTTGAAAAACGCCTGCCCGAGTTTGCCGAATTGCTCGACAAGGCAAAACGTCAGGGCAAGAAGCCCGTCCAGACGCAGGTGAAGCTGCTACGCGAGGATGGCGAGCGCAACTTCGCGGTGCGCGTGACGCGCGAAGGCTCCAGCAAGAAGGATTACGGCTTTGTCGTCACCTTCGACGACATCACCGAACTCGTTGTAGCCCAGCGGACCTCTGCATGGGCGGACGTGGCGCGGCGGATTGCCCACGAAATCAAGAATCCGCTAACTCCGATCCAGCTCTCCGCAGAGCGCATCCGCCGCAAGTACGGCGACCACATCACCGCTGACCGCGACGTGTTCGATCGCTGCACCGACACGATCATCCGCCATGTGGGCGATATCCGGCGCATGGTGGATGAGTTCTCTGCCTTCGCGCGAATGCCCAAGCCCGTGATCGAGGCTCACGACGTGAATGATGTGGTGCGCGAAGCGCTCGTCCTGTTCCAGATGAGCAATTCCGATATTGCCTATCGCCTCGAAGTCGCAGATCAGCCCGCCATCGCCTATTGCGACCGGCGTCTGCTGAACCAGGCGATGACAAACCTGATCAAGAACGCCAGCGAGGCGGTCGAGGCGGCGGCGGCCGCCCGCCAGGAACAGGGCGAGGACGAGCCGTTTACAGGCCAGGTGATGGCCCGGGTGACCACGCAGGATCAGTCCGTGTTGATTGAGGTGATTGACAATGGGTGTGGCCTGCCCAAGGAAGATCGCCATCGCCTCGTGGAGCCCTACGTCACCACCCGTCAGAAAGGTACCGGCCTTGGGCTCGCCATCGTGCAGAAGATCGTGGAACAACACCAGGGATCTCTGGAGCTGAGTGATGCTGTCTCCGATGCCGGGAACGGCGCTCATACGGGAGCGCGGGTCAGTATCACTCTGCCGCTGCGCCAGGCTGCGTCCGGCAGCGGGCAGGGTGAGACCAAACCAGCAAGTCCGGAGTCTTCAACACAAGGCCGAACGCGAATGACAGCGCGCGAGAAGCAGGGAGTCTCTCATGACATCTGACATTCTGATCGTCGATGACGAAGCCGATATTCGCGAACTGGTCTCCGGCATCCTGGAGGATGAGGGATACACAACCCGGCTCGCCGCGAACAGTCAGGAGGCGCTGAGCGCCATCGAGGAACGTCGGCCTTCGCTGATGATCCTCGATATCTGGCTTCAGGGCAGCCAGCTCGACGGGCTCGAAATCCTTTCGCGCGTCAAGGCGCAACACCCCGACCTGCCGGTGGTCATCATTTCGGGCCACGGTAACATCGAAACCGCCGTGACCGCGATCAAGCGCGGCGCTTACGACTATATTGAGAAACCGTTCAAGGCAGACCGGCTTGTGCTGGTAACGGCCCGCGCGCTCGAAAACTCCAAGCTCAAGCGGGAGAACCGCGAGCTCAAGGAAAAAAGCATCATCAGCTTCGATCTGATCGGCAAGTCCACGGTCCTGAATCAGCTTCGCCAGTCCATCGAGCGGGTCGCCACGACCAACAGCCGGATCATGATTACCGGTCCGTCCGGTTCAGGCAAGGAACTGGCTGCGCGGGTGCTGCACGCCCATTCGCACAGGGCCAACGGCCCGTTCGTCGCCGTGAACGCCGCGGCGATGGCCCCGGACCGGGTGGAGATCGAATTCTTCGGGACCGAGGCCAATGGCGCATCTCCGCGCAAGGTCGGCGCGCTGGAAGAGGCGCATGGCGGCACGCTGTATATCGACGAGGTTGCCGACATGCCGATCGAGACGCAGGGCAAAATGCTGCGTGTGCTGGTCGAGCAGAAATTTCAGCGCGTTGGCGGCGGCCCGAAAGTACATGTCGATGTGCGCATCGTGTCTTCGAGTTGCCGGGATCTGCATCAGGAGATGAACGCTGGGCGCTTTCGTGAGGACCTCTATCACAGACTGAACGTGGTCCCGCTTTCGGTGCCTGGCCTCGTCGACCGGCGCGATGACATCCCGTCGCTCGTCAACCATTTCGTGGAGCAGGTGAGCGCAGCTACGGGGCTGCCACCGCGACGGGTCGGCGACGACGCCATGGCCGTTCTGCAATCGCAGGAATGGCCCGGCAATGTCCGCCAGCTTCGCAACGTTGTTGAGCGGCTGATGATCATGACCGGCGGCGATCCGGATCGGGCGATTACCGCCGACATGCTGCCAGAGGATATCGTCTCGGGTGCGCCGCTGTCGCCTAACGGTTCGGGCGGCGAGCATTTCATGTCGCTGCCGCTGCGCGATGCCCGCGAGATTTTCGAACGCGAGTATCTGATGGCGCAGATCAATCGCTTCGGCGGCAATATCTCGCGCACTGCGGAGTTCGTCGGCATGGAGCGTTCCGCGCTCCACCGCAAACTGCGTGCGCTCGGCGTGTCGGCCGGGGAGCGCGCTGCGAACGGACGGCACTGACCCGAGGAGGTGCGGCCTCCCATTCCTGGCTCGCGGCGATCTAGGGCTGACAAACCCGTGCTTTTCAGCTAAACGGTCGGCTCGCCGTCCGGTGCGCGCGCCCGCCAGTGTCGCGTGCGGCGGCCTGGCCGGGACAATACCATGCGAATTCTCATTTGCGGGGCTGGGCAGGTCGGCTTCGGGATCGCCGAGCGCCTCTCCGGCGAAGGCAACGATGTCTCCATCATCGACCAGGACCCCGCTCTGGTGCGCCGCATCGGCGACCTTTTGGACGTGCGCGCCTTCATAGGCAACGGCGCGCATCCCGATGTGCTCGACCAGGCCGGCGCGCGCGACGCCGACATGATCATCGCCGTGACCTATTCCGACGAAGTAAACATGGTCGCGTGCCAGGTCGCCCACTCGTTGTTCGACGTGCCCACGAAGGTCGCCCGCATCCGCTCGCAGAGCTATCTCGAATCACACTGGAGCGACCTGTTCCTGCGCGAGAATATGCCGATTGACGTGGTCATCTCTCCCGAAGTCGAAGTGGGAGAGATGATCTTGCGTCGGCTGCGGATGCCAGGTGCATTCGAGGTGCTGGGGTTCTGCGAGAACCAGGTGCTGGTGCTCGGGATCAGTTGCGAGGTCGATTGTCCGGTCGTTGACACGCCGCTCAGGCAACTCGGCGAACTGTTCCCCGACCTGCCGGCGGTCGTGGTCGGGGTTCACCGCGAAGGTCGGCTGTTCGTGCCGCGCAGCGAGGACCAGTTGATCGCCGGCGACGACGTGTATGTGGCGACGCCTCAGCCGCAGACCGAACGTGTCATGAAGATCTTCGGCCACGACGAGCGGCGCGCGCAGCGGGTGATCATTGCCGGCGGCGGCAATATCGGCCTGTTTGTCGCGCGCCGGCTGGAGCAGACCCACCGTGACATCCGCATCAAGGTGCTGGAGAGAAGCCGCGCGCGCGCAGTCGAGATCGCCGAGGAGCTTGACCGCGCGATCGTGCTCAACGGCAGCGCCCTCGACGAAGAACTGCTGCAGGAAGCCGGCGTTAGCACGTCCGACATGCTGGTTGCGCTGACCAACGACGATCAGGTCAACATCCTGTCCTGCGTGCTTGCGAACCGTCTTGGTTGCGAACGCAACATGTGCCTGATCAACAGTTCTGGCTACATGACGATCGTGCGGTCTCTGGGCATCGACGCCTTCATCAACCCGCGCAGCGTCACCGTTTCCCGGATTTTGCAGCATGTGCGGCGTGGACGCATCCGCGCCGTGCAGACGGTTCTGAATGGGGCAGGGGAGGTGATCGAGGCCGAAGCGTTGCCGACATCCCCGCTAGTGGGGCGGGCCCTGCATCAGCTTGACCTGCCAGACGGCATGCGCATCGGCGCCATCCGACGCCGCGACAAGATCATCATCCCAACAGGCGAGACCGTCGTGGAAAGTCATGACCGGATTGTCATTTTCGCGACAAAGCAGCAGGTGCACGAGGTTGAGCAACTGTTCCGCGTCAGCCTCGACTATTTCTGATATGGCTGCGCCGCGCTCATATCATGCCAGGCGGCGGCGTCGCTCCAAGGCGGCCCCGGTATGAACGGCGGAGCAATTGCTTATGTGCTCGGCTGGATGCTGCTGAGCCTCGCGGTGTTCATGCTGATACCTGCCGCCGTGGCTGTCGCTTTTTCCGAGGAGTTGGCGCGCGATGGTTTTTTCGTGGGTGCCGGCGTGGCGGCCTTCACCGGGGGCATCTTCGTTTCCGCCTTTGCTGGCCGTGCCCTTGTAGCCGATCGCAAACATGCCCTGGCGATGCTCGTGTGCGCCTGGTTGGGCCTTCCGCTGTTCGCAGCGATCCCGTTTCTGACCGCTTCAACGCTCTCGCCGAGTGCAGCGCTCTTGGAGGCGTTCTCGGCATTCACCACCACCGGGGCCACGGCATTTCGGCGGCTGGCTGATGTGGCGCGCAGCGTTATCTTGTGGCGTGCGCTGTTACAGTGGTCCGGGGGCTTGCTGACCTTGGTAAGCGCAATCGCGATTCTGTTGCCACTGTACGGAGGCGAGGCAGTTACGTTGCGCCAGAGCGATGGTACGGGCGAGACTGCAGGCAACCGCAAGCGGATCGGCGATGCTCTGCGTATCATCCTTCCGGTCTATGGAGGTCTGACCGGCGCGTGCCTGGTCCTGCTCCTGTTCGCCCAGATCCCCGCTTTTGATGCGCTGTGCCTGTCTCTTTCCACGCTCTCCACCGGGGGCTTCATGCCGCGCGACGGCACCATCGCGTTGTACGGTTCGGTGGGCGCGGAACTCGTGATCACCGTGTTCATGTTTTTTGGAGCGGTCAGCATCTTCTGGACCCACGGCCTGATTGCGGGACGCCGGTCCTCGCTGGCAATGGGGCGCGAACCGCTCTATGTAGGTGGAGCGATCATTCTGGGCGGCGTTTTGCTCACGACCGTGTTGTGGCTGCGCTTTCCCGTCATCGGCTCGGTCTGGCTCCAGAACCTATCGCTTGGCCTGGCCACGGCCGCATCTATCGTGACCACATCGGGATTTCCGATCAGTGCCGAGGTTTTCGAACTGGTGCCGTTCATGGTGCTCGTTGTCGTTTGCGCCATCGGCGCCGGACGGCTATCGACCGCCGGTGGGCTCAAGTTGTCGCGGCTCGCGATGATGCTGTCGCAATCCTATAACGAGTTGTATCTGCTGCTTTTTCCACATGGAATCCATCCCAGCGTGCGCGGGGCCGGAGCTTTCCGGCAAGTCACCATCGCCACGATCTGGGCGCTGTTCTTTCTTACGATGATGGTTCTTGCAGTGCTGATCGTTTTGCTGGCGGCGACGGGCCTCCCGTTCGAAGGTGCGATGCTGGCTGCGGTGACGGCTCTCAGTAATGCCGGGCCGTTCTACGAGATTGGGCGGGTCGCGCATCTGCCGGCCGGTGTCCCGCCGATCTGGGAGATGAGCGCTGCAGCACACGGATTGCTCTCGGTCGCGATGGTGCTGGGTCGCGTGGAGTTACTGGCGGTCGTGTCTCTGGCGCGGCTTTTGCTTCAACGGGATTGAGGCTGTTGCGAGCCGCGACCGTCTTGAGTCATGGGGGAGAGTGCTCCGAAAGTGTGTTTGTGGCGTATTACATTTGTCGAAGTTGGAGAGGATACCCAATTAAGAAAGAGAATGCACACGGCCACCAGCAACGGAAAGCCTTCGAGTGTGGGGTAGCGCGCTCTTTTTCCTTAATGTTCTGATTTCTGCCGTGTGTCTGCCATAGATAAGAGCGAGCGGCATTGAGCCGCCCAACAAAAAAGCGGAAAAACACGTCATGCCTTCGGATAAAGGTCCAAGCCTGCAAGACACGTTTCTCAATAATGTGCGCAAGAACAAGGTTCCGCTGACAGTGTTTCTGGTGAACGGGGTCAAGCTGCAAGGTATCGTTACGTGGTTCGACAACTTTTGCGTGCTGCTCCGTCGGGACGGGCATTCACAACTCGTCTATAAACATGCAATATCGACGATCATGCCCTCTCAGCCCATCCAGCTTTCGGAAGGGGAAGAGTCGTCGTAATGCGGACATGCGGGGATTTACACGCTGAGGCAGAAAACATATCGCGATAGCAAGACGCACAGCTATGACGTCAGCACTCAAGCTGCGACGAAGGCCGTGGTCATTGTGCCCGTCCTCAAGCAGGCGAGGACGCGCGTGGGCATGTCCATGGACTCGCTGTCACGCCTCGATGAGGCAATGGGCCTCGCCGGAGCGATTGGGCTGAGCATAGCGGATGGTCGCAGCGTGCCAATCTCGCGCCCGCGCCCGGACACGCTGCTCAATAGCGGCAAGGTCGAAGAAATCAGGGCGCTGGTCGAGGCAACTGGTGCGCATGTGGTCATCGTCGATCATCCACTTACCCCGGTCCAGCAGCGCAACCTCGAACGCGCGTGCAACGCCAAGGTGCTCGATCGCACCGGGTTGATCCTGGAGATTTTCGGCGAACGTGCGCAGACGAAGGAAGGCCGACTGCAGGTTGAACTGGCGCATCTAAGCTATCAGAAAAGCCGCTTGGTGCGGTCCTGGACTCACCTTGAGCGGCAGCGCGGTGGCCGTGGCTTCATGGGCGGCCCGGGCGAACGTCAAATCGAGGCGGATCGCCGCCAGATAGAGGGCCGGATCGACGTAATCCGGCGCAAGCTGGGCGAGGTGCGGCGCACACGTGGGCTGCACCGGGAAGGCCGCAGGCGTAGCGCCAGTCCCGTGGTGGCGCTGGTTGGCTACACCAACGCGGGCAAATCGACGCTATTCAATCGCCTTACGGGCGCTCATGTCGTCGCCAGGGACCAGCTTTTCGCCACGCTGGATCCCAAGATGCGCGCGGTACGTCTGCCCGGGGGCCACAATGCGATCCTCTCTGACACGGTGGGCTTCATTGCAGATTTGCCGACCACGCTTGTCGCGGCGTTCCGCGCGACGCTGGAAGAGGTGGTCGAGGCTGACCTTGTCCTGCATGTGCGTGACATTTCCGCGGAGCATACACAGACGCAGAAGCACGATGTGGAGGCCGTGCTGGATGAGCTCGGTGTGGACACGAGCCCGGCGGCCGGGCGCGTTATCGAGGTGTGGAACAAGGCGGATCTTCTGGATGCTGACGCGCAGGACGCCCTTGCATATGCGGCTCACCGACAGGAAGAGCCGCCGATCATTCTCTCTGCGCGGACAGGGGAGGGGGTCGAGAACTTGCTGGAGCGGCTTGCCAACCATTTCGGTAACGCAGAGCGGCGGGAAGAATCTCCCGATGCCGTAGTCTACCCACGGTAAGCCCCAGCCGGGCGATCAACTGCCGTCGCGCTCAAGGCTTTTCGCCTCGGCCCAGAGCGCTTCAAGCTCCTCCGCCGCGACATCCGCCATTTGGCGCCCAGACACGCGAAGACGCTCTTCCATGTACTGGAAGCGGCGGGTGAATTTCCGTTGCGCCCCCCGCATTGCGGCTTCTGGGTCCTGGTCCACAACGCCCGCGAGCCGCGTGACGGTGAACAGCACGTCGCCGAATTCGTCGGCCAGCCGCTCAGGGTTGCGTCCAGCGGAGATTTCGGCTTCAAGCTCGTTCAGCTCCTCGCGAATCTTGGCGAACAGGGCATTGTGATCCGGCCAGTCAAAGCCAGCGCGTGTGGCCTTCTTATGCAGCTTCCAAGCGCGGGCGAGGCCGGGCAGGGCAACGGGAACGTCATCAAGCAGACTATAGCGCTCGGCACGGCCCTTTTGCGCGCGTTCTTCCGCCTTGATGGCCTCCCACAGGCCGGCGACATCTGAAGCGGTATTGGCTACGGCTCCACCGAAGACATGGGGGTGCCGACGGACCATCTTCTCGGCGATGGCGTGCGCAACGTCTGAGAAGTCGAATGCGCCGCGCTCTTCGGCCATTCGGGCATGATAGACAACCTGAAACAGCAGATCGCCAAGCTCGTCGCGCAGCTCGGCCATGTCTCCGCCCGCAATTGCCTCGGCGACTTCGTAGGCTTCCTCGATGGTGTGCGGCGCGATGGATGCGAAATCCTGGCTTAAATCCCACGGGCAGCCATGGTCGGGGTCGCGCAGCGCGGCCATGATGGCGAGCAGCCGGTGCAAGGGGTCCGTCTCGCTGAGCGGATCGGCGGGTGGCCGCCCACGCGGCGTGTTGTCCTCGCCAAGCTCATCAGCCATCCAGTGATGCTCCGATTAGCCCAAAGGATTGAGTTAACGAAAGATTTTCGGTTAACGGGTGATTCGCATAAGACACATTATGGTAAATTGGTTGCCGCGCCGCTAATCCTGTCGCGCCTTTGCATCAGCTTGAACCATCCGCTCCAGCAGCCGCACCCCGAAGCCGGCGCCCCAACTCCGGTTGATATCGGTGGATGGCGAGGCAAACGCGGTCCCGGCGATATCGATATGCGCCCAGCCGACGCCGTCCTGAACGAAACGCTGCAAGAACTGCGCGGCAGTGATCGACCCGGCCCAGCGCCCGCCAATATTCTTCATGTCGGCAACCTTGGAGTCGATCAGCTTGTCATAGCGCTGGCCGAGCGGCATCCGCCAGACCTTCTCGTCCGTCTCCGCGCCAGCCTCGATGAGGGCATTACACAGCGCATCGTCATTGGCATAAAGGCCTGCATATTCATGCCCCAGCGCGACGATTATGGCCCCGGTCAGCGTGGCGAGCGTCACCATGTGCTTGGGCTGCCAGTTTTCCTGCGCGTACCACATGGCATCGGCAAGCACCATGCGCCCTTCCGCGTCTGTATTCAGGACCTCAATGGTCTGGCCGGACATGGATGTGACGATGTCGCTGGGGCGCTGCGCGGAGCCGCTCACCATGTTCTCCGTCAGCCCGAGAACGCCGACGACGTCAACCGGCGCGTTCTGCTTCGCCAGCGACAGCATTAGCCCGGCGACACAGGCAGCACCGCCCATATCGCCTTTCATGTCTTCCATGCCCTGCGCGGGCTTCATTGACACACCGCCGGTGTCGAAGCACACGCCTTTTCCAACGAAAACGCTCGGCGGGCCGTCCGGAGCGCCCTCTCCACGCCACCGCAAGGTTACCAGGCGACTCGGCCGTTCGCTGCCCTGCCCGACCGCCAGTAGGGCTCCCATGCCGAGTTCGCGCATCCGGTCTTCATCGAGAATGTCCACCTCGACACCGAATTCGCGGAATTGGCTGACCCGCTCAGCGAATTCCACTGGCCCGAGCGCATTGGGCGGCTCGTTGACGAGATCGCGCGCAAAATACACCCCCTCGCAAATCGCGCGCATGGGCGCGAAGGCTTCCTCCGCGGCGCGCGGCGAATCGCAGTGAACAGCGATCCGGGCGAGTGACGCCTCTTCTTCCCTGTCCTCATTATTATTATTTTTTTTGATGGTTTTATTGGTTTTGTACTTGGTGAATTCATAGCTGCGCAGCAATAGACCGAGCGCAACGCGCGCTGCCTGTTCCGCTGGCAGGGGCGTGCCGTCGACTGTTTCCAGCCACAGCCCGATGCTCTCGACCTCCGGATCGATCTTCCCGCGAATTGCGCCGCCAAGATCGATCCACGGCTGTGCGGCGTCGCCATCGATGCCGCCGATGCCGAACAGGATTAGGCGATCAATGTCTTGCAGGCCTGTCGGTGCGAGGAGTTTGAGTGCCGTCTTCTTCTTGCCCTTGAACTTGGCGATGGAGCAGGCGCGGCTGATGGCGCCGCTAGAAAGGCCGTCCAGTTCCGCAGCGGTCGGCGCGAGCGCCGCATCGGCTCCACACATCACGACGACGTTCCCGGTGGGGTGCTGATCACGCGGCGCGAAAACGATCTCTGGTCTCACTGACATTCCCTGCTTGATCTCGCCATCCGTTCGGCCAGCCGTCGAGCGCCGCGACAGACCGCCAGCGCCGCGTGTGCCATTGTGCCGAAGGATTTGGCATGCAACTAAGGGGCAGGTGACGAACACCCTCCATTGCGTTTCAGTTAATCGCGATTTGAGGGGTGATGCAACCATGTCGCCGCCGGGAGCCCGCGCGAGGGCGCCGAAAAACCGCCACGATAGGGTGATGATTAAGCCAAGAGATTGAATCGGCTGAATTTGGCGGCACGCTTTGACTACCAAAACGGCGGAACGACGCAGCGCGCATGGATGTGATCAGCAGATACGTTTTCCGCCAGACCGCAACAGCACTGGTGATGATACTTCTGACGCTCACGGTGATCGTCTGGATGACCATGGCGCTGCGCGAGATCGACGTCATGACCGACCATGGTCAGGGGTTCCTGATCTTCCTTACGATCACGCTGTTGGCGTTGCCTAATCTGATCGCCGTCGTGGCGCCAGTCGCGCTGCTGATCTCCTCGATCCATGTGCTCACCCGGCTGAACAACGACAGCGGTATCATCATCCTGACGGCGGCTGGCGCGACGGTGTGGCGGCTGATGCGCCCGTTTCTGCTGCTCGGTACGCTGGTGTTTGCGTTCGTTTTCGTCTCGAATGCGTATCTGAGTCCGCACAGCCTGCGCACATTGCGCGATTATGTCGTCGAGATACGCACCGACCTGATCTCACAGGTGATCCAGCCCGGCAACTTCGTCTCTCCTGAGGACGGCCTCACCTTTCACATCCGCGGGCGCGATGAAGACGGCACGCTGCGAGGTCTGATGGTCAACGATGCGCGCGACGAGGAGCAGACCATTACCTATCTTGCCGATCGCGGACAGGTGCTGCAGCAGGATGGCCGGTCGTTCCTGGTGATGCGCGGCGGGCACATCCAGCGTGTGGATGCCAAACGCGAAGACGTGCAGATCATCGCATTCGACAGCTACATCTTCGACATTTCCGAACTGGGCCCGGAGGCGAAGAAGAAGAGTTACGAGGCGAAGGAACGTTTTCTGGGCGAGTTGTGGAACCCGGACCCGGACGATCCTCGGTATCAGCGCCAAGCGGGTAAATTCAGGGCCGAACTGCATGACAGGATTGCCAGCCCGCTTTACGCGATCGTCTTCGTGGTGATTGCGGTTAGCATGCTCGGCTTCGCGCGCACGACGCGCGAGGGCGCGGCGCAAAGTATTGCGTTTGCATTCATTTTTGCCGTCGCGGTGCGGGGCGCAGGGCTGGCTGCGACCAACCTGGCGGTCAAGCATGCCTGGGCCGTGGCGCTGATATACGCGATCCCACTGCTTGCGCTGATCGCCGCCGTAATGCTCGCGCAGCGCAACATGCGGCCTCACAACCTGCGCCGGATCGAAATACCTATTCCCGGCTGGATACGGACGTTGCCGTTGCTGCGTGGGCGGGTGCGCCCGGCGGCGCAGGGCTGACAGCGGCATCGAGAGGGTGCGATATGGGAACGCTCGACCGCTACATGGCCAAGAAATTCATCATTTCTATCTTTGGTGTATTCTCCATCTGCCTGGCGCTGATCTTCTTCATCGACTTTCTCGAACTCTTGCGTGAGGCAAGTAAACGAGAGGGTGTCTCGATGGCATCGCTGGTCCTGATCGCGTTGCTCAGGCTGCCGAAATTCGCCGAACTCACCCTTCCCTTCGCCGTACTCATCGGCTCGATCGCCGCCTTCATGGCTCTGAGCAGGACCTCGGAACTGACGGTCGTGCGCGCAGCCGGCATCTCCGCCTGGCAATTCCTCCGGCCTGCCCTCATCGTGGCGCTCGGGGTGGGTGTGCTCTCGACGGCCGCCTACAATCCACTCGCGGCATTTGCCAAGGCTGAAGCCGACCGCCTGATCGGTGATGTGCTCGGCAAGGACAACAAGTCTTTGCTGCGTGAGAATCGGCCGGCATGGCTGCGCCAGAACGGGCCGGATGGGCCGTCGATCCTGTTCGCGGGTTCGGTTGCGGACAAGGGCCAGAGTCTGAGTGGAATCACGGTGTTGCAGTTTGACCGCAACCGCAAATTTCTTGAACGTATCGAGGCCGACAAGGCGGAATTGCGGCCGGGGTATTGGGCGCTAACGAATGCGCGCGTCGCAAGTAACAAGACAGGAACTCGTATCTACACCAGCTATTTCATCAGCACGGCGCTGCAAAGAGATCACGTCATCAATAGTATAACGTCTGCAAAGGCCGTGTCGTTTTGGGAGCTTCCACGATTTATCGAATTTGCTGAAAAGGCGGGGCTCGAATCGGAGCGCTATAAGTTGGAATATCAACTTTTGCTGGTTAGACCGTTACTTTTGGCGGTGATGGTGCTGATCGCGGCTACCTGCTCCCTCAGAGCCTTTCGTTTTGGCGGCATTCAGACTATGGTCGTTGCGGGTTTGAGCGCGGGGTTCGGCTTCTTCATCCTTTCCGAATTGTCGCGCAAGGTTGGGGTGTCCGGGCTGGTATCGCCAGACGTGGCAGCATGGGCCCCTGTCATCATGGCTTGCTTCATCTCGGCAACCATTTTGCTTCATCAGGAGGACGGCTAGGACATGCGGCGGGCCTTGGCTGAGCGCAGACCCCGGACGGCGGGACGTCTTCGGCCGTTCGCGCGCCGTGCTGCGTCGGCGCCGGCCTCGCGCTCCTGGGTCGTAGCGGCGCTGGCGGCCGTGTTCTGCACCACGCCCTTCTCGGCGCCCCCCGCGCTGGCTCAAGCGGACCTGATCGAAAAGTCGTTCGGTTCGATCGACAGCACGCAACCGATGCTGCTCCAGGCAGACAACCTGATCTATGACCGCCAGAACGACCGGGTGATCGCCGAGGGCAATGTCGAGGTTTACTACAATAACTTTTCCCTGCTCACCGACGAACTGATCTACGATCAGAAAAAGGGAACGCTGGAAGCCGTCGGCAATGTCCGTATCAAGGAGCCAGATGGCGCGGTCGTGAAGGCCGACAGGATCAATCTGACCGAGGATTTCCGGGACGGTTTTGTTCGCTCGCTGCGTATCGTCACCGCCAATGAAGAGCGCATCGCCGCGCGCCGCGCTTACCGTGAGGGCGGCGAAACCACGGTTTTCGAGGATGGCGCCTACACCCCGTGCAAGTCGACGTGCAGGGACAAGGACGACGGCCCACTTTGGCAGATCAACGCTCGCAAGATCATTCACGACAAGTCCGAAGGCAACATCTACTATGAAGATGCCACACTAGAGTTCCTCGGATTGCCGATCGTCTACATTCCCTATTTCTATCATCCCGACCCGACAGTGAAGCGGCGTTCCGGCTTCCTTGCGCCTTCGATCCAGCAGTCGGACGATCTCGGTTTCGTCTACGAGCAGCCCTATTATTGGGCCATCGCACCGAACAAGGATCTCACCCTCGCGCCGATCATCACGACCAACGCTGGCGTACTGCTCAAGGCAGATTGGCGGCATCGCCTCGAGACGGGGCAGTATCGCGTACTGCTCGCCGGGGTTCACAACGATGATCCCCCCGCCAACGCCCCAACCGACAGCGACTTCCGCGGCACGATCGAAACACAGGGCAATTTCCGCATCGGGAGCTTCTGGAACTGGGGGTGGGATATTACCGCAGAAACGGACGACACCTTCCGTCGCTTCTACAAGTTCGACAAGCGCACCGAGACCGAGCGCACCTCGGAGATTTTCCTCATCGGCCAGAGCGATCGGAACTATTTCAGCGCGCGTGCCTACAGTTTTGTCAACCTGACCCCGACCGGAGAGCCGGAAGACCTGACCGATCAGGATACCATCGTCCACCCGGTTGTCGACTACAACTATATTGCCGACAAGCCGATTCTCGGCGGTGAACTGGGCTGGGATACCAATCTGGTGGCGCTGTCTCGAGAAGATGGCGGCCCGGAGTCCCAACGGCTGACCACCGAACTGAGCTGGCGCCGAACCTTGACGGATGGCATTGGGCAGCGGCTGACGCCGTTCGCGGCCGCGCGCGCGGATTTTTTCAACTTCACCAGCTTCCAGGAACCTGATCCGGATAATCCTCCCACGACTCTGCCGGGCGATACATTTACACGGCAGTCACTCACTGGTGGGGCAGATTACCGTTTTCCGTTCGTCAAGCACACCGCGGATGCTTCGCATGTGATCGAGCCTGTTGCGCAGATCATCGTGCGCGCCGATCACGATGACGGAACAAAGCCGGCAAACGAGGACGCCCAGAGCCTGGTCTTTGACGATACGTTGCTGTTTGAGATCGACAAGTTTTCCGGTTACGACAGGCTCGAGACCGGCACCCGCGCCAATTATGGCGTGCAGTACACGCTTCAGTCGAATTATGGTTTCAGCTTCAGGACCGTTGTGGGCCAAAGTTACCACATTGCCGGAAGCAATCCGTTCGACGATGGCAGCGGTCTCGAAGATGACTCCTCCGACTACGTGGTCGGTATGTATATCGACGTGCCAAGCATGTTCCGGCTGGTGGCCCAGACACGCGTCGATGAGGATTCCTTCGATATTCGCCGTGTTGATCTTCAAGGGTCCGGTAAGTACGGCCCCGTCAGTGGTTCCGTGAACTACGTGAAGGCGGACTCTCAGCCGGGCCTCGGCGTGTTTGAGGAACGCGAGGAAGTGCTCGCCGGAGCTGCACTGCAGGTCACCGATCTCTGGTCGATTTACGGCAGCGTGAGATACAACCTCGAGATTGATGAAGCTATCGAGCAGAGTGTCGGTGTCAAATACACCTGCGACTGCTTCATGATGTCGGTCGAGTACAAACGGTCCGAGATCGAATTCCGCGATATCGAACCGGAAGAGTCGATCCTCATCGCCTTCGAGTTCAAAAATCTGGGCGGTGCGAACGTGAAGACCGACGTTACGGACGGCTTCTCGGCCTCCGACGGCGGCAAGTAAGGCCTGTTTGCCCCGGACGACAAGAGGTCGTACCGTGCAGCCAATGTCTGAGTTGTGTTGGAACAACCCCCGGAACACCGCTCTCCAAGGCTGATAACGCTGCCGAAGCTTGCATTTTGGCTTGCAGGTCGAAGATGGTTGTCAGGACGAGCGAATTCCGGTCGGCGTCAGGCAATATATCGCCATAGTCGTTCGGCAGATTTCACGCGTCTTCGGCCAAGAGCGTCGGACACCTATGGTCCCGCCTTGGCCACATCGAGCCATTCAGTGTGGTTGGAACAATGCAAATCCATCATCGCGGCCCTATCGCCCTTGTCTGCGCCTTGTTCATCGTGGCCGGAGGCATGTCTGCCATGCCAGCGTTTGCCGCAAGCGAAATGAGCTACATCGTCAAGGTTAACGGCGAACCCATTACGTCCTACGACGTCTCGCAGCGCCAGAAGTTCATGGCGCTGACCTCGGGAGCGCTCGGCAAACGTATGCGCGGACTTCTTCAGTCGCCATCAACCCAGGAAAAGTTCCAGGCGTTCGTCAAGGAGCGCCGCCCCTCCTCGCAGGCCGAGGCGCAGGCGCTGCAGAAGGAGTTCGTGGAGCAGCTCCAGCGCCAAGTGGTCGCCGACATCAACAAGAAGACGCGTAGCGACGCTATCGACGAACTCATTGAAGAGCGGCTAATGCTGCAGGAAGCAAAGCGCCAGAAAGTGACCATCAGCGAGGCTGATGTGGACAAGCGCCTTGCCGCAATGGCCAAAGCTGGCGACAAGGATCGTACGCTCAATGAATTCCTCGACGCGTTTCGCAAGCAGGGCATCAACGATGATACGATCAAGCAACGGATCAGGGCGCAGATCGCCTGGCGCGACGTCGTCCGCAAGATCTACGGGTTCCGGATTGCCTCGCTGGTGGGTACCGGGGATGCAGCATCGACTTCGGGTCAGGCTCTCGTCAAGGATGCGACCTTTGATGTCCGGCGGCTGCGCATTCCCGCTGGCGGGACCGGTCAGGCGGCTGTTGCTCGCGCATACGTCAAGGGAGAAGCAATCCGCAAGCAGTTCTCTTCGTGCGCAAAGCTGGGCGACCTTGCACAGCGCGTGTCTGGCACATCGATCGAGCGTATTTCCGGCAAGAAGGCAGCCGCCTTCCCGAGAGATGCCCGCGCACTGCTGATCAAGGCCAGCGAGGGGCAGATGCTTCCGCCGATCACGTCCAGCCAGGGCATCGACCTGTATGCGGTATGTGGGAAGGAGGTCCCGGAGGCGAAGGCCGATGATGACGGGGGCCAGACAAGCTCGGACCGGCGCCAGGAAGAGTTCCAGATTTATGCGCGCCGCCACCTCACCGATCTACGTCAGGACGCGCTGATCGAGCGGCGGTAATGCCAGGCTTGTAAGCGGCCGGCTGCTTCGCGCATTCGGCAGGCAAGTAGCCACGGCAACGCCCTTGACGCGCGGGGCTCGGGGCGCGACGTTGCTCTCATGTCCAGGACCCTGCAACCCGGCAGTCCGATGCCAATTGCGCTCACCATGGGCGATCCTGCCGGCATTGGGCCGGAGATCGCGGCCAAAGCCTGGTCCGCCCGGGCTTGCGGCGGTGCGCCCGCTTTCGTCATGATCGCTGATCCCGATCTGGTCGCTGCGCGGCTCGATGCGTCGGGTATAGCTGTTCCTCTGGCCCTGGTGAGCCGGGCAAATGACGCCTCAGACGCCTTCCCCGAGGCGCTTCCGGTTCTGGCGGTCGGGAAGCCGGTGCAGTGCCAGGTTGCCGGCCGGCCCGCTCCGGAAAACGCCGGCAGCACCATTGCAGCGATCGACCTGGCCGTGGATCTTGTGCTCAGCGATGAGGTCCGCGCCGTCGTCACCAATCCGATCACCAAGTCAGTGCTTAAGGCCGCAGGCTTCAGCTTTCCCGGGCATACGGAGTATCTCGGCGCGCTGGCGGAGCGGCGCGGGCTGCCGGCTTCCCCAGTAATGATGCTGTGCGGCGGTGGCCTGCGTACAGTGCCTGTAACAATTCACATCGCGTTGCGCGAAGTCCCCGACGCGCTCTCGCCCGAGCGCATCATCAAAACCGCCCGCATCACCCATTTCGCACTTATCCGCGATTTCGGCATTCCCGCGCCCCAGCTCGCGCTGACCGGCCTGAATCCTCACGCCGGTGAAGATGCCACCATGGGTACGGAGGAGCGCGACATCATTATCCCCGCGATCCAGCAGTTGCGCTTAGAAGGCATTGACGCCGCCGGCCCGCTACCCGCGGACACCGCGTTTCGCCCTGCGGCGCGCGCGCGCTACGACGCCATCATCGCGATGTATCACGATCAGGCGCTGATTCCTGTCAAGACGCTGGCCTTCGATGAAGGTGTCAACGTCACCCTCGGCCTGCCTTTTGTGCGCACGTCGCCCGATCATGGCACCGCATTCGACATCGCGGGCACCGGCACGGCTGCGCCAGACAGTCTTGTCGCCGCGCTCCGCTTGGCCGATAACATGGCGCGCGCACGTGCAGCCTCGCAGCTTGAGGAGACGGCGTGAACACGCGGGATGGACTCCCGCCGCTGCGCGAGGTGATAGCCTCTCTCGGCCTGTCAGCGCGCAAGAGCCTCAGCCAGAATTTCATTCTCGATCTCAACCTGACACGGCGTATCGCGCGCACCGCCGGGCCGCTGGAGGGGGCGACCGTGCTTGAAATCGGCCCCGGGCCGGGCGGCCTGACCCGCGGGCTGCTGCTGGAAGGTGCACGCCATGTCATTGCAATCGAGCGCGACCAGCGCTGCTTGCCCGCGCTGGAGCAGATCGCCGCGCATTACCCTGGGCAGCTTGAAATCGTCGAAGGCGACGCGCTTGAGGTCGATCAGGCCGCCCTCGTGGCGCACGCGCGCAGTCCCGTGCGCGTTGTCGCCAACCTGCCCTATTCCATCGCTACGCCGCTGCTGACGGGCTGGCTGAGCGCGGAGCCATGGCCGCCATGGTTTGCGTCGCTGTGCCTCATGTTTCAACGAGAGGTGGCGGAGCGTTTGATCGCTGCGCCGGGATTCAAGAGCTATGGCCGGCTATCGGTTCTCGCGCAGTGGCGCTGCCACGTGCGCCTGGCCTTCACCCTGCCCCCCGCGGCATTCACGCCGCCGCCCCAGGTCTCCTCGTCGGTGGTTACGCTGCACCCGCGTGCGGTGCCTGAGCCTGCTTGCAGCCTGAAAACTCTTGAGCGCGTGACGGCTGCTGCGTTCGGCCAGCGCCGCAAGATGCTTAGGTCCAGCCTGCGCGGTATTGTAGGCGACACTCAGGCCTTCCTGGCCGAGGCAGGCATCAATCCTGCGGCTCGTGCCGAAGAGCTTCGCATTGAAGACTTTGCGCGTTTGGCGAGCATCCTCGATGGTGGTCGAGTGAAGGACAGGCAGTAAGGCACTGGATCATAGGCCGGCCTGGATCTGCGCGACCAACGCCGCCAGATCGCGGCGGCGGGACCGGCGCAACCGTTCGGCCCGCAGGATCGAACGCAAGTTCGCAAGGCTTTCCTCGAAATCTTCGTTGACGATCACATAGGTGTAGTCTCGCCACGCATCGATCTCGCGGGCCGCACCAGCCAGCCGCTGCTCGATGACCTCGGGGCTGTCCAGTGCGCGCGTTTGAAGGCGCTGACGCAGCGCGGCGGCCGAAGGCGGCAGGATGAAGACGCAGACCACGTCGCCGGGGGCGGCGGCGCGCAACTGTTCGCCGCCCTGCCAGTCGATGTCGAACAGCACGTCAGAGCCCGCATTCAGGGCCTGCTCAACCGGCGCTTTCGGCGTTCCGTAAAGATTGCCAAAGACCTCCGCCGATTCGAGAAGGTTTCCAGCCTCGCGCATAGCGATGAAATCTTCGCGGCTGGTGAATATGTAGTCGACGCCGTCCGTCTCGTTCGCGCGGCGTGGCCGCGTCGTGACAGAGATTGACGGGGCAATTCCCGGTTCCTCCTGAATGAGCCGGCGCGCAAGCGATGTCTTGCCCGCGCCGGACGGGGACGACAGCACAAGCATCAGCCCCTTGCGCGGGGGCGCTTGGGCGACCTGGGTCGATGAGAAGTTGTCATCTTGCGGGTGCATCAGCCTTTTCCCCTGCGGAATCGGTCTGGCGCAGACATAGCCCGAATCCTTTGGTGGCGACAACAGGACTGGTCTTCTCCCTGCTCTGTCCGGAGCATTTTCATAAAGAGAGGTGGGAACCTGTCTTGCGCGCGGACCCAAGGACGGCCGCGAAGGGGGTAAACTGCGGCGAAACGGATCAAAAAGCGCGCGCCAATTGCCGATTGTTGTGAAATTGTTCTGGGCTCAGCGCCGCGCACGTTCGGGCAGTGGGATGGCTGGGCCAGCAGCCTGAGGGGCGTCACCCTGCTCCACCGTGACCAGCGTCGCGGTGGCCGGAATGGCGTCTGCCTGTTCGGCCCGGGCTTGCGCCGCAGCAGCTTGTTCAACGCGTATGCGCTTCTCGATCTTGCGCCATTCCGCGACGTTGCGGTTATGCTCTGCAAGCGTGCGCGCGAAAACATGCCCGCCGGTTCCATCGGCGACGAAGTAGAGAGCATCGGTCTCGGCTGGCTTGAGCACGGCCTCGATTGCGGCGCGGCCCGGATTGGCGATCGGCGTAGGCGGCAGCCCCTTGATCACATAGGTATTGTATGGTGTTTCCTGCGTGATCTCACTACGGTAGATCGGTCGTCCGAGCGCCCCCCGCCCGCCGACGAGCCCATATATGATGGTCGGGTCCGAGCCCAGCCGCATGCCCTTGCGCAGCCGGTTGACGAACACTGCTGCGACATCGGAGCGTTCATCTGCAAGACCGGTTTCCTTCTCGACGATGGAAGCAAGGATCAGCGCCTCTTCCTTTGTTTCGAAGGGCAGGTCCGGATCGCGCGAAGGCCAGACCTTCTCCATGAACTTGTCCTGCGCCTGCTGCATCTGGGCGATGATGTCGCTACGCGATGTCTTGCGTGCGAAGCGGTAGGTATCCGGCAAGAGCGAACCTTCGGGGGGAACTTCACCAATTTCCCCAGTCAGTTCCTCCGTTGCCCGGAGACGCTCGACAACTTGCAGGCTGGTCCAGCCTTCGGGAATTGTTACCTGGTAAAGGATCACGTCGCCTTCGATCAGGTTGTCGAGCACCGAGCGCATGGTCGCACTCGCATCAATCGCATAATCACCCGCCTTCAGCTTGGCTTGAGCGCCGAAGTAGAGCACCGCCGCCATGAAGATGCGCCGGTCGTGGATGATGCCCTCACGTTCCAGCCGGCTGGCGATGGCGTTCACCCCTTCGCCCCGCGGAATTGTCACGACGGCGGCATGCTGGAGCGGGCCGGCGCTATCAAACTGCATCTTGGCGTAGTAGAACGCTCCGGCGAGTCCGAGCAGACCGATGAACAGTGCTGTGAACAAGGCGTTCATCAGGGCAATGACCGGACGTTGCCGTTGCTGTTTTTGCTTGCGGCCCTCAGGCGCGGCAGGCGGCTGGCCCGGCTCTAGCGCCTCGGCGGGGCTGCGCGGCAACACGCTGAAGTCGTTGCGCGCACCAACATAGCTGTCGCTGGCAAAACGCTCGTCCTGGTCCCAATCGTATGACCCGGTCGACATCGGAGCAAAATCCCTGACCTTGCACAAACCCAGAATTGAAGCGGACTGTTGCGCCGAATTATGGCGAGAGGGCGATGTTGACCGCGTTACGGCCTTTCCTCGCCCTGCAAACGATGAGGCCGTCAGTCGGCCACGCGCCGGAGAACAAGCGAAGCATTGGTGCCGCCGAACCCGAACGAATTGCTCAGCACGGTATTGAGCTCGGCACGCTTTGCCTCATGCGGCGTCAGGTCGATGGCCGTCTCGATCGAGGGATTGTCGAGGTTGAGGGTTGGCGGGATGATCCCGTCGCGCAGCGCCAGCGCGCAGAATATGGCTTCGGCCGCGCCGGCGGCGCCGAGCAGGTGGCCAACTGCGGACTTGGTCGAGGACATCATCAGATCGCTGGCTGAATCCCCAAACAGGCGTTCGACAGCGCGCACCTCGATCTCGTCTCCCATGGGCGTGGATGTGCCATGCGCGTTGATGTAATCGATGTCGCCCGGCGAAATTCCCGCATTGCGGATCGCTGCCGCCATGCAGCGGTAAGCACCATCGCCGTTCTCGGCCGGGGCCGTGATGTGGTAGGCATCGCCGGACAGCCCATAGCCGATGACCTCGCCATAGATCGGTGCGCCGCGCGCCTTGGCGTGATCGTACGATTCTAGCACCACGACGCCAGCGCCCTCTCCCATGACGAAACCGTCACGATCACGGTCGAACGGGCGCGAGGCTCGCCGCGGTTCGTCGTTGAAATTGGTGGAGAGCGCGCGTGCGGCGGAGAAGCCGGCCACGGACAGCCTGCACAGCGGCGATTCTGTGCCGCCCGCCACCATCACGTCTGCATCGCCCAGCGCCACGAGCCGGTAGGCATCGCCGATGGCGTGGGTGCCAGTCGAGCAGGCGGTGACGACGGCGTGGTTCGGCCCCTTGAAGCCGTAGCGGATTGACACGTAGCCCCCCGCCAGATTGATCAGCCTCCCGGGAATGAAGAACGGGCTGATCCGTCGCGGACCCTTCTCCGCCATGAGCAGCGAGGTGTGCTCGATGCCTTGCAGTCCGCCTATCCCGGAGCCGATAAGCACGCCCGTGCGCACCTGATCCTCGTAGCGGTCCGGCTTCCAGCTCGCGTCGCGCAGCGCCTGCTCGGTCGCGGCCATAGCGAAGACAATGAAATCATCGACCTTGCGCTGCTCCTTGGGCTCCATCCAGTCGTCTGGATTGTACTCGCCCTCCCCGCTGCCCTTGGGAATGAAGCAGGCGACCTTGCAAGCCAGGTCGTCGGTCGGGAACTCGTCGATCCGCTTTGCGCCGCTGTCTCCGGCGATGATTCGTTGCCACGAGGCGTCCACGCCGCATCCGAGCGGCGACACGAGGCCCATTCCGGTGATCACGACGCGGCGGAATGGCACGGATGGGGGCGTATGGACCATGACTCTTTCGCTGTTGCTGGCGCGAGGCGGCTCGCGACAAGCTCCCTTCAAACAGGATTTTCAACAGGGCCTTGGCGCTGCTGGAAGTTGACCGATGTTTGGCAGGTATCGGCAAACAAGCTGCCGGGCACGCGCTACCTAGGCAGGGCGAGCCAAACCGCTTGTGCAGGGCTCGCGGCCTTTGGCTTACGATCCCGCATTCTGTTCCAGGAACTTCACCGCGTCACCCACCGTCAAAATGGTCTCGGCGGCATCGTCGGGAATCTCGCAGTTGAACTCCTCCTCGAACGCCATCACGAGCTCGACAGTGTCGAGACTGTCGGCCCCAAGGTCGTCAATAAAGCTTGCGCCTGGCTGCACTTTCTCAGCCTCGACACCCAGATGCTCAACGACGATCTTCGTTACACGTTCGGAGATATCGCTCATGTTCGCCTCGCTGTAATGAAAATGACCTCAACGTGAAAGGTCATGCTAGGGATTTAGTCTGGCTCCGGGCGCGCACGCAACCCTTGATGTTGGAAACAAGAGCGCCGTGCCCGGAATGCTGCGCCCCGCAAGTTGCCTGCCGCGGCGAAGACCGCCAGCGAAAAGGCATGGGTAGTTAACACAGTTCCATTTTGTTGACCAGTTGTCCCGATTCCCCGGCTGAATTGGATATGGGGCAGCCTTTGCCGCGCCTTGTCAGACCATCGCCATACCGCCATTCACATGGAGGGTTTCGCCGGTGACATAGCCAGCTTCCGAACTGGCCAGGTAAACCGCGGCTGCAGCGATGTCCTCGGGTTTGCCGAAGCTGCCCGACGGGATTGCCGCGGCAATCGCCTCAACCTGCTTCTCGTTCAACTCGCCTGTCATTGCGGTCTCGATGAAGCCCGGCGCGATGCAGTTGGCAGTGATTCCGCGTGCGGCGACCTCGCGTGCGAGCGACTTGGTCATCCCGACCATTCCCGCCTTCGAGGCGGCATAATTTCCCTGCCCCGGATTGCCAACCACGCCAGAGATCGAGGCGATGTTGATGATGCGGCCATAGCGGCGCTTCATCATCCCGCGCAGCGCGGCACGGCAGATCATGAATGTTGCCGTCAGGTTGACCGCGATTACCTGATCCCACTCCTCGTCCTTCATGCGCATGAACAGGTTATCGCGGGTGATCCCGGCATTGTTGATGACTATGTCGAGTCCGCCGAGCGCTTCTTCTGCACGGCCTGCCAGCGCACTTACGGCGTCGCGGTCCGAAAGGTCGCAGGGCACTGCAACAACCCGCTCGCCCAACTGCGCCGCGAGCGCGTCAAGCCGCTCCTGCCGCGTGCCGGATAGCGCCACGCGCGCGCCCCGACCATACAGCGCCGTTGCGATCGCCGATCCGATCCCCCCGGTTGCGCCAGTGACAAGCGCGCAGCGTCCCGTCAAGTCGAACATGTTCGCCTCGTCCTGTCCTGATCCATCCTAACCGGCAATTGCCGGCGCGGCGGCTTCAATATCTTCCGGTGTCCCGACGGCCTGCGTGTCCAGATCGCGGCTGATCCGGCGGGCCAGTCCGCTGAGCACCTTTCCCGCGCCGATCTCGTAGACCCGGCTAATCCCCTCAGCCGCCATAAAGGCGATCGTCTCACGCCAGCGCACCGTGGCTGTGACCTGTTCGACCAGATGCCGGCGCAGCGCGTCGGGGTCATTTTCCGGGGCCGCGGTGACATTCACGACCACGGGCACGCTCGGTCGCTTCAACTCGACGCCTGCCAGCGCCTCGGCCATGGCGTCAGCAGCAGGTTGCATCAGGGCGCAATGGAACGGTGCGCTGACCGGCAAGAGGACGCTGCGGCGCACGCCGCGCTCTGCCGCAATCTCGATGGCGCGCTCGATGGCCGTCTTCGCGCCACTGATGACCACCTGCCCCGGGGCGTTGTCGTTCGCCACCTGGCAGACCTCCCCCTGCGCGGCATCGCGGGCGATCGCCTCTACCGCTTCGAGTTCTGGCCCGAGGAGAGCGGCCATTGCGCCTTCGCCGACCGGCACAGCCTGTTGCATTGCCCTGCCCCGCAGCTTCAGCAGCCGCGCCGCATCGGAAACGCTGAGACTGCCTGCCGCGGCAAGTGCGGAATACTCGCCAAGCGAATGGCCCGCGACATATCTGGCGCAATCTGTCAGCAGGACGCCCTTCTCCGCCTCCAGAACGCGCAGGGCCGCCAGCGAAACAGCCATCAGCGCAGGCTGTGCATTCTCCGTCAGCGTCAGTTCGTCTTCCGGCCCTTCGCGCATCAGGCGCGACAGCGGTTGGCCCAACACCTCGTCGACCTCTTCGAACACCGCCCGCGCGGGCGCGTACGCATCAGCGAGCGCGACGCCCATGCCGACATGCTGGCTGCCCTGACCGGGAAATGTAAATGCCGCGTTTTTCATGGGATGCTGAACATGGATGGGCGGGACGGGCTGGATCGCTGGTTTTCTTGTTCTTTGCTCTCTCGCGCCAGCTGGGCCGGATTATTTGGCCCCGGGTTGCAGGCGCGTGCGATCTGTAAGGTTAACCGCTGATAATGCGGCCAAAGACACTGTTTGCCGCGTGCTTGTCAAGTCCAACGGCGAGCTTGGCAACCCGCTGCCCGGTTACAGATGTCTCCGTGGTACCGAAGGCTGCCGGATAGCAGTTTTTCCTTGCACGAGCCAGTTGTGCGGCGCTAGAACACGGGAAGTTTCGGCTGAAGGCTGAATGGGGCGCACGTGCGCGCCGGTGTCTTCACTCTTTTGACGGCCCTCCCTTGAGCCTTTCCGCATGATCGCATGAGGCTCAAAAGAGGCTTTGCGCCGAAACGCAACGGACATTTGGAAAGGCAAGCATCCATGCCACTCTATGAGCATGTGTTCCTCGCGCGACAGGATTTGTCCGCGCAGCAGGCGGGGAGTCTGCAAGAGGAATTCTCGAAGATCATCAGCGATCATGGCGGTTCGATCGGCAAGGCCGAGTACTGGGGCCTGAAGCCCCTCGCCTACAAGATGAAGAAGAACCGCAAGGCGCATTACACGCTTCTGAACATAGACGCATCACCCGAAGCGGTTGCCGAAATGGAACGCCAGATGCGCCTGTCGGGGGACGTGATCCGGTTTCTGACGCTGCGCGTCGATGAACTGGAGGAGAAGCCTTCGGCGATGATGAAGCGCTCTGACGACCGGCGTCCGCCGCGCCGGGGCGACCGAGATGGGGGTGATCGGCCCAGAGACGGCGATCGTTCCAGAGACAGGGACCGGCGCGATGATCGCGGCCCACGCACGGGAGGCCAGGAATGACCGATATTTCTCAAATGCCGGTCCGCCGTCCGTTCCACCGTCGCCGCAAGACCTGCCCGTTCTCCGGCGACAATGCGCCGAAGATTGACTACAAGGACGTCAAGCTGTTGCAGCGGTTCGTTTCCGAGCGCGGGAAGATCGTCCCGAGCCGGATCACGGCCGTTTCTGCGAAAAAGCAGCGTGAACTTTCCCGGGCCATAAAGCGTGCACGTTTTCTGGGGCTTCTGCCTTATCTGGTGCAATAATCCGCCGAGCAGGCGGGGGGTTGGGGCACGCCCTGGTGCGTGCCTCTAACCGCTTTTCCAACAGCGGGACAGCTACTCATGAACAACCCTGCCGTCATCGGCGCAGCCGCCGGTCTGGTCTCCGCGCTGCTATTTGTCTCCGCTGCCGCGAGCACGTTGCTTGCGCTGCTGATGGTTTACATCACGCCGCTGCCATTGATGATCGCGGGGCTGGGCTGGGGCGTTAAGGCCAGCCTGACCGGCCTCGGCGTGGGAATGCTCGTCTCGGCGGCGGCCTTCAGCGTGAATGTTGCGATCACCTATGCGCTGATGCTGGCAGGTCCGGCGGCGTTGATCGTCTACCTTGCGCTTCTGAGCCGGCCGGAGCCGCAGGCGCCCGGCGGCCTCGCGTGGTATCCGCCTGGAAGGCTCATAGCCTGGACGGCGGTCATGGCCGGGGCGATCGGCGCCGGCGCGGCCGTGGTCATCGCCTTCGGCCATGGAGGCTATGAAGCGGGCGTGCGCGCCTTCTTCAACGAGACGGTCCTCCCGGCTCTGCGCGAGTCGACGGGGGAGCCGCCCAGCGAGGAGCAGGTGGAGCGGACGCTTCAATTCATGCGCACAGTGCTCCCCGGCGGTGTCGCGGCCGTCTGGCTGGCGATCATGCTGGCCAATACCTGGCTCGGCGGCAAGATCGCACAGCTCTCAGGCCGGCTTATCCGTCCGTGGCCGACCATTCTGGACATGGAATATCCGCGCTTTCTGCCGATCGGCTTCCTCGTTGCGCTTGCCGGCGGGCTGCTGGCCGGCCTTACGAGCGCGATGGCGTCGGCATTCACGGGCGCCTTCATGCTCGCTTATCTGATCATGGGGCTGGTGGTCATCCACGCCATCACCCGCGGCAGCAGCTTCCAGATGCTGATCCTTGTGCTGCTATATGTCGGGATCCTGCTCGTCGGATGGATTGCCGTGGTTGTGGCGTTGCTCGGCGTGGCGGAACCGCTCATGAAGCTGCGCGCCCGCGCGGCGCAGAGCGGCGGACCGCGCGGCGGACCGCCAGCGGCGCCCCCGCGTGGCGGGAAGGAATAGGAGCCCGGGCAAACCGCTGGCTCTCAACAACAAACGGAACGGAGAACAACTGTCATGCAAGTGATTTTGCTGGAACGTGTGGGACGGCTCGGCCAGATGGGCGATGTCGTGAACGTGCGCGACGGCCACGCGCGCAACTATCTGCTGCCTCAGGGAAAGGCGCTGCGGGCCACGAAGGAGAATCTGGCCCGCTTCGAGCGTGAGCGGGCGCAAATCGAGGCGCGTAATCTGGAACTGCGCAAGGAAGCCGAACAGGTTGCGGAGAAGCTTGACGGGCAAAGCTTCACGGTCATCCGCCAGTCCAGCGACAGCGGCCAGCTTTACGGTTCTGTCAGCACGCGCGACATCTCCGAACTCGTGTCGACTGGCGGATTTTCCGTCGAGCGCCGCCAGATCCTGCTCGACCGCCCGATCAAGACACTCGGCTTGCACACCGTACGCATCCAGCTTCATGCCGACGTGGATGTGAACGTGACGCTCAACGTGGCGCGCTCGCAGGACGAGGCCGAGTTGCAAGCCAAGGGCCACGACGTCACCGCGATCCGCGAGGAGAGCGAGTATGAGCACGTCTCGGCGGTTGATCTCGAGGAAGAGTTCTTTGAGGAGGGCGTGGA
>CAZYYQ010000003.1:0-40741 GCA_964651275.1 uncultured Hyphomicrobiaceae bacterium | reverse complement strand
CGGGGCCGGCTCGGCAAGGACAGGGCGGGCCTGTTCTTTGGAGAGTGTTCCGCCTGTGGTGCCCGTGCAAAGGCGGTTTGTCTGATGC
Source organism: uncultured Hyphomicrobiaceae bacterium (assembly GCA_964651275.1). GTDB lineage: Bacteria > Pseudomonadota > Alphaproteobacteria > Rhizobiales > Rhodomicrobiaceae > Dichotomicrobium. The sequence goes on along the minus strand of CAZYYQ010000003.1, from coordinate 40,653 downwards.
GGGCGGCGCAAGCCGTGGCACAGATGTCGCAGTACGCGCCACAATATGTTGTTGTGATGATACTTGTTTCTGGTCTTTTATTGTGCCATTGACTTGCAAGTTTCGATTTATTTATTTATGATTTTCAAAAAACTGGAAGGTCTCATGCGTCTTTTACTTTGTTTTTTTGGATTATTAGCGTTTGTGTGAACCTCCCCGGGTTTGCCGGAGGCTCCGTTTCTTGAGAGATTGGAGCCATGACAGAGCAGAGAAGACAGGGGCGGTATTCGCCTGAGGTGCGCGAGCGTGCCGTGAGGATGGTGGAACAACAGCGCCATGAGCATGCCTCGCAATGGGCGGCGATCGTGTCGATTGCTGGCAAGATCGGATGCAGTGCGCAAACGCTTCACAACTGGGTGGCGCAGGCCGAGCGAGATGCTGGTAGGCGCACCGGGGCGACCTGTTCGGCGCTCCGGAAGCCGTGGATTATACGCCTAAGCCCGACCAGGTGCGCGCGAGGCTTCACGCCATGCTGGCCGAGATGCGCGCGGCCGACTACCTGCCATGGGACCGCAAGCGGGCGCAGCTCAACGCGAAGATCTTTCCGCAGATGGCGAACTGGCTGCCCGAGGACGAAGCCGCGCAACTATGTTTCGAGTTCGAGGCAGAACTCGCGCGCCTCGATGCCGCATAGTCTCAGCAATCACCGGTAAGTGTTGGGGCGATGTCACCGCCGGTTTAACGTCGAAGGGAGGCTTTAGAAACCGCGCTACCGAATTCCAATGTGGGTGCCTGCGAGTCGTTCCCAAGCGCGTGTCAGACGCTCATCTTCCGCAACGAGGCGGTCATATGTCCGCCAGTGCATGCCTTTCGGCTTTTCGGGAAACGGCTCATCAAGCGAGCCGGATCCGCCGTAGCGTTCTCTGATTTTCTGAGCGCGGGTCGAGGTTCACGGAATCCCCGTTTATAAGGCGCGGGTCGAACGGCTCGCGCAGAACTGGCGGGCCATCATGCGCCAAGCTGCCGCCGCCAATGATCCCGCCACGATTTCGCACAGCAGACGGCACTTGCTCGACAAGCTCTCTCCGCTCATGCCGGATAGGCTTGTGGTCGGGCGGGACGGGCGCAACCGGGTGCCGCTGCGCGCCTTCCATACACGGACCGGTCGCGCTCAACCGCAAGCGGGTCAGTGGATCCTGGGAGCTCCGAGATGGCTGCGGCATGCCGTGCGCCCACAGCCCGGATACGGTCTTGCCCTCGTCGACTGGGCCCAGCAGGAATTCGGGATCGCAGCGGCGCTGTCGGCCGATCCCGCCATGGTGAAGGCCTATGCCGGCGGCGATCCCTATCTCGACTTCGCCGTCCTCGCAGGCGCACCCAGTCCGGTCGAGGTCCGCGACCGGTACAAAGCATGTGCGCTCGGTGTCCAGAACGGCATGGGGCCCGATGCTCTGGCCCGGCAGGCGGGAATCTCTCGGGCAGCAGCAGCCGAACTGCTGCTCCAGCATCGCCGGACCTTCCCCCAGTTCTTGATATGATCCGAGCGGGTGGAAGCCCGGGCGCTGCTGGCCGGCAAAGTGCAGACGGTTTTCGGCTGGCATGTCTCGGTCGGTCCGGATGCCAACCCCCGCTTCCTGCGTAACTTTCCGGTGCAGGCGAATGGCGCGGAAATGCTTCGCCTCGCCTGCTGCCTCGCCACCGAGGCAGGCATCAGCGTCTGCGCTACACTTCACGATGCCTTGTTGATCGAGGCGCCGCTCAGCGGACTCAATGCGGCAATCGCCAAGACGGCAGAGGCGATGGGCGAGGCCAGCGAGATCGTACTCGATGGCTTCAGGCTCCGCACTTCCGTTCGGCCCGTCCGTTATCCCGAAACACTCGGCGACCCCAAAGACAGCCCGATCTGGGCCTTCATCGAGCAGGTTCTGACTCAAGGGGCCGACCGGGCACCTGTTCACGAGCGCCACGCATCTTGCTCGCCCGCGCCCGCCCGCTCCATCTGTTTATCTGTTTCCAATAAGAGTACTCCCTATGGACGCCAGTAAGAGTTCGCGATTTGCCCTGAGATCTGATCGCACTGTCCCACACAAGAGGCAGCTACCCCGACCGAAGGCGGGCAAGCATTTCCTCAAGGGACCGATTCCGCTGGACTGGCTGGGACGGGCTGCGCGCCTGCCGGGACGCTCCCTCCATGTGGCAATCCTGCTCTGGTACGCCGCTGGCCTTCAAAAATCCCCGACGGTCTCGCTGCCGAACACGCTCGCCCGGCGCTTCGGGATCGAGCGTAACGCCAAGTACCGTGCCCTCAAGTGGCTGGAACGTGCAGGTCTCGTTGCCGTGGCGAACAGCACCGGTCAGGCGCCCAGCGTGACGCTTCTCGACCCGGACGACGCGCCATGACACGTCCGAGCCCGCGACCGTCTTTCCAGCCGCGGATCATCCGCCTGCGCGATGCGCCCGCCTATCTCGGCATGGACCGCAACCGCTTCAACGCCGAGGTCCGCCCGATTCTCACCGAAATCCCCATCGGCGTGCAGGGGATCGGCTTCGACCGGCTTGAACTCGATGCCTGGGTGGAGGACTATGTCGCCCGCAACGGGCGTCCCGCACGGAAAGGAGTAAGCGTATGGGACGCAAAACCTCACCCGGTCTCGTCAAGCGAGGCGGGTTCTGGCACATCGACAAGCGTCTTTACGGAAGGCGCATTTGCCAGAGCACTGGAACAGCTCAAATCGAAGAAGCGGAGTGACATCTCGCAAGACTGATGGAGCAGCTCGGGCAGGCCCAGATCTACGGTGTCAGACCGTCGCGGACCTTCGAGGAAGCCGCGGCGAAGTTCGTGCTGGAGAACCAGCACAAGCGCAGCCTGAACGACGACATCAGCCGTTTGAAGAGCCTGATGCCCTGGATCGGGGCTATCCCGCTTGACCGTCTCCATATGGGGACCCTGCAGCCGTGGATTGCGCATCGCCGCAAGGAGAGCATTTCGCAAGGTACGATCAACCACGGTCTTCAGGTGGTTCGCCACATCCTCAACCTCGCGGCAGGGGAATGGGTCGATGAGCAGGGATTGACCTGGATCCATACCGCTCCGAAGATCAAGCTTCTGACGGGTGGGAGCAAGCGCCAGCCGTATCCACTAAGTTGGGAGGAGCAGTCGCGGCTGTTCCGGCTTCTCCCGGATCATCTGGAACAGATGGCCCTGTTTGCCGTGAACACGGGTTGTCGGGATGCCGAGATCTGCAATCTGTGCTGGGATTGGGAGGTCAGCGTGCCCGAGCTGGGCACATCGGTCTTCATCATTCCCGGCACCCGCGTGAAGAACAGCGACGAGAGGCTCGTTGTTCTCAATCACGTGGCGCGGTCGGTCGTCGAAGGTCGTCGGGGATTCCACCCCTCTCACGTCTTCGATTTTCAGGGGCGGCCGGTACAAAGGATGCTCAACACCGCCTGGAAGAAGGCCAGGCAACGGGCAGACCTGCCCTGGGTCCGCGTCCACGACCTCAAGCACACCTTCGGCCGGCGTTTGCGTGCTGCAGGTGTCTCTGTCGAGGATCGCCAGGACCTGCTCGGTCATCGCTCCGGACGGATCACGACGCACTACTCGGCGGCGGAGCTTGGCCGCCTCATCGAGGCGGCTGAAACGGTTGCCGGCCAGAACGAAAGGAGGCCGGAACTGGTTGTTCTCAGGGGTAAACTGGGAACAGAATCACGCAAAATTCCCGCACGGAAACTGGCATGATAGCCGTGAGACTAGCCAAGTCATTGAAAAAGCTTGGCTGGGGAACCTGGATTCGAACCAGGACCGACGGAGTCAGAGTCCGCTGTTCTACCGTTAAACTATTCCCCAAATGCGCGGCGCGGGTCGGACTTGCAAGAACTGTGCAATCGACCCTTTGGCGCATCTTGGCCATCAACCGATCAATGTCAAGACTACGGTAATAGCCCGGCGCGCCGCGTCATCTGCCGCAGCTGAGGCTACTGATTCAGCTTCTCGGCCTCTTCCATGACGCGATCCTTGGCCTTGTCATATGTCTGCTTGGCCTGCTCGGAGAGTTGGCCCGCGCGTTCGCGCAGCCGCTTGGTCAGGCTCAGCGACTTGTTGTCGGCGGTGAGAAATTCCGGCGCATCGGTCAGGTCGCCCTGCGTGGCGTCGAGCACCAGTTCGACCTGACCCTCGGTGCCCTCTATGCGCGCCAACTGGTCGAATGGCACGCCGACGTTCTTTTCACCGACCCCGAGGAAACCGCCCACGCCGATGATGATGACCTCGACCTGCCCCTCGGTGTTCATCACGAGGTCGTTGACCTTGCCGAGTGTTTCGCCGGTGGTGTTCACGACCGGGGTGCCGATGAAGCGGCTCGCGAGATCGTGCTCATCGCTTTGCTTCTCGACGAACTCGACGCGCGATGGCGTGGTGTCCTGCGCGATCACCGGCGTGGCGAGCAACAGGCTGGCGGCAAGGATGGTAGCGGTTGTCCGCATCGGTTGGCTCCTTCGGTTGGTGACGGATTGGCGCCGCGCGAGGCGGGCGATGCCAGGGCAAGGGACGTATTCGTGACCCCGCGACATGACAACCCTTTACGACGGCATTGTGTTCCAACCGCGCTGCGCCACGTCATTCCAGCCTCATCGGGATGTCTGCGCAAAGTCGTGGCAATTGCTCATGACAAGACTTTTCCCGGGCCGACAACAGGTTATAATGGACGAGGATCAATTCGCAGGGCGCGTCCACCCGGTACCGTCCGAGCGGCTATATTTCATCGGAGCAAGTCCGCATGTCTCAGCAAGAGCACGCTGCTGCGCCTGGCACGATCGAGCGCATCGGTCATGTCCGTTTCATTCCTGTCGCACAGGTGCCCATGGCGGCGCCGTGGCGCTGGCTGGCCCTGGGCTGGCGGGACATGCGCCGCGCGCCGGTGCTCAGCATTGCATATGGCGGCGTCTTCGCGGTCATTGCGGCGCTGTTGCTTGTGGGCCTGTGGATGGCCGACGTACCCGCGCTGATCCTGCCGATGGCGGGCGGCTTCCTGATCGTCGGCCCCATTCTTGCCGCCGGGCTTTACCGGATGAGCGCGATGATCGAGCAGGGCCAGAAGGTCACGCTGCACGACACGCTGATGGTAAATATCCGTTCACCAGGCCAACTCGCCTTCATGGGCGTGCTGCTGATGATCGCCTTTTTCGCCTGGGTTGAAATCGCGCTCCTGCTGTTCATGCTCGTGTTTGGCCCGACGGCGATGCCGCCGTTTCAGGAGTTCATCGCCACGCTGCTCCTGGAGCCGCGCGGCCTTATTCTGCTGATCGTCGGGACGTTTCTCGGAGCGATCCTTGCGGCAATCATTTTCGCCAGCACGGTCGTGTCGATCCCCATGATGATGGTGCGTCAGGTCGATGCGGTTACTGCGATCGTAACGAGTTGGCGCGCGGTTGCAGTCAATCCGAGCGTCATGCTGCTCTGGGCGGTCCTGATTGCCGCGACCACAGCGCTCGGCTTCGCGCTGTTTTTCGTCGGACTGATCGTAGCCTTCCCGCTGATCGGTCACGCAACGTGGCACGCATTCCGGGACGTTGTGCCGGATGAAGGTGCGGCGGCGAAAGCCGAGTTGGCGGAGTCTCAAGAGGACTGATCGCGAGGTGGTTCGTCCTGCAGCTCGTGCTGCGGTGCGATCTCTTGCTCACCGGACGCTGACTCGCTCGGCGACCCAGAGGGCGGGTCGTCTTCGAGGATACGGTAGGCCGCGCCGTCAAGGTCCTCGAACTGGCCGCTGCGCAGCGCCCACATGAATGCCAGCACGCCAAGAAGCCCCAGAAACAGCGCCGCCGGTATCAGCCAGGCGAGCGCGGTCATCGCGCCGGCTCCAACGTTATTCGCGCGCCGCGCAACCGCAGGGCGTTGCCGATGACGACGATGGACGAAGCCGACATCGCGATCGCCGCAACGAGCGGGGTGACGTAACCAGCCATCGCCAGCGGGATGCAAATCGCATTATATCCTGCCGCCAGACCGAAGTTCTGTAGCGCCGCGCCGCGCGCGCGCCGCGCCAGCGCGATCGCCTCGCCGACTGGTGCCAGCCGCGCGCCCTGAAATATCGCGTCCGCCGCAGTCTGGCTGATATGCGTCGCAGTCGATGGCGACATGGAGGCGTGCCCGGCGGCAAGAGCAGGGGCGTCGTTCAGCCCGTCGCCGACCATCAGCACCTTGCGCCCGGCAGCTTTCAGCCCGTCGAGCTGGCGGATCTTGTCATCCGGGCGCTGGCCGGCGCGCCAGTTCTCGATGCTGACCGCATGCGCTGCCCACGCCACGGTGGCCTCGCGGTCGCCGGACAGGATGCGTACATCGAGGCCTGCATTCCGCAGTGCGGCAACGGTTTCCACCGCGTCGGGCCGCAATTGGTCCTCGAATGCGAACATCACCACGGCGTGTCCAGGGCGCGCCAACCAGACCCGGCCGGCCTCCTCGCCCGGAATATCGTCGACGCCGCACCACGACGCTGAGCCAAGCTTCATCTCGCCGGCCATGCATTCATACGACAGGCCGTGTCCGGGCACCTCCGTAACGCCATCCGCCAAGGCAACCGGGAGGCCGCGCGCTGTAGCTTCCCCGACGATCGCCTTCGAATAGGGGTGAGCGCTGGCGACGGCGAGCGATGCGGCGGCGGCAAGTGCGTTGTGCTCGATCTCCGCCCCGTTGATCAGTTGCGGTGTTCCGAGTGTCAGCGTGCCGGTCTTATCGAGGACCACCATGTCCACCTCGGCCAGCCGTTCGAATCCGTCGGCAGCCTTCAACACAATACCGTTGGCGAAGAACCGCCCGGACGCCACCACCTGCACCGCCGGCACGGCCAACGCCAGCGCGCAGGGACAGGTGATGATCAGCACGGCGATGGCGTAGGTCAGCGCGGTTTCCCAGCCCGCCCCGGCAATCATCCAGCCCGTGAAGGTCGCCAGCCCGAACAGATGGACAGAGGGCGAATAGATGCGTGCAGCGCGGTCGGCGAGCCGGACATAGGCGCCCTTGGCCTGTTCGGCCGTCTCCATCAGGCGGCGGATTTCGGCGAGCAGCGTGCTGTCATCCGCCGCAAGCACTTCCATCTCGATCGGCGCGCCGAGATTGAGCGTGCCGGCATGGATGGCCGCGCCCGCCGCAATCGGGCGCGGCAACGTCTCGCCGGTGATCAGGCTCTCGTCGACCTCGCTCACGCCCCTGCGCACCTCGCCATCGGCGGGCACGCGCTCGCCTGAGCCGATCAGCACGTGCATCCCCGGCGCAAGCGCGCGCGTCGACACCCGTCGCGGCGGGCCGTCGCTGATCACGGTGGCGCTGCCGGTTTGCAGCGCCATCAGGTTTTCCGCCGCCCCTGTCGCCCTGCGCCGCATCCGTTGATCGAGGAACCGGCCGATCAGCAGGAAGAAAAGCAAGGTGATCGCCGCATCGAAATAGACCTGCTCGGTGCCGCGGATGGTCTGGTAGAGGCTCATGGAAGACGCCAGCAGGATCGCCAGCGAGATCGGTACATCCATGTTGAGTCGGCGGCCCTTCAGTGCATCGCGGGCTGAGGAGAAAAAGGGCTGGCCGGAATACAGGATCGCGGGCAGCGCGATCAGCGCGGAGAGCCAGTGAAACAGCGCCTGCACTTCGCTTGACATGTCCGACGCGATGCCAGCCCAGACGGCCACCGAGAGCAGCATAACGTTCGCCGCGGCAAAACCGGCAACCGCCATGGCGCGCAACAGCGTGTCGTCATCGCGGGTGGGGCCTGGGTCGTCGGCGAGTTCGGCGGCGTTGAAGCCCGCGCAGGCTAGCGCCTCGGTGAGTTCGGGGACCGACGTGCTGGCGGAGTCGATCCTCGCGCTGACGCGCCTGGCGCTAAGGTTTGCGCGTGCGCTCAGTACGCCCGGCGCGGCGGCGAGTGCGCGCTCGACCTTGGTCATGCAGCCGCCGCAATGCATGTTCTCGACGATAAGCGTAATCGTCTGCACGCTCGCGTCTTCGGTGCATGGCCGGTCATCGCGGGCCTGCGGTTCGGGCGCGCGAACCGCGGTGCTCAGTTCTGCGGCTTCAGCCATAGCCGCTTCTTCATCCTGTAAACGACCCGAGCGGCCTCGCCATAACCTTCCAGAACCTCCAGCGAGGCCAGCCAGTTGCCCGCGCCGGACAGCGCAATGTCGTGGCTGTAGGTGCCGGGCGCTATCTCGCTCATATTCAGGGTTCGATCGAACCTGTCGGTCGCCGGGCGCCCGACCTGCACGCGCACCCGCCGCCCGGCAACAGGCCGGTCATCATCGTCGGTGACAGTGAAGCGAAGCTCGCGCCCCTCACCGGCCAGTTGGAGGTCCGCGGTCCAGCCAAGCCGTTCCTGTGCTGCTTCCGCGGCAAGCTGTTCGTCGTATTGCAGGCCCTTGCGGTACGAGCCTTCGGTGACGAGGCCGTTGAATGTGGTGACGGCGAAATACGTGAAGACGCCGTTCACGAGGAACATCACCCCGAAGAAGCCGATGAGGGTGATCAGAACCGCGCGGCCCGTCAGCGGCCGGCGCGCGTCGGAATTCATGCTCATTGTGGACTCCGAAACGTCGTGGTCACAGTATTGATGCTATCCGATCCCGTATCGCGGATCACGAAGTTGAATGGCGTCGCATCGCGTTCAAGCGCGCGAAGCTGCTGTTTGGGGACTGAGACGTGGACGCGCAGCTCGCGCAGGCTGCTTGCCGGCACGTCGATCATTGGCGAGGTCGTGTCCTCAAAACCGACGATCTCCAGCGTCGCGCCGGGCAAACCTTGCGCCGCGAGCGTGAAGCTGCGCGGCTCGTAGAGCTTGTTGAGGATCTTGACAGTGAAGCGGTTGCGAATGCCGCCATCGGAAAGCTGGATGAACAGCGGGTTGCGGTCGCGCAGCACGTTGGTCTCCAACACCGTCTTGTTCATCAGGCCGACCGCCATGATCGCCACCACCAGCGCGATCAAGCTGAAATAAAGCACGGTGCGCGGGCGGATCAGGCGCGGCGGGGCTTTGGCGCAATGCTTGGCCGCGTCGATATTGCGGAACGTGTCATAGGCGATCAGACCGCGCGGGCGGCCGACCTTGTCCATCACCGCATCGCAGGCGTCGATGCACAGAGCGCACTGAATACATTCAAGCTGCGGCCCGTTCCGGATGTCGATGCCGGTGGGGCAGACCGCGACGCACTGATAGCAGTCGATGCAATCGCCGCGCGCCTCCCACGTATCGCCCTTCTTGTGCGGGCCGCGCGGCTCGCCGCGATAGTCGCGATAGGTGACGAGCAGCGAGTCGCTGTCGAACATCGCGCCCTGAATGCGCGGCCATGGGCACATGTAAATGCACACCTGCTCGCGCGCGATGCCGCCAAGCAGATAGGTTGTGCCCGTGAATATCCCGAGAAAGACATAGGCGATGCCGGGAGCCGTGCCATCGACGAGTTCGATGGCGAGCGTCGGCGCGTCGCGGAAATAGAAGACGAAGGCGCCCCCGGTCGCCAGGGCGATCAACAGCCAACTCAGATGCGTTGCGCCCTTGCGCCAAACCTTCTCGAATGTCCATGGCTTTTTGTCTAGGCGCATGCGCGCGTTGCGGTCGCCCTGCCAGAACCGCTCGACCGCGATCATCAGGTCGGTCCAGACCGTCTGCGGGCAGGCATAGCCACACCAGACCCGGCCGGCATACGCGGTCACAAGGAACAGGCCGAGCGCGGAAACGACGAGAATGCCAGTGATGAAATACAGTTCCTGCGCCCAGATATCGAGCCAGAACATGTAGATGCGCTGGTTGGCGAAGTCGATCAGGAAGGCCTGATCGGGCAGGTTCGGCCCGCGATCCCAGCGCAGCCAAGGCAGCAGGTAGTAAATACCTAGCGTGAACGCCATCACGCCCCATTTGACGGTGCGGAACTTGCCGTGGGCGAGCTTCGGATAGACCTTTTCGCGTGCAGCGTAGAGCTTGCTGTCTGCAGCCGTGTTTACCGGCTTGACGTCGTACTGTTCGACGCCAGGCGCCGCCTCGCGTGGAGTGGATCTCTGGCCCGTTGACATTGCCGCGCTGTCATCAGCCATTGCGTCTAATACGTCCTGAGGCGCAAAGCGGGACCGGTCAAGCGTTACTGCCCCCCGCCGAGTGTGTGCACATAAACAGCGAGTTGCTTGATCGTCGGCGCATCCAGGCGATCGGTGAAGGCTGGCATCACGCCGCCACGTCCGGTCTGAATGCTGGTCACGATGTCTTCCATCTCGCTGCCATAAAGCCAGACCGCATCGGTCAGGTTCGGTGCGCCGAGTTCCGTCATGCCTTTGCCGGCCTCGCCGTGGCAGAAGGCGCACTGCTGGGCGTAGATCTCGCTGCCGCGCGTGGCTGCTTCGCCGTCGTGGTCACGCCCGGAAAGCGAGCGCACATAGTTGGCGGCATCACTGATCTGATCCTCGCTCAGGATCTCGTCGAGACCGAAGCGAGGCATCGCGCTGATGCGCGTGTCCGCATGGTCCGAGCGAATGCCATACTCGATCGTCTGGTGGATCGCCTCCAGGCTGCCGCCCCAGATCCAGCTATCGTCGTTCAGGTTCGGATAGCCGGGGCCGCCCTGCGCCCCGCGCCCATGGCAAGGAGCGCAGTTGTCACCGAAGGCAGCCTCGCCGCCCGCCATGGCAAAGCGGAGCAGGTCTTGATCCGAGCGGATCTCGGACATCTCCGACGTTTCTATAGCTTGACGGAACTCGCTCTGCGCGGCACGCGCCTGCTGTATCTCGCTGCGCACCGTCTCGCGCTGGCTGTAACCGAGCAGCCCTTGCGTGTGGCTGCTGACCAGCGGCCAGGCGGGGTAGAGCACCCAGTAGCCGACGGCCCAGACGATCGTGGCGTAGAGCACGTACAGCCACCACTTGGGCAGCGGCCTGTTCAACTCCTTCAGGTCGTGGTCCCAGACATGTCCGGTGGTGTCTTCCCCGGTGACCTCGTCGCGTTCGGGTTTATCGGCCATCGGCCCCTCTTTCCGTCTCGTTATCCGGCCGCTCGCTATCCTCGAGCGGCACACGTGACGCGCGCTCGAAACGCTTCTTGTTGCCGGGCCAAAGCGCGTACACCAACACGGCCAGGAACAAACCCAGGAACAGGATGAGGCCTGCGATCTGGGTCACCGCTACCAGCCATTCATAATCCATTGCACCGCCTTTTTCGCTCAGCGCAGGTTCGGCCCGGCCTCATCGAAGCTAGCGAAGTCGACGAGCGTGCCGAGCATCTGAAGATACGCGACCATCGCGTCCATCTCGGTGACGCGTGAGGGGTCGCCGTCGAAGTGGCGCACTTGCGACTTGGGATAGCGCTGCATCAGCGCGTCGCCTTCCGCTGAGTCGGGGCTGACTTGCGCACGCAGATCGGCTTGCGCGTTTTCGATCATCTCGTCGGAATAGGGCACGCCCGCAATACGAAGGGCCTTCATCCTCTCGGATATGTCGCCGAAGTCGAGTTCGCGCCGCGCCATGAAGCCGTAGCCGGGCATGATCGATTCCGGAACCACCGCCCGAGGGTCCTTGAGATGGGCGACATGCCATTCATCGGAGTATTTGCCACCCACACGCGCCAGATCCGGTCCGGTGCGTTTCGATCCCCACTGAAACGGATGGTCGTACATGCTTTCCGCTGCAAGGCTGTAATGGCCGTAGCGTTCCACTTCGTCGCGCAGTGTGCGCACCATCTGGCTATGGCACACATAACAACCTTCGCGGATGTAAATGTCGCGACCCGCCAGTTCGAGGGGTGTGTAGGGACGCATGCCCTTCACTTTCTCGATCGTCGAACCGAGCCAGAACAGGGGCGCGATTTCCACCAGCCCGCCGATTGCCACGACAACCAGGATGCCGATCAGCAGAACCAGCGACTTGCGTTCGAAGGGGAGATGCCATTTCCACATGATCACGCTCCCTTATTCCGCAGGCGCCGGGGCCGCGCCCTGGCCGCGCAACTCGGGCGCGGCAGCGACACGAGGCTGATCGGCGACGTCCACGGGTACATCGCCCCGTGCCGTGCGCCAGAGATTGTACGCCATCAGCAGGGCGCCGACCGAGAAGATCGTCCCGCCGATTGCGCGGATAATGTAGAACGGATGCATGGCCTCGACGGTCTCGACAAACGAGTATTGCAGGAAGCCGAGGTCATCATAGGCGCGCCACATCAGGCCCTGGAGGATGCCCGACACCCACATCGAGGTGATGTACAGCAGGATCCCGATGGTCGAGAGCCAGAAGTGCCACTCCACCAGCCGCAGCGAATAAAGCCCGCGCCGGTTCCATAGCCACGGCGTAAGGCAATAGAGCGCGCCGAAGCTTATCATGCCGACCCAGCCGAGCGCCCCCGAATGCACATGCCCGATGGTCCAGTCGGTGTAGTGCGAGAGCGAATTGACCGCCTTGACGCTCATCAGCGGGCCTTCAAACGTGGACATGCCGTAGAACGCGACCGACACAACAAGCATCCGGATCACCGGGTCGGTGCGCAGCTTGTCCCAAGCGCCTGATAGCGTCATCAGCCCGTTGATCATGCCGCCCCATGATGGCATCCACAGCATGATCGAGAAGGTCATGCCGAGCGTCTGCGCCCAGTCGGGCAGGGCGGTATAGTGCAAGTGGTGCGGTCCGGCCCAGATATAGAGGAAAATCAGCGACCAGAAATGAACAATGGACAGCCGGTAGGAGTACACCGGGCGTTCTGCCCGCTTGGGGATGAAGTAGTACATCATCCCGAGGAAGCCGGCGGTGAGGAAGAAGCCGACCGCGTTGTGGCCGTACCACCACTGGGTCATCGCATCCTGAACGCCCGAGAACAGCGAGTAGCTCTTGACGCTGGTGAGCGATATCGGCACCGCAAGGTTGTTGACGATGTGCAGCATCGCCACGGTGACGATGAAGGCGAGATAGAACCAGTTGGCTACGTAGATATGGGGTTCCTTGCGCTTCATCAGCGTGCCGAGGAACACCAGCAGGTAGACCACCCATACGAGCGTCAGCCACAGATCGGTATACCATTCCGGCTCCGCATATTCGCGCGACTGGGTAACGCCCAGCACGTAGCCGGTGGCGGCCAGCACGATAAAAAGCTGGTATCCCCAGAACACGAACCACGGCGCCCAGCGCCCGGCAAGGCGCACGTGGCAGGTACGCTGCACGACGTAGAACGAGGTCGCGATCAGCGCGTTTCCGCCAAAGGCGAAGATGACCGCGGAGGTGTGGACTGGGCGCAGGCGGCCGAATGTGGTCCAGGGGAGATCAAGATTGAGCGCGGGAAAGGCGAGCTGCCAGGCGATGAGGACGCCAACGAAGAAGCCGACGATCCCCCAGAAGACAGTGGCGATGACACCGGCCTTGATGACATTGTCGGCATAGTAGCCCTCGCCGCCCACGGCGAGGTTTCCATCGGCAAGCCGCAGGAGGATGTACCAGCCACCGACGGCCGACCCGCCCGCGAGCAAGAGGCCGTGGAACGCCATCACGTTGTCGGCGGCCAGGAAGAAGAGATAGCCCCCGAGCAATACGCCAAACGCTGCCACTGCCAGCACGACCGCATCGACGAATGCAGTCAGTTCCTGACGCTTGGCTTCCGCCATTCGCCCCTCCTTGGTCTTCGCACAGGCGGACAGGGACACGGCAAGGCCGCGCGAATCCGCAGTTCGGTACCTCACCACTAATGCGGAAGGGTTTCAATGGCAGCTTTGATGCAGATCAATTTTCATCGAACGCGGCGGTGAGGCCTTTCGCCGCCGTTGCTGTACAGCATCGGTATCCGTGGGCCGATCGTTTCAGAAGAGCTGTTCTGTTTAGCGAATGTCAGACTGAGATGCCTGGATTGCGGTGGGGTCCTGGCCAGCCTCGAAGACTTCCTTCAGACGATCCACCTGGTTGCCCACCGGGTTGTCCGCAGCGCTCGGCACACGGTCATTCGACAGGCTGATGAGCCGGTCAAGGCGCAAGATCCGATCATAAAGCGCGTCGCATTGCTGCACGAGGCGGCGCATTTCCTCCGGCAGTTCGTCGAACCCATCGGGTAGCTGTGGCTTGCCGGCGCAGGTCAACTTGGCGCGGCGGCGGGACTTCAACGCCTCTTCAAGGGTCATCTCGCCTCGCCCGACCGAGCGCCGTACCAACAGCCAGGATGCAATCTGCATGAGCTTGGTGGTCAGTCGCATGCTCTCGGTCGAGTAGGCCAGCCCCGGCTTTCCGGTCAGCGAGCGCGAGGCACGTCGTCCCGGTCCGTCGAGATAGCTGGCAGCGTCTTCCACCAGCGTCATTCCTTCGCGGAACAGATTGTCGAACTGGGGGGAAACGGCGTATTTATCCGCAAATGGCACCGGCCCGTCACTCGGCCGGACATCCTGCCTCTCGCTCTTGATGCTCATTGGAACTCCCGCATACGCTACGCGCGGACGACGCAACCACAGGTGTTATAGCAGTGCATCGATGCGCTCGCCAATCTTTCGAGCGTTGACGTTAAGAACGCTAGCTTAAGATTGCGTTTTTTCTCGGGAAGTTTTGCGACTGCGGGTTGCCAGCGGTTTGCGGGTCGCGAAAAAAAAGAGCCGCCCGGCAGGGACGGCTCTAGTTGGAACAGGGAGGCTGACAGAACGGATGGAACCCGTTCGACGCCAAACTGACTGGACAATCACGACGTTAGGCTCGCATCCTTAAAAAGGTGTTAACTGGATGAGAATTTTTCGTCTTGATATCAGGAATTTATCACGCTCGGTTCACAGGTTGATGATTTCGTTTCCGGCGCCGCCGCATTGCACGACATGGTGCTTTCCGCTACGCAGAGGAGCCAAGACTTGAGCCGCCGCCATGAACGAGACAGATGCACGCATGAGCGAGACAGACGCACGTCCGGAAACCATGACCGCTATTGCCATAAGCCACCCCGGCGGTCCGGAGGTGCTGCGCGCACTAGAAATTCCGCGGCCCAAGCCCAGCGCAGGCGAGTTGCTCATCAAGGTCGCGGCGGCAGGCGTCAACCGTCCGGACATGCTCCAGCGCCAGGGCCTGTATCCGCCGCCAGAGGGAGCCTCGCCGATCCCGGGACTGGAAGTCGCAGGAGAGATCGTAGCGCTTGGCCCGGACACGGCGCGTTACCGCGTTGGCGACAGGGTCTGTGCGCTTGTCACCGGCGGCGGCTATGCCGAATATTGCGTTGCTGCTGAGAGCGCCACGCTGCCAGTCCCGCGGGGCATGGACATGATCGAGGGGGCGGCCCTGCCGGAAACGTTCTTCACCGTATGGGTCAACGTGTTCGAGCGCGCGGGGTTGAAGCCGGGCGAGGTGTTCCTGGTCCATGGCGGGACCAGCGGCATCGGCACCACCGCGATCCAGTTGGCGCGAGCGTTCGGGGCGCGGGTTTTTGCGACCGCGCGGGGCGCCGCGAAATGCCAGGTCTGTCGTGAACTCGGTGCAGAGCGCGCGATCGATTATGAGAACGAAGACTTCGTCAAGGTGGTGAAGACCGAGACCGGCGGTCACGGCGCTGATGTGATCCTCGACATGGTCGGCGGGGATTACGTCCAACGCAACATCGCCGTCGCGGCGGAGGACGGGCGCATCCATCAGATCGCGTTCCTGCGCGGCTCCAAGATCGAGGCGGATCTGACGCGGCTGATGCTCAAGCGGATTACGCTGACTGGTGCCACATTGCGGGCGCGTCCATTGGAGGTGAAGGCGCGAATCGCGCAGGCGCTGGAGGAAAAGGTCTGGCCGCTGCTCAACAACGGGACGGTCCGCCCGGTGATCGACAGCCGCTTCGCGCTTGCGGATGCCGCTGCGGCCCACGCGCGGATGGAGAGCAACGCCCATATCGGCAAGATCGTGCTGCTGAGCGGTGCACCGGCTTCGGTGGACAGGTGAAAATCGCGCATCCTGCACGTTTGACGTTTGCGCTTGCGTACTGCGGCGACTATGTTCTGCCCCAGAAACGTATTCCGCAATCCCCAAGCATTCCCGTAATCTGAAGACGCTCAGGGCGCGGTGCCCCGGGCACGGAGAATCCATATGACTGACAAACCGCTTATGCCGAAAGCGACCGCCGTCTGGCTGGTCGACAACACGTCGCTGACCTTCGAGCAGATCGCCGACTTCTGCGGGCTGCATGACCTGGAGGTAAAGGGCATCGCCGATGGGCAGGTGGCGCAGGGCATCAAGGGCATGGACCCGATCTCTTCCGGGCAATTGACGCGCGACGAGATCGCCCGCGCGCAGGAAGACCCGAGCTACCGGATGAAGCTGGCCAAGAGCAAGGTTCATGTTCCGGAGACCAAGACCAAACGGCGCCCGAAATACACGCCCGTCTCACGCCGGCATGACCGCCCCAACGCCATCTACTGGCTGCTCCGCTACCATCCGGAGCTTCGTGATTCGCAGATCATGCGGCTCGTCGGGACCACCAAGCCGACGATCCAGACCATCCGGGACCGGACGCACTGGAACATGTCGAACCTGCAGCCGCAGGACCCGGTGACGCTCGGGCTTTGCAAGCAGCTCGACCTTGACGCGGAAGTCCAGAAGGCCGGCAAGCGCGAAGCGCAAAAGGAAGGCGCCCCGGACGCGCCGGCGGCTTCTGACAGCTTGAAGCCGGTGGAGGATGCGCCCTTGCCCGTCAGCGATGATGAGGTGTTCGACAAGTTCCCTCAGGCCGAACAGCCCGAGGAGCCGGCTGAGGAAGAAGATGCAGGCGCGCTCGCCGAGCGGGCGTTCGCCAACTTCCAGACCAGCGAAACCAGCGAAGACGATAGCAGCCGCTAATCGCAGCCCTCGTTCAGGCTGACGGCGACGTTGTGCGTGTATGGTCGCAATCGAGATCGTGGATCAGACCGTCATCCAGACCATAGATCCAGCCATGCACCGCGATCTGTTCTCCGCGGGCCCAGGCGCGCTGCAGGATCGGCGAGGTGCTGACGTTGCGCACCTGCGCGCGCACATTGATTTCGCACAGCCGGTTTTCGCGCGCCTGCGGCGTCTCCAGTGCGTCCAGTTCGCCAGCAGCGCGCGCAGCGAGGTTGCGCACCGGCTCCAGCCAGTAATCGACCAGCCCATGATCTTGCGGCTGTAACGCGGCGCGCACGCCCCCGCAACCGTAATGACCGCAAACGATGATGTGCTTGATGCGCAGATGTTCTATCGCGTATTGAACCACCGCCATGCAGTTCATATCGGAAGCGTGCACGATGTTGGCGATGTTGCGGTGGACAAAGACCTCGCCCGGTTCCAGCCCGGTGATGACGTTCGCGGGCACCCGGCTGTCGGCGCAGCCGATCCACAGATAGTCGGGCATCTGCAGGCCAGACAGCCTGCGGAAGTAGTCCGGGTCGGCTTCCAGGTGCTGGGTGGCCCAGATGCGGTTACGCTGTAGAATGTTGGCGATCGAGATGGTCATGGCGTGGGCGCTCCCAGGCTGCTTATAAACAAGCTGCCGTCTAGCGTCGCCACGCGCAAGCTCTTAGCGGATCGGCGCCTGTTACCCGAGGAAACCCTCGAACTTCTTCTTGAAGCGGCTGACCCGTCCGCCACGGTCGACCAGGTGCTGGCTGCCGCCGGTCCAGGCCGGATGGGTGTTCGGGTCGATATCGAGGGTGAGCGTGTCGCCTTCCGATCCGTAGGTTGAATATGTCTCGAACTCGGTGCCGTCAGTCATGACGACCTTGATCTTGTGATAGTCCGGATGAATGCCGCTCTTCATGGCACTGAACCTTCTCGTTTCAGGGGGGGGGCGCGGACGTGCCGCGATCCAAATTACAACCTTGGCAAATTACAGCCTTGGCATGCGATATATCCTGCAAGGGCTGCGGATGACAAGGATCAATGCACCATCCGCCGTGTACTGGCATGCAGTGTCACTCTGGGCGATCATCGCGGCTGATCCGCCCGTATGGCTTTTTTCGTTTCGCGCCCGCTCTCCCATCGTCTAGAACGGGGGATAAAGCTGGAGACAGACTAAGAATAACTTGAAGGACGAACGCTCGTGGCCGTTGTGACGTCCACTGATACCAATGTACGCAGCGCCGAGGGCGCGGATTCCGAGCAAGCGGGCAAGCGTAAGCGAGGCCAGCGCTCGCTGGCGCCGCTGGCAAGCCTCAAGCCGTTCTTGCTGCGCTACCGCGGCCACATCGTTCTTGCGCTGATCGCGCTGCTGGCCTCGACGCTGGCGACGCTCGCGCTGCCGATGGGCGTGCGGCGGATGATCGATCTTGGCTTCTCCGCAGAGAACAGCGCGCTGATCAACAACTATTTCGCGACGCTGATCGTCGTGGGCTGCATCCTCGCGGTCTCGAGCGCCGGGCGTTACTATTATGTCAATTGGCTGGGCGAGCGGGTGGTCGCGGACCTGCGAGAATCCGTCTTCCGCCATCTGTGCAGCCTCAGTCCCGCCTTTTACGAACAGACGCAGTCGGGCGAGGTCATGTCCCGCCTCACTGCGGACACCACGCAGATCAAGGCGGCCGTGGGCGTGGCTGCCACGCAGTTCCTGCGTAACGTCCTGCTGCTGACCGGCGCGCTCATCATGATGATCGTGACCAGCGTGGAGTTGAGCGCGCTGGTGGTGCTTGCGATCCCGGTGATTGTGCTGCCACTGATGGCTTATGGCCGCGCGGTGCGCCGGCTGTCGGCGCATGCGCAGGACAGCATCGCGGTATCCGCCGCTTATGCCGCGGAGAACCTGTCGGCGGTGCGCACCCTGCAGGCGTTTACGCATGAACGCGCCGCGACCAGGCGCTTCGGTGCGGCGGTAGAGGACGCCTTCGACGCCGCGCGCCAGCGAATGCGCGCGCGCGCCGGGCTGACCGCGCTGGCCATATTCCTGCTATTTGCGAGCGTCGTCAGCATCTTGTGGTATGGCGCGCAAGGCGTGCTTGCCGGCGACATGACCGGCGGCAGGCTCGGCCAATTCGTGCTCTATACCGTCATCGCCGCGGCGTCCATGAGCGGGCTGTCGGAAGTCTGGGGCGAGTTGCAACAGGCGGCCGGGGCCGCCGAGCGGCTGGCGGAGCTGCGCCGTATCGAGCCCGAGATCAAGTCCCCCGCCGATCCGGTCCCCCTGACCAGGCCGGTGCGCGGCGAGGTGGCGTTCGACAATGTCGTGTTTCATTACCCGACCCGGCCCGAGGAACAGGCCCTGTCGCATGTGTCATTCAAGGTGTCGCCGGGCGAGCGCGTTGCCATCGTCGGCGCATCCGGGGCGGGCAAGAGCACGGTCTTCAGCCTGTTGCTGCGCTTTTATGATCCCCGTTCGGGCGAGGTGGCGCTCGACGGGGTTCCGGTCAGCCGTCTCGACCTCCACGCGCTTCGCAGCCAGATCGCCATTGTCCCGCAAGACGTCGCGCTGTTCTCGGATACGGTGAAAGAGAATATCCGCTACGGCGCGCCGGAAGCGAGCGACGATCAGGTTCGCGCGGCCGCCGAGACCGCGCTTGCCGACGAATTCGTGACGCGCCTGCCGCACGGTTACGACACGCAACTCGGCGAGGGGGGGATGATGCTGTCTGGCGGCCAGCGCCAACGGATCGCTATCGCGCGGGCGGTGTTGCGCGAGGCCCCGTTATTGCTGCTCGACGAGGCGACCAGCGCGCTGGATACGCATAGCGAAAGGCTGGTGCAGCAGGCGCTGGAGCGGGTAATGGAAGGGCGCACGACGCTGGTCATCGCGCATCGGCTGTCTACGGTGCTTGGTGCCGACCGCATTCTCGTGATCGAGGAAGGCCGTATCGTCGAGGAAGGGACGCACCACGAGTTACTGTCCCAGGGCGGCGTTTACGCACGTCTGGTGCGCCTCCAGTTCGAGCATGCGGAGCAGGCCAGAAGCGCATGAGCGTTCAAGCCTGCGCCGGCGTCAGATGACCTTGGTGCCCTTGGCCACCGGCAATGGCACGCCGGCTTCATTGAAAGCGGCCTGCTGACGCGCGCGCACCGTCTCGATCTCGAAATCGTCGATCGTTTCGTTGTACATGCGATGAAAGTTCAACTCAGCATCGAGATGCAGGCACACCCCGCCCAGCCCGATCGCGGCGCGGTCCATGAACACGAACTCGCGCGGGACCCGCACAGGACCTTTTTCCTGCAGCGCCTTGTGGACCTCGAACGCCTCTCGCCGTCCGTACTGCCCCGGCGCAATACCTTCAGCGATCCGCCGTCTGCGATCTTCCAGCAGCGGGCCATAAATGAACTTCGCCCAGATGTTCAGGATCTCGATCACCTCGTAGGATAGGCCCTCGAAGCCCCACATCTCATAGGCGTGGACGATCTTTTCGCGGTCTTCGTGCTGCAGCCCGCGATACAGCGTTATCACGCCTTCGATGAACTCTGGCGTGAAGGTGCGCACGCAGCCGTAGTCGAGCAGATTGATGCCTGCCGGCCGCCCGGCGTCCTCGAAGATTGTGTAGTTGCCCAGATGCGGATCGCCATGGATCACACCGTAATTGGCGAACGGCCACCACCAAGCGCGGAACAGACAGCGTGCAATATGGTTGCGGTCCTCCTGCGGGTGGTTCTTGTAGTTTACCAGCGGGCTGCCTTCCATCCAGCTCATGCTCAGAAGTCGGCGCGTGGATAGCTCATCGAAAATCTTCGGCACCTGCACGAGCGGCTCATCCTTGAAAAGGATGCCGTAAAGTTTCGTGTGCGCGGCTTCGAGTTCGTAATCCAGTTCCTCGTTCAGGCGTGCGCTGAGTTCCTCGGCGATCTCCGAGGTGTCTATGGCGGAGTCCATGCGCTTGTAGAGGTTCAGCAGCAGGTTGAACTGGTTCAGATCTGCCTGCACAGCGGACTGCATGTCCGGATATTGCAGCTTGCAGGCCAGTTCCTCGCCTTCGTGGCTGCGCGCCTTGTGCACCTGACCAAGCGAGGCCGATGCAACGGCTTCGTGCGAAAACTCGGCAAATCGGCTCTGCCAGTCCGGACCAAGCTCGGCGGCCATGCGGCGCTTGACGAACGGCCAGCCCATCGGCGGCGCCTGGCTTTGAAGCTGCGACAGTTCGGCTGCGTATTCAGGCGGCAGCGCATCGGGAATTGTAGAGAGAAGCTGGGCGACCTTCATGATCGGCCCCTTCATGCCGCCCAGCGCCTTGGCAAGCTGTTGCGCATTCTTCTCCCGGTCGAGGCCAAAGCCGAAGATTGCGTTGCCCGCCAGCCGCGCTGCCGTTCCGCTAACACCGGTGCTGACCTGCGCGTAGCGGCGCATACGGCGGGAGAACCGGTTGGCTTCGGTGTCGGGACGCTCGCTCTGCGGTGCGCCGGGCGCGGGCCGGTTCTGATCGCTCTCGCTCATATGCGTGTCCCGGCGGCAACCTCGGTCCGTTCGATCTCTTCGATCATGCCCTCGATCACGCCTAGCCCCATCTGCCAGAAGTCCGGATCGCGCGCATCCAGCCCGAACGGGCCGAGCAACTCGCTGTGATGCTTGGTCCCCCCAGCGCGCAGCATCTCCATGTAGCGGTCCTGGAAACCGCTGTCGGCTTTCTCGTAGACGGCATAGAGCGAGTTCACGAGGCAGTCTCCAAAAGCGTAGGCATAGACGTAAAACGGCATGCCGATGAAGTGGGGTACGTAAGACCAATACGTTTCGTACCCGTCTCCCAGATGCACGCTTCCGCCGAGACTTTCGCCCTGCACCTCCAGCCAGATCTGGCCGATCCGCTCGGCGGTCAACTCGCCCTGCTCGCGGCGCTCAGTGTGGACGCGGCGCTCGAAGATGTAGAACGAGATCTGCCGCACCACCGTGTTGATCATGTCCTCCACCTTCTGCGCGAGCAGCGCGTGTCGCTCTGCCGGGTCCGGAGTGCGTTCCAGCAGTGCGCGGAAGGTCAGCATCTCGCCGAACACGCTCGCGGTCTCGGCCAGGGTCAGCGGTGTGCGCGCCATCAGCGCGCCTTGCTGGTTCGCAAGCACCTGATGGACGCCGTGGCCCAGTTCATGCGCCAGCGTCATGACATCGCGCGGCTTGCCGAGATAATTGAGCATGATGTAGGGGTGCGCGCTCGGGACGCTCGGGTGCGAGAATGCGCCGGGCGACTTGTTCTGACCGGCGGGGGCATCAATCCAGTTTTTCTCGAAAAACTGCCGGGCGATTGCGCCGAATTCCGGCGAGAAGCCGTGATACGCGCCAAGCACGATCTCGCGCGCCTCATCCCATTTGAAGACCCTGTCCGGTGTGTGCGGCAATGGTGCGTTGCGGTCCCAGTAATCAAGCCGGTCCTTGCCCAGCCAGCGCGCCTTCATGGCGTAATAGCGGTGCGAGAGGTTCGCGTACTTGCCGCGCACTGCCTCGACCAGCGCATCGACCACTTCCGGCTCCACCCGGTTGCTCAAATGACGCGAGGCTGCGACATCATCAAAGCCGCGCCAGCGATCCGAAATCTCCTTGTCCTTGGCGAGGGTATTCATCACCAGAGTGAACAGTCGGCTGTTGTCGCCCAGCACCTTGGCAAGCGCCTGCGCGGCGGCGTAACGCTTCTGCCCGTCCGGGTTTGTCAGCAGCGTGAGTGTCGGCTCCAGCGAGAGCTGTTCCCCGTCCACGTTGAAGCGCAGCGTGGCGATGGTTTCGTTGAACAGCCGGCTCCAGGCGCTGCGGCTCGTGGACGATTTGTCGTGGAACAACAGCTCCAGTTCCTGCGAAAGCTGGTATGGCTTTTCCTTGCGAAGGTCTTCAAGCCAGGGCCGGTAGTGGTTGAGCGCGGGGTGGGCCAGCGCGCTTTCCAGAGTTGTGTCGTCGAGCTGGTTCAGTTCGAGACTGTAAAACACCAGCTTCGAGGTGATCCCGGTCAGCTTGTCCTGAACGTCGCCAAGCAGCTTGGCGCGGGCGGGTTCTGCGGTGTCCGTGACATAGTTCAGGTACGCGTACGACGCGATGCGCCCAATGAGGTCGTTCAGCGCCTCCATGCGCTTGACACTCTCGGCCAGCCGCCAGCCTGCGCCAGAACCGGCCGCGATCGCCTCGATGGAGCCCTGATAGTCGCGCGCGAATGCCTCGGCCTCCTCTTGCGCGCGCGCGACATCCGCCCAAAGCGCCTCAGCGTCGCCTTCGGGATAGAGCGCGCTCAGGTCCCAGTTCGGCAAGTCGCCAAGCGCGGCGCTTGCGGTCTGGCTGGCACCGTCGGGGGCGTGAACGGATGAAAAGGCGAACAGGTCTGGCGCAGCGGGAAGGGTCATGGTCGGCTTGGCTTTCCGGCTATTGGGATATCGGTGGAGTGCGACCGCGCAACAAACGCGGG
Organism: uncultured Hyphomicrobiaceae bacterium; assembly: GCA_964651275.1. Taxonomy (GTDB): domain Bacteria; phylum Pseudomonadota; class Alphaproteobacteria; order Rhizobiales; family Rhodomicrobiaceae; genus Dichotomicrobium. Next base: position 17,433 of record CAZYYQ010000003.1, on the reverse strand, counting down.
CCAGATTCGTTTCTGTTAATGTGCGCTGTGAGATGATCCCCTGCAAGGGGCGCAGGCTGTGTTGACGCTGCTGCGTGCATGGGACAGCCGTTTACGCCAGTTTAATCAGCTTTTCATCCGCAACGCACGCCGGCAGTGGCGGTAAATCCGTTCTTTACGCCTCTGCCCGATAGTCTTTTGCAACTTCCACGCGTATTGCGGCCGCGGATGGACCGATGGCCGTTTTCCATTTCGAGTAAGTGTATGAGCAAGCCGATCCTGATCGTAGAGCCGGACCCCAAGGCCCGTGCCGAGCTTGTAGTCTGCGCAGAGACAGCAGGCTTCAGCCCGCATGCCGTGGCGGGGCCGGATGAGTTGGCACGGGCCGGGAGCGAGGCCCGGCCCTCGGACATGGCGGTCATCGGGCCAGGGCTTGAAGATGAGGCGGCGCGCGAGCTTGTCGCGGCTTGGCACCGGCCGGGAGCGTCCCCGCAAATGATCGCCGTTTCCAGCAACCCGCAGAGCGAAGCGGTCGTTGGTCTTTTGCGCGCCGGCATCTGCGAGGTCGTGTCCGCTCATGGTCCGCGCGAAGCGATCTGCGCGGCCTTGCGCCGCAGCGACATGGTGGCCGGTCTCGACTGTGATCTAACGCGTATCAAGGGCCATGGAGAGGCGACCATCCGGCTGGACGACCTGGCTGGAACCGGCGAGGACATGGCGCGGGCGATTGCGCTGGCTGAACGCGCCGCGCGGCTGCAACTTCATGTGCTGCTGGAGGGCGAGCGCGGTGTAGGCAAGCGGCTGATGGCGCGGGCGATTCACGCTGCGAGCGGGCGTGCCGGCGCGCCATTCGAGATCATCAACTGCGCAGCGCTTTCCGGCACGCAGGCGGACCATGAACTGTTCGACCGGCGCAACGGAGCGTATTGGCGAGCGCGCGGCGGCAGCCTGTTCCTCCGCGAGATCGGCGAGTTGCCTGCCAGTGCTCAGGTTCGCCTTGCAACTCTCCTGGAGACGCCTGACCGGCCCGCTCGTGAGATCCTTCAGGACAATAAGCCGGAGGTCCGGCTGCTCGCCTCGACCAACCGGGACATGATCCCGCTCATCAAACGCGGGGCGTTCCGCGACGACCTGTTCTACCGGCTCAATGTCTGTCCGATCTGGATACCGCCGCTTCGCGAGCGCCGTGACGATATTCCGGCTCTCGCTCAGGGGTTTATGCGCGCCTTCGCACTGAAGACGCGAAGCGGCGCGGCCATGCTCACCGAAGCCGCCGCCGCGATGCTGAGCCGCTACGACTGGCCGGGCAACCTTGAGGAGTTGGAGCGAGAGGTGTTCCGTGCCGTGCTGCTCGCCGAAGGGGAGGTGCTTGAACCGGGCCATTTCCCCCGGATCGCCGCTCATGCCGGGTCTGTCGGGGCTGGAGCAGCCCAGGATGCCCCGGGTCTGGGGCCGCGGTCGCGCTTAGCACAACGCCAGGCCACACAGGTCCGGGAAGCGCCTGCGCTCGTGGAAGGCATGCCCGCTGCGGCCATGAGCGTGCAGGCGGGCGCAGCGGGCTATGTCGGGATTCCGGCGCTGACGGAGCGTGGCGATGTCCGTTCGCTCGAGGAGGTGGAGGCGGACATGATCCGGCTGGCGCTTGGGCGGTATCGCGGCTCGATGACCGAAGCGGCGCGCCGGCTCGGCATCGGTCGCTCGACGCTCTACCGCAAAATGCGCGAGTTCGGGCTGGACGCGCGCAGCTCCTCTCGTTGATGCGCGATACCTCTACGCAGAGGCTCAGCCCGCTGTCGTCACCTCGGGGAGACGACGCCTCTGAATCTTGCCGGATGGCCCCTTGGGGAGTTCGGGCAGGAAATGGATGCGATCAGGCGTCTTGAACGCACCGAGCTTCTCTCTGCACATTGCGATCAGTTCGTCCTCGGTAACGCCCGCGGACGGCTCGACCTTCACGGCTGCCTCGACACGCTGTCCATAGTCCGGACAGGGTCGCGCGAAGGCGGCGGCCTCGATGACAGCAGGATGGCTATACAGCGCGTCGTCGACCTCTCGCGGGGCGATATTCTCGCCGCCCTTGATAATCAGTTCCTTTGAGCGCCCGGTGATGAACACGTAGCCCTCCGCGTCCTTGCGCCCGAGGTCGCCGGTGCGGAACCACCTATCGGGGGTCAGCGACTCTGCCGTGGCCTCGGGGTTCTTGAAATATTCCTTCATCACGCTCGGGCCGCGGACTGCCACTTCTCCTTCGGTTTCCGGGGGCAGTTCGTTCATGTCGGTATCGACGATGCGGACCTCGCAGCCGAACGGGATGCCGGGGGACCCGATCTTGCGCGTGCCGGGCGGCAGCGGGTTCGACAGGATCTGCGCGGCGGTTTCGGTGAGGCCCATGGTCTCGATCACTGGAATGCCGAAACGCTGCTCGAACGCGCGCTGCACTTCCGGGGCGAGCGGTGCCGAGGCCGAACGGCCGAAGCGCAGACGACGGGGCTTTTGCTGCGGGCCTCTGGCCTCGTTGCTTTCGTGCAGCAGGTAGGAAATCTGCGTCGGCACGACGCTGAACCAGGAACAGTTCCATTGGGTGATCTGCTCCCAGAAGCTGCTCGCCGAAAATTTCTTCGGCATCACCACCGAGCCGCCGGAAACCAGCGGTCCCATCAGCGTCACGCACAATCCGTTGATGTGATAAAGCGGCAGCACGCAAAGCGCGCGGTCCTCCGGGGTGAGGTGGTGGGCGTTCATCGCGCAGGCGCCGCCCGAGATCAGGCTGGCATGGCTTAGCAGGCAACCCTTGGGCTTGCCCGTGGTCCCGGAGGTGTACATCAGCAGGCCGTCGCTGTCAGGCGTGAGCGTCGCGTCCGGAGCTGTGTCCTCGGGGGCATCGGCTGGCGGGGTCGTCTCGCCGAGTTCGATCAGATCTGGCGGATTGGCATCCTTGATAACCTTTTCGATGAGAGGTCGGCTCGCCTGAGACACCATCACGATACGCGCTTCGGAATGTTCGAGCGCGTACGCCATCGCCTCGCTGCCCGCCACGAGATTGATCGCCGTTGCGCGGAAGCCGCCGTAAAGCGCGCCAAGGACCGCAAGCGCCGTCCCCGGCCCATTATACATGGCATAAGCTACGCTTTGGCCGGGCTGGACGCCCTTGCCTGCCAGGCGGGTCGCGATGCTGGCGGCGTGCCGCTGCATCTGGGCGTAGGAGATGACGGCACCGCTCTGCGATTCGATCAGACAGGGCGCGTCAGGATGCAAAGCAGCACGGGCGTCAATGAGATCGCGGACAGAAAATGTTTTCATGACCGCGAAGACGTTATCCGGCGTCAGGCCGTCGAGCGGGTTCATTTTCCGGCCTCACGCCAGTAGTCCGCGAACACGTCATCGAGCGATGGTTCACGCGGAGGGATCGGACGTGCGATCTTGGTGATGTTGAGGAAGTGCCGATAGTTGAGATTGTCGTCGATCGAGTTGCCGCCCCAGGTGCCGCAGCCCATCGACAGCGAGAAGGGAAGGCCGTTCTCGAAGGCGCCGCCGGTTGCGAAGCAGTGCGGCTGATTGACGATCACGCGGCAGGTGGGCAGGTCGCGACCGAGTTCGACGGCGCGGTCGTCTCGCGCGCTGTGAAGCCCGACCGAGTGGCCCGCGCCCTGATGTGCCAGCAGGCGCGCGGCGATGTCTTTCGCCTCGGCGAAGTCCCTCGCCGTGTAGAACGCGGCGATCAGCGAGAGTTTTTCGCCGGACAGCGGCTCGTCCGGGCCGATGCCCGTCACGGGCGTCAGGAAGAAACGGGCGCTTTCCGGCTCCGGTACGTCGATCCCGGCGATACGTATGACCGTGGCCGCATCTCTCGCGATCATGTCGCGGCTCAGCTTGCCACCCTGCCAGAGCGTCTCGCGGATGCGTGCGGTCTGGGCGGCGTCGAGCAGCCTTCCGCCTGCGGAATAGGCGGCGTCGAGGAAGGCGCCCCGCACGGCATCCACGACGATGACCGCATTCTCCGAGGAGCATGAGGTCGCATTATCGAACGTCTTAGAGGCCGCGATCTTGCGCGCCGCGGCTTCGACATTGGCGGTCTCGTCGACGATCACCGAGGCGTTGCCGGTCCCCACGCCGATGGCGGGCGTTCCGCAGGTGTAGGCGCGGCGCACATTGTCCTGGCTGCCGGTAACGACGACAAGGTCGACGCGCTCCATCAGCCGCTGGGTCTTGACCTTCGACGGCGGGGTAGGGAGCAACTGAACGAGATCCGGATCTTCTCCGATCTTGGCGAATTCCGCATGAATGTAGGCAAGCAGCCGCTCGCATGCCGCCATGCCTGCTGGCGAAGGCGACAGCACGATGGCATTGCCGCATTTCAACGCGTTGATGACATTGTTGGCCGGCGTGGCTACCGGGTTGGTTGATGGCGTAACCGCGCCGACCACGCCAACCGGCCGGGCGATTTCGGTCAGGCCGAGTTCCGGCTGTTCGCGGATAATTCCGAAAGTCTTGGCGTCGCGGATGTCGCGCAGCAGGCCGAGCGTCTTGCGGTGGTTCTTGGTGATCTTGTCGTCGATATTGCCAAGCCCTGTCGTCTCGACGGCCAGTTCGGCGAGTTTGCGGTTGCGGCCCGGCTCCATGATCGCCCAGCCTACGGCGAGCGCGGCGCGGTCATAGCGGTCCTGAGAACCTTCCTTCTCGAAGCGCGCCTGCGCGTTGCGGGCGCGCGCCAGCGTCTGATCTACTGCGCGAATTTCCTCGCTCGCGCTGGGGTCTGTCGTACGGGCGACTGTTTGGGCAGTCATCTGCAAATACCATGAATCTAGAGCCTGTTCAGTGCTCTGGATTTTATTGAACAGGCTCTTAGTTGTTGTTTGACTGCATTTTCTGACGCAAAACTGAGCCTACTTTTGATGAAAATGCGTTAGCTGCTTTGGTGCGGGCGGGCCGAAAGAGGCGCCGCCCGCGGTTTCGTGGCCGGCTTACAGCCCGGCCAGCAGATCCTTCAGATAAGCCACGCGCTTGGTCCACATCTCCTGCACCTCATCGCGTGTCATGACGCGGATCGGGGAGCCGCCCGCGGCCATACGTTTTGCGACGCGTGGATTCTTGAACATCTCGGGGATGCGGGCCGCCAGGAAGTCGATCTTGTCCTGTGGCGTGCCCTTGGGCACCATGATGCCGCGGAAGTTCACCGAAGAGTCATCCACGTCGATTCCCTGCTCCATGAGCGTGGGAACGTCCGGCAGGAACTCTTCATTACGCTGAACGTCGGCGATGGCGAGTATCTTGACCTGGCCGGCTTCGCGGGCGCGATAAGCGTCGGACAAGTTGTTGATGCCCGCCATCACGTCACCAGCAACCACGGCTTTCAGCGCCGCGGCACCGCCCTTGTCGCTCGGAATATATGCCATCTTCGCCCCGGTCGCCGCCTCGATCTGGAGCGCAGCGATGTGATGGCCGACGAACAGGCCGGCGCCGGAGACGGTCAGCCCGCCCGGGTTCGCCTTCATGTATTCTACCACCTCGGCCATGCTGTCGAACTCGCTGTCTGCACCAACCATGAAGACGGCCGGGTCTGCGCCCCAATTGGCAATCGGCTCGTAGCTGTCGACGGAGTACTGCACGCCGCCCTTGATCGACTGGGCGATGAAGTGCGGGATGTTGTAGGCGCCGAGCTGATAGCCATCGGCCTCAGCCTCGGTCGCAAACCAGTTCCAGCCGACGCGGCCGCCCGCGCCCGCCTTGTTAACGATCACGATCGGCTGCCCGAGGAAGTCCTCGTTTCCGGCGAGCATGGTCACGATGCGGGCCTGGAAGTCGGTGGCGCCGCCCGCACCGTAGGAGACCATGAGTGAAAGCGGCCTGTCAGGATAATCCTGCGCGTTGGCGGAGACGGGCATGAGCGCGAGAAGCGCGGCTGCCAGGACGGTGGATAGTGTCGCGAGTATTCTTTGCATGAGGCCTCTCCTGAGCGTTTTTTACGTTGGACAGTAAAGCTACAAATAGAGCCCTCTTGGCACCTGCACCTTCAGAAGAAGTGTGAAGAGGGCATAGATGACCGCCATGAAGGCGGCAGTGATCACGATCCGCAGTGCCCAGCCCCGAATGCGGGTAACCGGGGTCGGGTCGTAGATCGTGAACAGGAGCAGAAATGCGAGTGAGGAGGCGGTGTAGAAGCCCAGCGTCTTGGCCGCCCAGAACACGTAGACGAAAATGAGGATCAGGCCCGGCGCGATATTGAGAGCCGTGTCCAGGCGCATGCCTTCGCCGACCTTCGATATACCCAGCGCAGCGCGCGACAGGCTCCACAGAGCCAGCGCGGTCATCAGCGATGAGACCAGCCGCGGGAACAGGTAGGCCGAGGCTGGTTCCTGCGTGAAGCTGAGCCAGGTCACGAAGATCGATACGCCCGCAATCAGCAGATTTGGGGTCAGATGCTGCAGCCTTTGCGCACCCGTCATCCGGCTCATTGCTGTGCCTCCGCTGCCCTGATTGCACGGCCCCGCGGTCCCATCGTGGTCCAGAAGCTGAATGCCACCGAAGCGATGACAAGACCGATCAGCACGAGGTTGAGGGTTCCGGTCATGAAATAGCTGAATTGTCCCACCGTGGCATTGGCGATCAGGGATCCCTGGTTGAAGTTGGCTTCCGCGATCGGGCCGAGGATCAGGCCGAGGACCAACGGCGCGGCTGAGAACCCGTATTTCTCGAGAAAGAACATCCCCATTCCAAGCGTCAGCATAACATAAACGTCGCCCATCGACTGCTGAACAGAATAGGAGCCGAAAACGGCCAGCACGAGGACGCTGGCAGCCAGAATGGGCGTGGGGATGCGCGCAACGCGCGCAGCCAGCGCGGCTATGTAAAGCCCGAAGATCACCATCAGGATCTGGCCGATCAGCATGGAGTTGATGAAGGTGTAGGCGACTTCCGGATATTTGATGAACAACTGCGGACCGGGGAAGATGCCGTGGATCAGCAAGCCGCCCAGCAGCACAGCTGCGGTCGGACTGCCCGGGATCGACAGGGTGAGCAGCGGCACGAGCGACGGTCCGACCATGGCGTTGTTTGCAGCCTCCGCTGCAACCACGCCTTCAGGATGCCCCGTGCCGAACTTTTCGCTCTGCGAAGACCATTTTTTCGATTGGTCATAGGCGACGAGGCCGGCGATCTGCCCGCCGACGCCGGGGATCAGGCCAATTATGGCTCCTAGCGTGGTGCCGATCGACAGGGCCCGGCCCTGTCCGAACATCTGCCGGATCGACGAAGTGATCTTGTGAGGCCGAACCTCGTAGCGCGAAATCCTGCGTTGCGTCCGCCCCTGGCTGAGCATGTCGATCACCTGCGGGATCGCGAACAGTCCGATCAGCGCGGGAATGATGCTGATGCCGCCCGTCAGCGCGTCATGGAAGATGAAGCGCTGTGCGCCCTGAATGTCGTCATAGCCGATCGTCGACAGCCAGACCCCGAGTGCGCCGGACAAGAGCCCTTTGATGGTGGACTTCGTGTCCAGAGAACCGATTACAGTCACGCCAAGGATCGCCAACCAGAAAAGGTGCGATGGGCCGAAGGCGAGCGCCCATTGGGCAAGCAACGGCGTGAGAAAAATGAGCAGCATCACTCCGATGACGCCGCCGATGCCAGAGGCGAGGAACGACATCTGCAGGGCGCGCGCGCCATCGCCCTTCTTGGCCATTTCGAAGCCGTCGAGCGCGGTGGCAATATTGGCTGGCGCGCCAGGGATTTTCAGAAGTATCGCGCTGACAGCGCCGCCAGCGACGGTGGCGGTATACGCTGCGCCGAGCAGGATTAGCCCTTGCGCCGGTGTCAAGTGGAATGTAAACGGAATGAGGAGCGCAACCGCCATAGTCGGCGAAAGCCCGGGCGTTGCGCCAAGGATCAGTCCGCCGATCGTGCCGCCAACCAATAGCATGAAGGCGATCGGCTCGAACACTGCGCCGAAATAATTCAAGAACTCCATACAATGTCCTTGAGCGCTTCCCTTACACCAGCAGTGTACCCTGCTTTGCGTATCGCGTTAATCAGCCTCTAGCATAATAGATGAAAATCTCTTTGCAAATGTTTTCATATGCGATACAAAAGCCGCATGAAAAAGAAAGCAAAACGCACCGCGCCGGGCATCGTTCAGGTGGCGCAGGCCGCGGGGGTGTCCCCTGCGACGGTGTCACGGTTCTATAACTCGCCGTCGGTAGTGCGGGCGCCAACGCGTGAGCGCATTGAGCGCGCGGCGTCCGAACTCGGATACATCCGCAACCGGGCGGCAGGTGCGTTGCAGAACCGGCGCAGCGGCGCCATCGGCCTTATCGTGCCGACCATCAACAATGCCATCTTCGCCGAGGTGATCCAGGCCTTCGCGACCCGCCTGCGCCAGTCCGACCGCACGCTGCTGATTGCCGCTCATGGCTACGACCTGAAGGAAGAAGTCGCCCTGCTGCGCTCGCTTCTGGAGCACCGTGTGGACGGTGTCGCGCTGGTGGGCTTCGACCATGACCCGCAAGTCTTCAAGATGCTGGAGGGGCAAGGCACAGCTTTCCTGTCGATGTGGAATTACCGTGACGGCGTGGACATGCCGTGCATCGGTACGGAGAACTCGCAGGCTGGACGCACCGCCGCGCGGCATCTGCTGGAGTTGGGTCATCGAGAGATTGGCCTGCTGTTTCCGGATATCGACCTGAATGACCGGGCGCGCGATCGCATCAATGCGGTGAAGGAAGAGGCCAGGCAAGCCGGGGTAATCATTCCTGACCATCGCATTATCGAGTGCTCTTACAACATCGCGGAAGCCAAGGCCGTGGTGACCGCGCTGTTCGACAAGCCTGACCCGCCTACGGCGCTCATTTGCGGCAACGACATCATCGCTCATGGGGCCATCTATGCGGCCCAGGCCGTCGGTCTGGATCTGCCACGCGACCTGTCGATCGTGGGAGTGGGCGATTTTCAGGGGTCCGCGGAAATCGAGCCGGGCTTGACGACCGTCCGCCTTCCCGCGCGGCGTATCGGATCCGGCGCTGCCGACATGATTGCGGCGATGATTGATGGTGGAACTGGCGCTGCACCGCCAGAGAGCGTGCGGGTCGAATCGCAGCTCATGCGGCGCCACTCGACTTGTCCGCCGGCGCAGGCGCGCGTCAGCGAACTGGCCTGAAGCGCCCGGACGCCCCCTTGCCTGCAAGGATGTCAGCCGGCTGGCAAATGGCCGCGCTTCACCCATAACAGGCAACCATCATCGCTCTCCAGGCCGTGAGTCAGCCCGTGCGGGTTTCGCAACCAGACACCCTTGGAATAAGTGCCTCGGCCGTCGCGGAAGCTGCCTGCGAGCACGAAGATCTCTTCGCCGCCTGCGGCGTCGTAGTCCGGCACGGAAGCGCCCGCATCGAGCCTCTCCAGGGTGACGCGCTCGTCTGGTCCCTCGAACAGGTCCATCACGTGATGGCCGGATGCCGATCCTGCCCGCCATTCGGCGGAGTTGGTGTCGACCACCACGCGCGCGGTATCGTCGTCGCGCATCTGGCGTAGCTTGACGAGAATCGTGCACCCTTCGCGGGAAAACGGCGCGTGGCTGGAGCCGGGCGGGTTGCGGACATAGCTGCCGGCGGGAAACTCGCCCGTCTCATCGCAGAAGGTACCGCTCAAGACGAAGAACTCCTCGCCGCCGCCATGGGTATGCTTGGAAAACTGGCTGTCGGCGGCATAGCGCACGATGCTGGTAGCACGCGCGACCTCGCCGCCATCACGCTCCAGCGGGCGGCGCTCAACGCCGGCTTCCGGCGAGGCCAGCCATTCGATTTCATTGCTGTCAACGACGGCGCGCGCGCCCAGATCGGCGTTGACCGGGTTTGGCTCCGTGTAGTTCATCATTGGACTCCATGCTTGTTGGCCAGTTTCGCGCATTTTAACGCGAAAGGGCGCGCCCGCGATAAGGCGCGCCCGGTTTTCCAAGATTTGTTGGACGCGAAGGCTGCCTCAGTCCGCTCGCGCCGCGGCAGGCAGCGTCCGCGGAAAATAGCGCCGCCCGAACCACAGCGCCACGCTCACGAGCGAGATCAGCACCGGCACCTCGACCAGCGGACCGATGACCGTAGCGAACGCCACCGGCGAGGCCAGCCCGAAGGTCGCGACCGCGACCGCGATTGCAAGTTCGAAATTGTTGCTCGCAGCGGTAAAGGCGATCGACACGGTGCGTGGATAATCCGCCTCGATCAGCTTGCCCATCGCGAAGGAGATCAGGAACATGAGGAAGAAGTAGATCGCCAGCGGCACCGCGATGCGCAGCGCGTCCAGCGGCAGGTCGAGCACCATGCCGCCCTTCAGCGAAAACATAGCGACGATGGTGAACAGCAGCGCAAGCAGCGTGATCTTGCCGATGCGCGGGCTGAACTCGGTGTTGAACCAGGCCTCGCCCTTGAGGGCGATCAGCCCATAGCGCGAGATCACCCCGGCGAGAAACGGGATGCCGAGATAGATCAGGACGGCTTCAGCGATGGTCGCGAACGGCACGTCGATGACCTGTCCCTCAAGGCCGACAAGGGGGGGCAAGTACGTCAGGAAAATCCACGCATAGACCGAGAAGAACAGAAGCTGAAACACGCTGTTGAACGCCACCAGACCGGCAACGTACTCATTGGAGCCATGCGCGAGCTTGTTCCACACCAGCACCATGGCGATGCAGCGCGCCAGGCCGATCAGGATCACGCCGGTCATGTATTCCGGATAATCGGACAGGAACATCACCGCGAGCGCGAACATCAGCACCGGCCCGATCAGCCAGTTCTGCGCCAGCGACAACAGCAGCACGCGCCAGTCAGCGAACACGCGCGGCAGCGCTTCGTAGCGCACCTGCGCGAGCGGCGGATACATCATCAGGATCAGGCCGATGGCGATCGGGATATTGGTGGTGCCCACCGACGCGCTGTCGAGCAGGTCGGGCAGGCCGGGGAACAACCTGCCCAGTGCGATCCCCAGGGCCATCGCGGCGAAGATCCATAGCGTCAAGAACCGGTCGAGAAAGCCGAGACGGGGGCGCGTTTGCGTAATTGCTGTCATGTCTGGTGTCGTAACCTTTTATGCGGTTTCGCTGGTGTCGGCAGTGGTGCGGCCGATATCGTCGAGCCGCCGCTGCAGGCTGAGTTCGTCGAGCGAATCAAACGGCAGATTGGTGAAGATGCCGATGCGCTGGAACAGCATCCGGTGGCAGTCGGCGAAGGCGTAGTGGCGCTCTGCATCCGTGCCGGTGGCAGCGGATGGGTCGGGCAGGCCCCAATGCGCGGTCATCGGCTGACCGGGCCATGCGGGGCAGACTTCCCCGGCCGCGTTGTCGCAGACGGTGAAGACAAAGTCGAGTACCGGCGCGTCCGGCCCGGCGAATTCATCCCAGGATTTGGAGCGCAGTTCGCTGGTGTCGTAGTTCAACTCGCGCAGCAGGTCGAGCGCGAACGGATGCACCTCGCCGCGCGGCGAACTGCCCGCGCTGAAGGCGCGGAAATTGCCCCGGCCGAGCCGGGTCAGCACGCATTCGGCGATCACCGAGCGCGCCGAATTATGGGTGCACAGAAACAGCACGTTGAACACCTTGTCACTCATCTTGATCCTCCCGCGCGGGGGTTGAGTCGTCGGTTTCACACACATGGGCGGCAGCGAAAGTTTCCCCGCACAACTCCGGCCGGCCCTGGCAGCAGTCTTCGGTCAGAAAGGTCAGCAGTTCGCGCACGCCGTCGATCTGGACGGCGTAAACGATGTTGCGGCCTTGCCTGGTGGCGATGAGCAGGCCGGCGCGATCGAGCTCCTTCAGGTGAAATGACAGGCTCGTCGCACCGATGCCGAGCCTCCGGGCCAGTTCACCAGCGCGAAGGCCGGTCGGCCCCACGGCCACAAGGGTGCGGAATATACGCAGTCTGTGTTCGTTGGCGAGCGCTGAGAGCGCCTGCACGGCCGCGATATCGTTCATATCTTCAATAATACAATAATTATCGAAATATCAAGCACGAAAATGGTGACTGCGCCGCTCGCGCAGCGGCCGGCCATGGAGCGCGGACCCGCCCGGCGCGTTATTTCTGTTCAGCGGCCGCCTCAGCCTCGCGTCTGAGCAAAAGGCGGTCCTGCCAGCCCCGGAAAGCGGCCAGCACGATACTCAACACTGTCAACCCCCAGAACACCCAGGTGATGGCGCTGCGGAAGAAAATGTCGAGGTTGGTCTGCGACATCAGCATGGACTGGCGGAAGTTGTCTTCAAGTTGGGGTCCGAGAATGAACGCTATCAGAAATGGCGCGGCAGGAATGTTGGTCAGCCACATGAAATAGCCGAGGATGCCGACGCTCATCATGACCAGGACATCGAACAGCGAGTTGTTGATCGCGAAGCTGCCGAAAGCGCACAGCACCAGCACACCCGGCATCAGCACAGATTTCGGGATATCCGCGATACGGCGGAAGGCATGAATCGCGATATGCCCGAAGATCAGCAGGAAGATCGAACTCAGCATGATGCCGACGAACAGGGCGTAGATGAGCACCAGATTGGTCTGGAACAAGATCGGTCCGGGTTGCAGTCCGTGCACCATGAACGCGCCGAGGATCACAGCCGTGATCACATCGCCGGGGATGCCCAGCGCAAGCAGCGGAATGAGCGTTGCTCCGGCCACGCCGTTGTTGCCGGCCTCCGAGGCTGCAACCCCTTCGATTTCGCCTCTGCCGAAATTCTTCGCATTCTTCGAAGAGCGGCGCGCCTCGGAATATGCCACGAACGCCGCGGGCGCCCCGCCAATGCCGGGGATCGCGCCCATGATGACGCCAATGCCGCTGCTCTTCAGGATCGTCTTGAAGATTCGCCGGAACTCCGGGAATGTGAGACCGGACTGGCCCAACGACATCACCTTCCCATCGCCTAGCACCGACCGTTGAGCGTACACGATCACTTCGGGGATCGCGAACAGCCCGATCAGCACGGGGATGAAGTTGAGCCCGCTCATGAGTTCCGTCTTGCCGTATATGAAGCGGTCCGTGCCGTAGACGAGATCAAGCCCGACGGTAGCGAGCAGCAGCCCCATTCCTGCGGATATCATGCCCTTGATGAGCGAGTTGCCGGACACGCCGGCGATGACCGTCAGCGAGAACAGCATCAGCGTGAAATATTCCGGCGGGCCAAAATTCATCGCCAGCGCTGCGAGCCAGCCCGCGAAGACGATGAGCGACAGGTTCGAGACGAAATCCGCAATTGCCGAAGAATAAAGGGCAACATGCAACGCCTTGTGGGCATGGCCCTTTTGCGACATCGGGTAGCCGTCGAGCACGGTACAACTCGATGCGGGCGTGCCCGGGGCCTTGATGAGGATCGCAGGGATAGAGCCCCCAAATATCCCGCCCTTGTAGACGCCGAGCAGCAGCAGGATGCCCACGATCGGGTCCAGCGCGAAGGTGAACGGCAGTGCCAGCGCCACGCCCATGGTCGCGCTCATGCCGGGGATCGCACCCACCACCACGCCAATGAAGACACCACCGGCCAGCGCGAGGATATTGGTGAAATTGGCCAGCAGCCCGATGGCCTGGACGAGGGCGTCGATCGTGCTCATGGAAACACCAGCCATTCACCGCTCGGTATCGGGACGTTGGCGACCTTGTAAAAGAAGAGGTAAAGCAGCATCGGCAGCACGGGCGTCGCGACAATCAGCAACCACAGGTTGGGCCGCGCCGTTGTCAGCCCGACTGCCAACAGGATGACCATTGAAGCCGGGACAAGGCCGATCTTCATGATCAGCCAGTAATAGAAGAACATCAGCGCGATGACCGCGACCGCACGCACCTGCCCATTGAGGCCGGAGCGTTCTTCCTCGTCTTCGACATCCGCTGATTTGTGCGGGACGATCTCCCCGCGCCGCCACGCCACTGCAGCACGTAGAAAAAGCATCACGGACATTGCCAGCAGGAACAGAGCAATGATGTTTGGCCAGAAGGCGGGAGACATCACCGGCGAGCGCACACCCGAGGGGATCGTGATGCCCGCGGGTATCATCACCAGATAGAGCAGGGCCGACAATACGGCCAGCCCCGCTCCAAGCCAGAGATCACGATAGGTCATTCGAGAGCCCCAGCCTTATTGATGCCTTGCGCGCAAGGCCTATTCGACCTGCATGCCGAGCTTCACCACCAGTTCGCGGAAGACCTCGTACTGGTTGTTGATGAAGTCGAGCGATTCCTGCACGGACATCTGCACCGGGACCGAGCCGAGCGAACGGGCCTTCTTGAGGAAGTCCTCGTCTTCGCCGATTTGCTCGAGCCAGCCGCCCCAATTGGTTTTGACCTCTTCCGGAAGCCCCTTCGGACCTGCGATACCGCTCCAGCCGACAAGCGCGTTAAGCTCCGGATGGCCCAGATCGTTCGCGGTCGGTGCGTCGACGCCTTCGACCGGTTCCTTGGTGGTGACCATCAGCGGACGCAGAACACCATTCTTGATGTGGCCGGCGAGTGCGGAGGAGTTGGTGCATATGAAATCAGCGTTGCCGGTGATCACCGCAGTGGCCGCCGCGCCGCCGCCACGGAATGGCAGATGGGTCAAAGCGCCCTTGGCATCTTCCACGCCGAAGGCATCAACGGCAAGCGCACCGGCGAGATGCAACAGTGAGCCGACGCCCGAAGAGCTGTAGGTTACGGTCCCCGGGTTCGCCTTGATCTTGGCGATCAGTTCGTCCATCGACTTTATCTCGGAGTTGGACGAAACCGCGCACACGACCGGGTTGATCTCGAACACGCCGATATAGTCGAAGTCGTCGATCTTGTAGGGGAGGGTCGACTTCATCGCCGGGTTCACGGTGTGCGAGCCGACGCGGGCAACCATCATGGTGTAGCCGTCAGCCGTGGCGTTGGCGACCGAGGCAGTGCCTGTCACGCCGCCAGCGCCAGTGCGGTTCACCGGCAGCACCGGCTGGGGAACGTATTTCGGCGTCACGGACGCCATGTTGCGCCCGGCGATGTCGGTTGCGCCGCCGGCGCCGTAGGGGATCACCAGCGTGATCGGGCGTTCGGGATATTGAGCTTGCGCCGCCACGGCAGAGGCAGCTAGCACCAGTGCCGCCGCGAATGTTCTGAAAAGCCATTTCATATCGGGTCTCGTCCTCCTTGCGTTATCCCTCAGCGTTCTCTCCCCAGACCGTTGCAGTGCCGGGGAAATGGCGCGCAATTCGTCTCCACCCATGGCCGCGCGCCCGGCACCATGAGCAAAGCCTTTCCCGGCATTCAGCCGAGTGTCGGCATGACGTACTGAGAGCCGGCCCGCACACCCTCAGGCCATCTCGTTGTAACTGTTTTCAGGCGGGTGTAGAAGCGGATTCCCTCCGGTCCGTGGATGTGATGGTCGCCGAACAGCGACTGTTTCCAACCGCCGAAGCTGTGGAACGCCATCGGCACGGGGATCGGCACGTTGACGCCGACCATGCCCACCTCGATGTCCTGCGTGAACTTGCGGGCGGCATCGCCATCGCGCGTGAAGATCGCCACGCCGTTCCCGTAAGGATGGCGGTGGACGAGATCGACCGCCTTGTCATAATCCCCCGCGCGGGCCACTGACAGAACAGGGCCGAAAATCTCGTCGCGCCAGATCGACATGTCCGGCGTTACGCGGTCGAACAGCGAGCCGCCGATGAAGAATCCGTTCTCGTATCCCTGGCGTTCAACGTTGAATTCGCGGCCGTCAACGACCAGCTCGGCGCCTTCGGCCACGCCCTTGTCGATGTAGCCGCGCACCCGCGCCAGCGCATCGGCGGTGACGAGCGGCCCCATGTCGCTGGACGGGTCGACACTCGGCCCGATCTTCAATTCGCGCACACGCGGGGCCAGCCGGTCGATCAGCGCATCCGCGACCTTGTCGGTCACCGGGACCGCCACCGATACCGCCATGCAGCGCTCGCCCGCCGAGCCATAGGCCGCGCCCATCAGGGCATCAACCGCCATGTCGAGATCGGCGTCGGGCATGATGACCATGTGGTTCTTCGCGCCGCCCAACGCTTGCACGCGTTTGCCGTTCGCCGCGCCCGTCGAATAGATGTATTTCGCGATCGGCGTCGAACCGACGAAACTGATACCCGCCACGTCAGGGTGGTTCAGCAGCGCATCGACGGCTTCCTTATCGCCCTGGACGACGTTGAACACGCCCGGCGGAACACCAGCTTCGGCCAGCAGGTCGGCGATCATCAGCGAGGGGGAGGGGTCGCGTTCGGACGGTTTGAGCACGAAGGTATTGCCGCAAACGAGCGCGACGGGAAACATCCACATCGGGACCATGACCGGGAAATTGAACGGCGTGATGCCCGCGACGACGCCGAGCGGTTGGCGGACCGAATGGCTGTCCACGCCTGTGCCGACATCTTCGCTGAACTCGCCTTTGAGAAGCTGCGGCGCACCTGCGGCGAATTCCGCCACCTCCAGCCCGCGCTGCACCTCGCCCAGCGCATCGCCGTGGGTCTTGCCGTGTTCGGCGGAGATCGCTTCGGCAAGCCGGTCGGCGTTGACGCGCACCAGTTCCTTGAAGCGGTCGATCATGCGCGCCCTGCGCAGCGCCGGTGTACGCGCCCATTCGCGAGAGGCTTCCTTCGCGGCTGCGACCGCGCGGGCGACCTCATCGGTGCTGGCAAGTGCGACCTGCCGGGCGACCTCGCCCGTGGCCGGGTTGAACACGTCGGCGTTGCGTCCGCTGGCGCCCGCGACACGCTCGCCGCCGATGTAGTGACTTATCTGGTCCGTCATGACGTCGCCTCTTGTTCGTTGCTCTTGCTCGGGCCGTTTTACATCACTTCGTCGGTGCGGTCGCCGGTCTCGCCGTAGCGGTGCAGCGCGGGGGGCTTGAGGCCCTCGTAGAGCTTTTCGAGTCCCGCGTTCACCTGCTCGCCGTGCTGTGCGAACAGCGAGTTGCCCGCGAGGTCGCTGTCCACGATGAACGGGCCAAAGTTCTCGACCTCGAACAGCCACATTGCCTGAGCGATACCAAGCTCGTCCATCCAGAACACGTCGCGCACGGCCTTGATGCCGCGCCCGAGCAGCGCCCCGGTGCCGTAGCCGACCGTGGTCAGGTAGACCGCGCCCATGGGCGCCAGCACCTCCTTGTAGTCCTTGGCTGGCATGCCGCCCTTGCCGATGATGATCTTCGTGCCGGTCAGCTCCAGCCATTCGCGCATCCACTTCGAAAAGCGGAAGCTGGCGGTCGCGGTCACCCCGCCAATGCGATATCCGTCGCCTTCCTTCGCGGCGGCGGGCGAGCAGTGAAAATTGGCGTTGCTCAGCCCGGTCAGGTCGACGGGCAGCGGCTGGCCCTCGCCGATCACCTTCTGATAGACGCCTTCGCGCGCGGTATAAACGACCCCGTGCATGTAGACGATGGAGCCGAGTTCGAGCGCGGCAATGTCCTCAGGGCTGGCCGGCAGGTTCAGGCTGACTTGCTTGAGGCCGGTTCCTGGCTGTCCCATTCGA
>CAZYYQ010000002.1:0-41711 GCA_964651275.1 uncultured Hyphomicrobiaceae bacterium | reverse complement strand
ACTTCGCCTTGGCCAGAAGCTGCGCGGCTTTTTCGAGGCTCTGCTTGCCGCCGGGACCGCGCTCGACGCGGATCGGCTGCGGGATGTCGTAATCCGCCTCGCCGTAGAAGTAGTCGCGCGGGATGTTGAGCTGCGCCGGGCCCATTTTCAGCATCGCGCGGTCGAAGCAGCGCGCGGTGATCTCGGCCATCCGCTTTGGGTTGTTCACATGCCCCTGGAACTTGGTGATTTTCGAGAAGATGGGAAGCTGCTCGGTCTCCTGAAATCCACCGAGGCCCATGGTCATGGTGCCGGACTCCGGCGTAATCATCACGACCGGCGTATGCGCCCAATAGGCGGCGGCGATGGCTGTGACGAAATTGGTGATGCCCGGCCCGTTCTGCGCCATGCACACGCCGTGACGTCCGCTGACGCGCGCATAGCCGTCGGCCATGTGGCCCGCGCCCTGTTCGTGCACCGTCGGGATGTAGCGGATGCCGGCAGCAGGGAAAATATCCAGCGCATCCATGCATGCGGAGCCGACGATCCCGAAAACATCCGTGACGCCATTGGCTACGAGCGTTTCGACGAAGGCTTCGCTAGGGGTCATACGTGTCATGAACTCATATCCTCCAGAACTTCGATTTAATCTATCCGTTCAGCTTGACGGGCCGCTCCTTACGCTACCCCGCCCGAGACTTGTCTGCCGCCCCTGCGCCGGTTTCATCGCCCGCGTTATATCACGCCTGGAGGTGCCGCGCAGCCCAAAATGAAAACATATTCATACCTGCACGCTTCTGGTGTGACACAGCATCAGGCGGCTGATCCACCCGCTCGCGCAGGCGTCTCCTCCAATGACATCAACCCGGCGAGAGCCTTTGCTGCCTCGCGTAATGCCCCGACAGCGCCCAGAGCATCGTCCAGCGTAAGACGCTGCGTCGGTCCATGCATGGCAAGCCCCGCCATCATGTGGCCGTCGGCATCGCGGATTGGCACCGCGACAGCAACCATCCCATCAACGAACTCCTGATTGTCGGTACCGATACCGGTCTCGGCAATGCACGCTACCGCGGCAAGTAGCGCATCCGGATCGGTCAGGGTGTTGGCGGCATGACGTTTGAGATCGAGGCTGCGCACAAGGCTCTCGCGGCGCGCGGGCGGCAGATGAGCAAGATAGAGCTTGCCGTTCGCTGTGCAGTGAAACGGAACCACCGAGCCCACCGGAAGCTGGACCCGGAGCGGCCAGCGCGACTCCACGCGATCAAGATAAACCATTCCGCCTTCTTCCGGCAGCGCGATATTGCAGGTTTCGTCAACCTCCGCGGACAGCCGCCGCAACACCGCCTGTCGCGCCTGGCGAAACCGCACGAAGCCCAGGACGCCGCTGGACAGCGAGCGCAGCCGCCGCCCCGGCAAGTAGCGCCGCCCGTCAATGTCCTTCTCCAGAAAACCCTCGCGCTCCAGCCGCTTGCACAGCCGGTGAATGGTCGGCTTGGGCAGGCCAAGCACTTCGTTGATATCGGTGGCCGTCATCGGCTGTCCCGCCGCGGCCAGCGTTTCGAGGATGTAAAGCGAGCGCACGCCCGAGGGCACATGTTCCACATCCTTGTCCCGAGCCCGTGCCATGCTCTCCCCAGCTGACATCTCGACAATCATCAACGACCCGTATGACGCAGCCACGCCTACTGGAAAACGCCGGCGCCTTCATGTGTCAGCAGGATCAGCGAGAGCTGCGGTATCAACGCAATAGCGAACCATGCTAGGAACAGGGCTACGAGGAACGGCACGATATGCCGCACAATCTGAAAATACGGGATGCCGGTGATTCCGCTGGCTACATAGAGGTTCAGCCCATAGGGCGGTGTAATGAAGCCGATCGCTGCGCCCACCAGGAAAATCACCGAGAAGTGAACCGGATCGACGCCGATGCCGACCGCAATCGGCGCGAGGATCGGTGCAAGGATAATCGTCACTGGCAAGCTTTCAAGCAACGTGCCAACCACAAGCACGATTGCCATACAGGCGAAAAGGATCGCGTAGTAACCGCCGAGCTGCCCGAGTAGCCCCTGCACGAATGCCTCCGCACCGAGCAATGTCAGGATCTGCTGCATCACAACGGACACCGCGATCAGCGGCGCGAGCATGCCCGTGATCTGGCCTGAGCGCATGATGAGGCTTGGCAGTCGCGCGGGGCTGAACCCTTCCACGATGAGGCTGGAGGCGAAGCCGCGATTGTCGATTGCCTCAAGGTCGGCATGCAGATCGCTGATACCTTCCGAGCGGGCTTTTTGACGCGGCGCGATCAGATAACGGTGGATCGGGAAACTGAGCAGCCCGGCGATCATGCAGAAACCTGCCGTTACGCCGGCGGCTTCGGTCGGCGAGAACTGGCCGGTATAGATACCCCAAAGCACTAGTCCGATGGCGAAGAAGCCCAGCCAGGCGCCAAGCGCAGTCTTGATGACGCGCAGCGGATAAATCCTGACGAGTTCGCCCCAGCCATTGCGGTGACAGACAATCCAGGTGGCGATCTGCATGGCAACGACCATCAGGATGCCCGGAAGCAGGCCGGCGATGAACAGGTCGCTGATCGACAGGTTCATCAGGAATCCGTAGACGATGAAGATGATGCTCGGCGGGATGATGATGCCGACCGTGCCGCCGGAGGCCAGGGTCGCAGCCGCGAAGTTCTTGTCGTAGCCGCCCTTGGTCATCTCCGGGTGCATGATCGAGCCGATCGCAGCGGTGGTCGCCGAGTTCGAGCCCGAGATCGCAGCGAACATGCCGCAAGCGCCCAGCGCGGCCATCGCCAGACCGCCGCGCAGCCAGCCCAGAACAGAGTAGGCGAAATCGGAGAGCCGTTTCGCAATTCCCGCACCGTTGATCAGGTCTCCAGTGAGGATGAAGAGCGGCAGCGCCAGCAGTCCGAAAAAGTTCAGCCCCTCGTAGAGCGTGACACCAATGTTCGCCAGCGTGAAGTCGATGACGAGGCTGACCCCAATCACCCAGAAGCCGATGACCAGGAAGATCGGGACGCCAATCATGAACAGGCCCATGACGCCCAGCGAAACGAGAAGGATCAGTGTGTCCTCAGCCATTGTAATCCCCTTAATCCGCCAGAATGCCACTGGGCAAGTTAAAGGGCTGCCCTTTGCGGAAGCATCGATAGTCACGCGACACGTTTTGCAGCACGCGGAAGATCACCAGCGTGAAACACACAGGGGTCGCGAGATAGAACCACCACTGCATGGTGTCGTTGGTGCCGGGCACGATGGCGAAGTTGTCACGGCTGAGGCGAACCTGATCGACCGTAAAATAGATCACGATGAGCGAGAAAACGATCCACAACGCTGCATCAAGCAAAAGACACAGATACTGTCCCGTGTAACCCAGCCGCGAGCGAAACTCGTCAAAGCGCAAATGCGTACGCAGCTTCACGTTCTGCGCACAGCCCGCCCACACGACCCAGAGAAACAGGTAGATCGGGATGGTGCTGCTCCAAGGCGCTTGCTGTCCTATGGCGAAGCGCCTGATGACCTCCACGAAGATGATCCCCGCCATCACGACGTAGCTGACGAGGATGATCGTCTTTTCGGCATTGTCGTCCAGCCATCTGAGAATGAACATGGGCGTTGTCCCTTGTCGCGCCGGAGTCGCGCGCCGACCCGCACCAAAATGCCGGGCCAGTGTTCTTTTTGATCATGAGATGGGTGCAAGAGGCGCACCCCACGGGCGCGCCCCCTGCTCCGGGAGGATTTACGCAGATTTCCACCAGCGCCGCGGCTCGACGTTCTCCGCCAGCGTGTCCTTGGGGATCTCGCGAGCGATGTCGTAAATGAACTTGTAGGTGTCCATTCCGCCGGCCCAGCCGTTGATCCGCTCGCGCCACTGCTCCCATTCCGCCGGATGGAACTCGGGCGAGCACATCTCTTCTGCCTCGCGCTTGGCTTCCTCGCTGAGCATGGCCACGCGCACATTGTTCTTGGCAAACAGCGTGTTCGGCATCTGAGGATCAGAGAAACCGACGGTGTTGACCAGCGCGGCCTCGTTCGCCGCCTGGACATGCACCTGTGTCAGGTAAGCCGACTCCATGACGTCATCCTGAAGATCGCCCGGAAGCTCATCGAACTTGGATGCGTTCACCGCCGTGTGCTCGGTTCCACAGAAGAACTCTAGGTTGACGCACTGGGAGACCACGGGCGACATGTTGGCGTAAGCCACGGCAGATGCCCAGGTTTCAGCGCCGTCGATAAGGCCCTGCTTCAGACCGTCGAGGGTCTCTTCCCACGCGATCGGGGTCGGGTTCAGACCCATGAGTTGCATCGCGATGCGGCCCAGCTGCGTGCCGGTCACGCGGTTTCTGGTGCCCGCAAGGTCCTTGACACTCGTCACGAGCGGCTTGTCCTTCCACTTCAGACCGAGTTGGATGCCGCGAAGCTCGGCATGGCTGAACAGGAAGTGAATGCCGTGACGATCGCGCAGAGGATCGCGCAGCACCTTCTGGCTGCCCGGATGATAGAGGAAGTAGTACTGTGAGGCGCGGCTGGGGAACATGTATGCATAGTCGAGCACGTTCAGATACGGCGCGCCGCCCGCAGAGTTCTGCGTGGAGGCGGCATACACGTCCACGATGCCCTGCTGCGTCTTCTTCACGCAGTCAAGCTGGCCGCATATCTGGTTCGATCCGATGAACTCGATGCGGATCGCGCCATCGGTACGCTCTTCCAGATCGCGCACGAACTCCAGACAGCCAGCACGCTCAATCAGCAGGTTTGTTTCATTGAAGCCGGCCGCACCGAACTTCCATTCGACCTTTGCGGGCGACTTGAAGCGCTTTTCGTAGGTCGAATTCGCCGCTTCGGCCAGGCGCGAGAACGTCACGGCGCCGGTCAGGCTGCCGGCGGCAAGCAGTGTCGACGTCAGGCCGAACTGCTTGGAGAGCCGCAGCATATCTCGGCGCGAAATGCCCTGGAGCTTTTCGGATATCTTCGTCACAGGTTTCCTCCCAGTTTGTGATTGCCCGGTTGGGCTTGGTATTATAGTTTTGAGACTGCCAGTCTCATTTTTATTACAATCAAGGGCGGGGTCAAGCGGAATTCCTCGTGGCCGCCCAGCCTTGCCCCAACAAAGAAAAAATCAGGGATGGAATTCGATTACATCATTGTCGGTGCCGGCTCGGCCGGCTGTGTGCTGGCCAACCGTCTGAGCGCGGACGGGAATTGCCGGGTTTTGCTGCTGGAAGCGGGCGGCAGGGACACCAATCCGTGGATACATGTGCCGGTCGGGTATTTCCGGACCATGCACAATCCCAATACGGATTGGTGCTACAAGACCGAGCCTGATCCGGGGCTGAACGGGCGTTCGCTGGAATGGCCGCGCGGAAAGACGCTGGGCGGATCCAGCTCCATCAACGGGCTGCTTTACATTCGCGGACAGGCGCAAGACTTCGATCACTGGCGCCAGCTCGGCAACGCCGGCTGGTCTTATGCCGATGTGCTACCCTACTTCAAGCGCGCGGAAGACCAGGAGAATGGCGAAGACGAATATCATGGAGTCGGCGGTCCGCTTTCGGTATCGAACATGCGGGTGCATCGGCCGGTGTGTCATGCGCTGATCGACGCGGCAGAAGAGATCGGCATCCCGCGCAACAACGATGTCAATGGCGCGACACAAGAAGGCGCGGGCTATTTCCAGTTGACTGCTCGCAAAGGCTGGCGGTGCTCGACCGCCGTAGGGTATCTGCGTCCGGCGCGCGAGCGTCGCAACCTCACCGTCATCACGCACGCCCATGCGCGGCATCTGCTGTTTGACCCGGATGAACCAAAACGCGTGTCTGGTGTGGCATTTTTCCAGCGGGGCGAACCGCGCGAGGCACGCCTGCGGCCCGGCGGCGAAGTGATCCTGAGCGCCGGCGCAATAGGTTCGCCACAGGTTCTCCAGCTTTCCGGCATCGGGCCGGGCGAGACGCTGCAGGCCGCCGGGATCGAGGTGTTCGACGAAAATCCGGGGGTCGGCCAAAACCTGCAAGACCACCTGCAAATCCGCATGGTCTATCAAGTGTCGGTGCCGACGCTTAACGACGAGATCAACAACTTCTTCCGCAGGATGCGCATCGGTCTGGAATACGTTGTTTTCCGGCGCGGTGCGATGGCGATGGGGGCAAGCCAGGTCTGTATCTTCGCGCGCACGCGGCCTGATCTGGAAACACCAGACATCCAGTTCCATTTCCAGCCGCTCAGCGCGGACAAGCCGGGGCTGGAAATGCACCCATATTCCGGTGTGACGCTGTCCGTCTGTCAGCTTCGCCCGGAGAGCCGGGGCCATATCGCGGTGCGTTCGCCCGACCCGATGGCCTATCCGGCGATCCATCCGAACTACCTGTCCACACCGCTCGACCGAGACACTGCGGTGGCCGGGATGCGCGTGGGCCGCGACCTCGCTGGCGCGAGAGCCATGGAGCCGTTTGTCGTGCGCGAGACATTGCCGGGCGAGGCGGCGCAGAGTGACGACGAGCTGCTGGAGGCCGCGCGCCACATCTCGCAGACGATCTATCACCCTGTTGGCACCTGCAAGATGGGGCATGATCCGATGGCGGTGGTCGATGACCGGCTCAAGGTCCACGGGCTGGACCGTCTGCGCGTGGTGGATGCCTCGATCATGCCAGTGATCACCTCGGGCAACACCAACGCGCCGACCATCATGATCGGGGAGAAGGCGTCCGACATGATCCTGAAGGACCGGCGCAGGTAGCAGTCCTTCACGACGTCATTGTCGGGCCTGACCCAGCAATCCGGGTCGATGCTTTGGTGCATGGATGCCCGTGTCTAGCACGGGCACGACGGCAAACCCCAGAACGCTAGAGCGCATTCAATGAATTCAGAGTCAGTGAGCGCGCTCTAACTTATTGTTTTGTCGCACTTTCTGACGCAAAACCGGTGCCCACTTTTGCTGAAAGTGCTCTAGCAAGAGCCTACATCCGCTCGATGCGGATCATCTTAGGCGGCCGGTCGATATGGCCGTCGCTCTCAATGGTCTCAAACGCGCGCCGGATGGCCGCTTCGGTGGTCCGGTGCGTGATCATCACGACCGGAACAGGCGCGCCCTTGCCGTCATCTGGCCCCTGCTCGCCTTCCTCCCGGCTCTGCATAATGCTCTTGAGCGAAATGCCCTGCTCCGCCATGCGCGCCGCGATGGCCGCAAAGGCGCCCGGCCGGTCGTAGACAGACAACCGGATATAATAGCCGCCTTCATGGGCGCGCATCGCCGCGCGCTTGTAAGGCGCCAGTCTCGCTGCCGGAACGATCAAAGGCGCGCCATTGGCTCCGCGCGCGATATCACAGACGTCGCCAACAACCGCAGAAGCCGTCGGCCCTGCGCCTGCGCCCGGCCCAACCAGCATGATGTCGCCAACGAAATCGCCCTCGATGGTGACGGCATTGGTCACGCCGTCCACCTCTGCGATCGCAGTGTGCTTCGGGACCATCGTCGGGTGGACGCGCTGCTCGATGCCGCTGTCGGTCCTGACCGCGACGCCCAGCAGCTTGATCCGGTAGCCGAGCCGGTCGGCGGAGCGGATATCGTCATTGCCGATCTGGTCGATGCCCTCGATGTAGACGCTGTCGAAGTCGATCCGCGTACCGAAGGCGAGGCTGGTGAGGATCGCCAGCTTGTGCGCGGCGTCCTGGCCGCCGATGTCAAAGCTCGGATCGGCCTCTGCATAGCCAGCTTCCTGCGCTTCTGCGAGCACCTGCGCAAACTCGCGCCCCTCATGCTGCATCCGCGACAGGATGTAGTTACTTGTGCCGTTCAGGATGCCATAGACGCGTACCGTCTCGTTGCCGAGCAGGCTTTCGCGCAGAATCTTCACGACCGGGATGCCGCCTGCGACCGCAGCCTCGAATTTCAGCGCCGCGCCTGCCGCTTCGGCGCGCTCGGCCAGCGCCACGCCGTGATGCGCCAGCAACGCCTTGTTGGCCGTCACGACAGGCTTGCCGGCCTCCAGCGCCGCCTCGACGGCCTCGCGGGCCGGATCGCCCTCCCCGCCGATCAGTTCGACGAACACGTCGATGTCGCGGCTGCGCGCCAGGTCACGCGGTTCGTCGAACCACGCATAGCCCGACAGATCGACGCCGCGCCGCTTCTCCCGGTTGCGCGCGCTGACCGCCGTCACGGTGATCTGGCGCCCGCATCGCGCGGCGAGACGTTCGGCATGGGCGCTCAGCATGGTGAGCACGCCGACGCCGACGGTTCCGACACCGGCGATGCCGAGTCTCAAGGGTTTCGGCATGACCGCTCCAGAAAGGTTGGACTGCTCAGATTGACATCACTCTTACCGCTTGCACGATTATCAATACAAGGCACGTGACAGGACGATTTCAGCGCCCCTGCGAAGAGGCCAGCGGGATCACGTTGTGCAACGTCTGGTCGGCCTCGGAGAGGAACCGGCGGATGTTGCGCGCCGCCTGACGGATGCGCTGTTCGTTCTCCACCAGTGCGATACGCACATAGCCCTCACCATATTCGCCGAATCCGACACCGGGCGACACCGCCACGCCGGCCTTCTCAAGCAGCAGCTTCGAGAAATCCAGCGACGTCATCCCGCGCATCTGCTCTGGCACCTTCGCCCAGGCAAACATGGTCGCAGGCGGCGCTGGCACCTCCCAGCCCGCGCGGGCGAATGACTCCACCAGACAATCTCGCCGCGTCTTGTAGACCTGGCGGATCTCCTCAACACACTCCTGCGGACCGTTGAGCGCCGCCGCAGCTGCGACCTGAATCGGCGTGAACGCGCCATAATCGAGATAGGACTTGACCCGTGCGAGCGCCTTGATCAGACGCTCATTGCCGACCGCAAAACCCATACGCCAGCCGGGCATCGCGTAGGTTTTTGACAGCGAGGTGAACTCCACCGCAACGTCCATCGCGCCGGGCACCTCCAGAATCGATGGCGGCGGGTCGATATCAAAATAGATTTCCGAATAGGCCAGATCGGACAACAGGATCAGGTCGTGCTTGCGTGCATAGGCCACCACCTCGCGGTAGAAGTCGAGATCGGCGACGACGGCGGTCGGGTTCGACGGGTAGCTCAGCACCAGCGCCAGCGGCTTCGGCACGCTGTGGCGCAGCGCACGGTCCACATGCCCCAGAAACTGGTCATCCGCGGTCGCCGGGATATGCCGGATGGCGGCGCCAGAGATGATGAATCCAAACTCGTGGATCGGATAGGTCGGGTTCGGTGCCAGGATGACATCGCCCGGCGCGGCGATCGCCTGGGCCATGTTGGCGAAACCTTCCTTGGAGCCGAGCGTGGCCACAATCTGCGTTTCAGGGTCGAGCTTCACGCCAAAGCGGCGCTCGTAGTAAGCAGCCTGAGCGCGGCGCAGGCCATTGATCCCGCGCGAGGCGGAATAGCGCGTGGTGCGTGGCTTCTGGACCGTCTCGATCAGCTTGTCGACGATATGCTGCGGCGTCGGCATGTCCGGGTTGCCCATGCCGAAGTCGATGATGTCATCGCCGCGGGCGCGCGCCTGCGCCTTGAGCGCATTGACCTGCTCGAAAACGTAAGGGGGAAGCCGCTTTATCCGGTGAAAGTCCATATCCATGGTGGTCTCGTCCCTCGACTAAGGCAGCCAGGCCAAATCACTCCGGCGGGCAATGTTCCGCAATGCGCGATTTCACCCGCCCTGTCAGCGGGTTTCAATGGTCTTGGTGGCCTCGATCTTGTGCGTCTGCTGCTCTTTCTTCAGATCCTCGATCATGGCCGCCCGCTCGTCCTTGGACAGGCTCGGTCCGGAGGCCGGAACGATCTCGCTGAGCTTCGGATAAGGCATCTCTGCGACACTGGAGCAGCCCGCAAGCGCGAACGCTGCGATAATGATCGTCATGACGCCCACGCTGGCCGGGACGCCGGATTTTGTCGGTTTATCCCTCATCGACAGATTCGGTCCTTGTGTCTCGCCGGGGCGGACGACGCCGGAAACCGGCGCGCCTGCTGGAACCTCAGATTCCCACAGGCCGTTCGCATCCGCAACATCATTATCGCGCGACAGCACCGCCCGCATCATTTAGATTTGAGCTGGGCGCTTCTACTTTGTCCCGCGGGTTTCGCTTCGACGCGCGGTGCCTATATGCACGCGAAGTTTCGATGTTCATCACGACACGATTCATTGGGGAATATTATGGCGGACGGATCGAAGGGCGATAAGAGCGGCGAGAGCATCGACACGCCGAAGGTTTCCGTGACAGTGCCGGACGCGTTCTCGCGCAACCTTGCCACAGCGCTCGACCGCGGAACCCGTGCCCTGGCGCGGATGCTGGACGAGCGCAAGATGATCTATGGACCCTACAGCGCACCAAGCGAGGCCAGCGAAGCAAGCCATGCGCTTTCGGGTGTGATGGAATATTGGCTGAGCAATCCCGAAAAGCTGTCCGAGGCGCAAACCAGGCTGGCAGGCGATCTCATCGAGCTCTGGGGCCGCACATACAAGCGTTTTCTCGGGGCCGAGGTCGAACCGCTCGCCCGGCCGCCGCGCGGCGATCAGCGCTTCAAGGACCCGGAATGGGACGAAAATCCACTGTTCGACTTCCTCAAGCAGGCCTATCTGCTCACCGCGAACTGGGCGGACGAGCTTGTCGAAAAGACCGAAGGGCTTGAGGATCGCAAGAAGCGCCGCGCCCAGTTCTACCTCGATCAGATCACCGCCGCGCTGTCGCCGTCCAACTTCCCCTTCACCAACCCTGAAGTCATCCGCACGACGCTTTCGTCCAATGCGGAAAACCTGGTTCAGGGCATGGACAAGCTGCTGGAGGATCTGGAGCGCTCGGGCGATCTGCTGAAGATCCGCCAAACCGACATGAGCGCCTTCAAGGTCGGGGAGAACCTCGCGGTGACGCCGGGCAAGGTCGTGTTCCAGAACGAGCTGTTACAGCTCATCCAGTATTCGCCGACGACGCCCGAGGTCCACGCGACGCCGCTCATGATCGTTCCGCCGTGGATCAACAAGTTCTACATCCTCGATCTCGTTCCGCAAAAATCTTTCGTCAAATATCTGGTCGATCAGGGCTACACCGTCTTCATGGTCTCGTGGGTGAACCCCGGGCCGGAACTCGCCGAAAAGAGCTTCGAGGACTACATACGTGAGGGCGTGTTGACCGCCAGCGACGTCATCCGGCAGATCTGCGGCACCGAGCAGGTCAATCCGGTCGGCTATTGCGTGGGTGGGACGCTGCTGGCCACCACGCTCGCCTATAATGCCGCGATTGGCGATGACCGCTTCCGCGCCGTCGGGCTGCTGACGGCTCAGACCGATTTTACCGCGGCTGGCGATCTGCTGGTGTTCATCGACGAGCCACAGCTTGATGCCATCGAGCAGATGATGAAGGAAAAGGGCTTCCTCGATGGCTCGCGCATGGCGAGCGTGTTCAACATGCTGCGCCCGCGCGACCTGATCTGGCCCTATATCGTCAACAACTACCTGCTGGCGAAGGACCCGTTCCCGTTCGACCTGCTGTTCTGGAACTCCGACTCCACGCGCATGACGCCTGCCAATCACAGCTTTTATCTGCGCGAGTTTTACCTGCGCAACCGGCTGGCGCGCGGCGAGATGGAGCTTGGCGGACGCCGGCTCGACCTGTCGCAGGTCACGGTCCCGATCTATTCCATCGCCACGCGCGAGGACCACATCGCTCCCGCGCCATCGGTGTTTACCGGCTCCAAGCTGTTCAGCGGGCCGGTTCGTTTCGTTCTCGCCGCATCCGGCCACATCGCTGGCGTCGTCAATCCGCCGGAAAAGCAGAAATACAAGCACTGGACCGGCAGCGATGGTAGCGCGGAAGGGCCGAGCACACGCGATTTTGCGTCGCTTGAAGAGTGGATCGCAGCGGCAAACGAGCATCCTGGCTCGTGGTGGCCGGATTTCGTCGAATGGCTCGGGCCCCAATCCGGCAAGATGGTGCCTGCGCGCCACCCCGGCGAGAACCCGTCATTTCCGCCGATCGAGGACGCGCCGGGCAGTTACGTCAGGGCGTAGGCATGTAGCCGATCATTTCGTCTCGTGCGGCGCGCGGCGGTAAGCATCAACGCTGCGGATGATGTCGTCCTCGCCGAGATAGCCACCGATCTGAACCTCGATGATCTCCAGCGCCACCTTGCCGGGGTTTTCAAGCCGGTGCCACTGGGTCGCCGAGATGTAGACGGACTCGTTCTCGCACAACAGCCGCTCCTCGCCGTCGCAGGTCACGCGCGCCGTGCCCTTCACCACCACCCAGTGCTCCGATCGGTGGTGGTGCATCTGGAGCGAGAGCTGCCCGCCCGGCTTGACGTGCAGCAGCTTGACCTGAAAGCGCGGGCCGAGGCTGAGCGTCTCGAAATGGCCCCAGGGCCGGTGGCTGCGGGTGTGCTGTTCCGGCTCGGGCCGGCCGGCGGCCTTCAGTTGCGCGACCAGATTCGCGACATCCTCTGCGCGGTCGCGCCGGGCAACGAGCGCAGCATCGGGCGTGTGCACAACGATCATGTCCTCGACGCCAATGGTCGAGACCAGCGCGCCGCCCGAGTGGACATAGCTGTTTCGCGTGTCGACCAGCATGGCGTCGCCACACACCGCGTTGCCGTCACGGTCCTGCGCGCTTTCCGCCCACACCGAGGCCCACGAGCCGACATCGCTCCAACCGGCCTCCAGCGGCAGGACGCCGGCACGCGGGGTCTTCTCCATCACGGCATAATCGACCGAGATGTTCGGGCACCGAGCGTAATGGGTACCGTCCAGCCGGCGGAAACCCAGATCGCGGGTGGACGCCTCCAGTGCGGCCTGCGCGTGCTCCATGATCTCCGGCGCGAGCCGACCGACCTCTTCGAGGAACGCGCCGGCATGAAGCACGAAGATGCCGCTGTTCCAGAGATAGCCGCCATCGGCGAGATAGCGCGCGGCGCGCGCGGCGTCGGGCTTCTCGGTGAAGGCGGCGACCGCGCAGGCGCCCATCGTGCCTTCCATAAGCGCGCCTTTGCGAATATAGCCATAGCCGGTGTTTGGCCCAGTCGGCGGCACGCCCAGCAGCATCAGCCGGCCCTGCGCGGCAATCTCACCGGCACGCTGCACCGCCTCAACAAACCTTGGCGCATCAGCGATCAGGTGATCCGACGGCATGACGGCGAGCACTGCATCCGGCTCCTCGGCGGCGATCGACAGCGCTGCGGCGACCATCGCGGGCGCCGTATTGCGCGAGACTGGCTCCAGCAGGATTTCGCGCGAGACTACGCCTGCCGCCTGCATCTCGTCATGCAGCAGGAAGCGGTGATCGTCATGGGTGAGCAGCGTCGGCTGCGCAAAACTGGCCCCGGCTGGCAGCCGGTGAAGCGTCGCGCGCAGCAGGCTCTCCTCGCGGCCGGCCAAGGCGGGAATGAATTGCTTGGGATATTGTGCGCGGGACAGCGGCCACAAGCGCGTGCCGGAGCCGCCACACAGGATCACGGGAAAAATCCTAGAAGGCATGAGCGCGCCCGTACCCGGCGCGGCATTCACCGCTCGTCATCGTCCTGCCCGCCGTCCATTTCGCTCTCGGCTAACGGAATCGCATAGTCCTCCGACAGCCAGCGGCCGAGATCGACATCGGCGCAGCGGCGCGAGCAGAACGGGCGATAGTCCGGGTCGCGCGTCTTGTCGCAGATTGGGCATTTCGGACCCGGCCCGTTTCGCGCCAGCATCTTCTTGTTTCGCTCAGCCGTTCCGCTCAAACCGGGTCTATCTCCGCGCGATTGAGCCAGCCGAAATAGACAGGCATGCCCTCACCAACCAGCAGGTCGACAACATCGTTGAGCGGCAGCCCGACGACGGCGGAATACGAGCCGACAATCTTCTGTACAAACGCGCCGGCGATCCCCTGAATCGCGTAGCCGCCTGCCTTGCCGCGCCATTCGCCGCTGGCGAGATAGGATTCGACCTCCTCGGCGCTCAGCCGCTTGAAGCGCACCCGCGTCTCCACGGTGCGCATGCGCACCGCGCCGCCTGAAGTGATGAAGCACACCGCCGTATAGACCCGGTGCGAGCGGCCGGACAGCAGTTGCAGTGCCGCAGCCGCCTCGTCCAGATATTCCGGCTTCATCAAAACGCGCTGCCCGACCGCAACGACCGTGTCCGCAGCCAGTACACAGGCATTTGCAAGTTCCGGCTCGCGTTTAAGCCGCTCCTTGGCCGCCTGCGCCTTGGCGCGCGCAAGCCGGCGGGCGAGCGTGCGCGGGCGCTCACCCTTTCGCGGGGTCTCGTCGATGGAGGCGGGACGCAGCGCGTCCGGCTCTACGCCGATCTGCTCCAGCAGCGCCAGCCTGCGCGGCGACGCGCTCGCCAGCACCAGCGGCTTGCGCTCGATCACCGGCCGGCGCTTCAGCGCGATGCCGGCATGGGTCAGGTTCGCCGACGCGCTTACGGATGATGTCAGCGCCTTTCCGGCAGATTTCTCCGCGGCCTTGCCGCGGGCCCTGAAGCCGGACAGCGAGATATCCTTGGGCATGATCATGGGCAGGCGCCAGTTCCATTGATTGCACTTTTCGGCACGTGTTTCGCACCGGGAGGCGGGAGAATGAGCCGGGACGGCGACGAAATCAAGCCTGCAGGGCACTCCTCATGATACCGTTCCGCCACATTGCTGCGCAGGCGAAGCTCAGGCTGCGCGCCAGCCGGCTGCTCCGAAAATCCTGCGCGGTGGGGCCGTCACTTCGGGACCGCTTCGGCAGCGCGCGATCTGCTTACCCCAGCCAGGCATCGAGAAACAGCATGACGACAAGCCCGATTGAGAGGCCCAGAGTTGCCTTGTTCTGATGTCCGCGACGGTGCGTCTCGGGGATGATCTCGTGGCTGATGACGAACAACATCGCGCCGGCGGCAAAAGCCAGCCCCCACGGCAGAAGCAACTGCGAGACGGTCACGACACCAGCCCCGATCAGCCCGCCGATCGGCTCGACCATGCCGGTCAACGCAGCGATGCCCCAGGCTCGCAGCCGCCCATAACCCTCGCCAAGCAGCGCCACGGCGACCGCAAGCCCCTCTGGCGCGTTTTGCAGCCCGATACCTATTGCCAGCGGCAGGCCGCTTGACATGCCCTCGGCGCCGAAACCGACGCCGACAGCAAGCCCCTCGGGGAAATTGTGGATGGTGATCGCGAAGATGAACAGCCACACACGACGCAGTACAGCCGGCTCCGGCCCCTCGCGCCCGGTGGTGAAATGCTCATGAGGCAACAGTTCGTTCAACCACGCGATCGCTCCCATGCCGATCAAAATGCCCAAACAGGCGATCGCAGCGGGGATCGCGCCGGAGCCATGGAGCGCCTCGGCGGCATCGATCGCGGGGATGATCAGCGAGAAGAACGAAGCCGAGAGCATCACCCCGGCGGCAAATCCGAGCGACATGTCGCGAAAGGCTGGGCCGGGCACACGCCCGAACAGGACCGGAATGGCGCCGACGGCGGTCAGCGAACCCGCGGCGAGACTGCCAAGAAAACCCATCAGGAGCGGAGACATTCCATCGATTGCCACCATTTCGGTTCTCGTTCTCCGCGTGTTGACGGCCTTTCGGCACATCCAGGCTGGCAGTCCAGAGGCCCTTCGATCAGCCAGTATCCCACCTTCCCCGAAGAGCCGGTCTCTAGGTCGTGTCGCGCCACTGCACCTGCACGCCGCATCACACGCTCGGCGCGCCGGGCAGAGCGAACCGCGCCTTGATCCGCTCCAGCAGGCCATCACGGCAGGCGCGATAAGCATCCATGATCTGCTCGCGGCTGCCACTGGCGAGCGTCGGGTCAAGCGTCGGCCAATACTCGACCTCAACCGCCATTGTCCGCGTCATCTCCAGCGCCTGATGATGCGCCTCGGGCGCGAGCGACACCACGACGTCAAAAGACGTGTCGAACAGTTCGGTGATCGTGTGCGGGCGATGCCCGGCGATGTCCAGACCAAGTTCCTGCATCGCGGCGATGGCGAAGGCATCTGGCTCGCCTGCGCGCACCCCGGCCGACTCGACATAGGCGCGCCGCCCGACGAGATGGCGCAACAGCGCTGCGGCCATCGGCGAGCGCACCGCGTTCATGTTGCACGCGAACAGCACGGCCCCGGGGAGATCCGGCATCGGGTTGGGCGGCTTTTCGCTGTCCGGCGAGGCGTCCAACGCGTCACCCCTTCCAGTGAAGCGCGCAAATTAGCGTGAAAAGCCGCCGCGCAGTATCGAAGTCCACGCTGACCTTGCCATCCAGCCGCTGCTGCAGAATCTGGCTGCCCTCGTTGTGCAGACCCCGGCGGCCCATGTCGAGCGCCTCGATACGGCTGGGCGGCTCGGTCTTGATCGCTGCGTAATAACTCTCACAAACCAGGAAATAGTCCTTGATAAGCTTGCGAAACGGAGAGAGCGAGAGGACCAACGTCGTCGCATGCACGCCGTCCTCATGCGCAATATGCATAGCCAGCCGATTTTCTACGATCTCCAGATGGAGCCGGTACGGCCCCCGCGCGCCGTTGTCCAGCGCGAAGCGATTGTCTTCCAGCAGGTCGAAGATGGCGACCTTGCGCTCGTGCTGAACTTCCGGCGAGTTATGGCTTATGGAGGCCTCGTCCAGCGTGATGTCGATCAGCCGATCCGGGCGTGCGGGGGGCTGTGGGTCATCGGTCATCGGCGTGCAGGTCCCGCTGCACGGGCGTGGCTGGCGCGCCCGGCGAAAATTTCACTTCTGAAGACGCATGGCGATCGAGCGCGCGTGTGCATCCAGCCCTTCCGCGTCTGCCAGCGTCATGGCCGCCGGGCCGAGTTCACGCAGGGCGTCCGCTCCGAGGCGCAGGATAGACGAGCGCTTCATGAAGTCCAGCACGCTCAGGCCGGAGGAAAAGCGCGCGGTTCGCGAGGTCGGCAGGACATGGTTTGGCCCCGCGACATAGTCGCCCGCGGCTTCAGGGGTGTGCGCGCCAAGGAAGATCGCTCCGGCATTGCGTATCCGGCTCATCAAGGCATCCGGGTCGCCCACCGCGAGTTCCAGATGCTCCGGCGCGAGACGGTCGACAAGCGCCGGCGCCTCGTCAAGGCTCTCGACCGTGATGATCGCGCCAAACCGCTCCCAGCTCGCCCCGGCGATATTGCCGCGTGGCAGGGTGGCAAGCTGCGTCTCGACCTCGCGTACGACCTGCCCGGCGAAACTGGTATCGTCGGTGATCAGGATCGACTGCGCATTCGCGTCATGCTCGGCCTGCGCCAGCAGGTCCGCGGCGATCCAAGCGGGGTCATTTCCGCCATCGGCCACGATCAGCACTTCGCTGGGTCCCGCGATAGAATCGATCCCGACAACCCCAAACACCTGCCGCTTGGCTTCGGCAACATAGGCATTGCCCGGACCGACGATCTTGGCGACCGGCTCGACCGTCTCTGTGCCATAGGCGAGCGCGGCCACCGCCTGCGCGCCGCCGATCCGGTAGATCTCATCAACACCGGCGAGCCGGGCCGCAGCGAACACCAGCGGGTTCACCTCGTCGCCGGGCGTGGGCACCACCATCGCGATACGCTCGACCCCGGCAACCTTTGCCGGCACAGCATTCATCAGCACCGAACTTGGATAACTCGCCAGCCCGCCTGGCACGTAAAGTCCGGCCGACTCGACAGCCGTCCACTTGTGGCCAAGTTCCGCACCCTGAGCGTCGGTGTAGCGATCATCCGCCGGGATCTGGCGCGCGTGATATGCCTCGATCCGGTCGCGGGCGAGTTCCAGCGCATGCATCGTCTGCGGCAGGACCTCGGCAACCGCAGCGTCGATCTCATTGTCGCCGACGCGCAATCCGCGCTGGGACAGGTCGATCCGGTCAAAGCGCGTCGTGAGTTCTTGAACCGCGGCATCGCCGCGGGCGCGCACATCGGCGATGATCCTCGCGACCATGTCCGCAACATCGCGTTCGTCCTCGCCGCGCGCGGCAATCAGCGCATCAAACTGGCGCACAAAACCGGCATCGGCGGTCGTCAGAAAAGCGGGCATGGCGGTTCTTTCGCAGGTTGGCTTTCCAGCATTCGGCGGGGCACGGCTCAAGCGGGCGTATCGCCCGTATCGTGCTTCGGCTTGTTGCGCGCACGCCATGCCGCACTCAGGTCGCGCAACTCGGCCTCGATGCATTCGACCGTCAGCCGGATGGCGGCGTCGCCAGCGAAAATCAGCATCACCTCGCCGCCGGGCGGGTCGGTCGGCTGAAACTGGATCGTGAGCAGCTCGTAGATGCCATCCTGGCGCATGTCCGAGATGTTCTGGATCTTGGCGTCCAGCACCCGGTCGAAACGCAGCGCGGCCTGACGGCGCTGGTAGTGCCCGCGCCCGCTCTTGCCCTTCTCGGCGTCCAGCCAGTCGAACCGGTTCAGCACCGCGGCGAAACGCTTCTGATGCGGGAGGTATGTCATCTCCTGCACGCGCAAGATGGCATCCTGCAGATGTGCGGCAATGACCGCCAGATCCTCCTCGTCAAGTGCGAGCAACTTCAGTGCCGTCATGGCTTTAGTCCTGTCGCGCTGCAAAGCTGGCAAGCACAAAACCAGAGAACGCCCTGCCACTGCGCGATACCTGATCATGAGCGCGGTAATTCTTGTTACGTCAATTTGCCGGAAACGGCCGCGTCGCTCAAGCCGATAGGCGCTCGATCTGCGCGCCGCAATCGCCCAGTTTGCGCTCCAGTTCCTCGAAGCCACGGTCGAGATGGTAGACGCGGCTGATATGGGTGTCACCCTCGGCCACCAGCCCGGCGATGACCAGCGAGACGGAAGCGCGCAGGTCGGTTGCCATGACTTCGGCGCCGCGCATCCGCCCGACGCCATGCACCGTCGCGGCATCGCCATCAAGCTCGATCCGTGCCCCGAGCCGGGCAAGCTCCTGCACATGCATGAAGCGGTTTTCGAAGATCGTCTCGCGGATGTGCGAAGTCCCGTCCGCGGTGCACATCAGCGCCATGAACTGCGCCTGCAGGTCGGTCGGGAAGCCGGGAAAGGGCTGCGTCTCGACATCGACCGGGGCGAGCGCCGCGCCGTTACGCGCAATCCGCACGCCCTCGTTGGTCATATCTATGCTGACGCCCGCCTCGCGCAACACGCCAATGGGCGCTTCCAACAAGTCTGCGCGTGCGCCTTCGAGCAGCACATCACCGCCGGTTGCCGCCACGGCCATGGCGTAGGTCCCGGCCTCGATACGGTCGGGCAATACCGTGTGAACTGCCCCTTCGAGATAGTCGGCGCCCTGAATGTGAAGCGTCGAAGTCCCCAGGCCCTCGATCTGTGCACCCATCTTCATAAGGCAGGCGGCCACATCGCCCACCTCCGGCTCCATTGCAGCATTCTCAATCAGCGTTTCGCCCTTGGCGAGCGCCGCTGCCATCAAGACGTTATGTGTCGCGCCAACCGATACCTTGGAGAAGTTCACGCGCCCGCCTTTCAGCCGGCCGGGCGCCCTCGCCACGACGTAGCCGCCGTCTAGGTCGATCTCGGCGCCAAGCGCCTTCAGACCCTCCAGATGCAGGTCGACCGGCCGCGTCCCGATCGCGCAGCCGCCGGGAAGCGAAACGCGCGCTTCGCCGCAACGCGCCAGGAGCGGCCCAAGCACCCAGAAGCTCGCGCGCATCCGGCGAACCATGTCGTACGGCGCGGTGGTGTCAACGATGTCGCGAGCGGTCAGGTGCATCGTGTCGCCCTGCGACGGCGCGCCATTCGCCCGCTTGCCGTCCAGCGCCGAGTCGACGCCATGATTGCGCAGGATACGCGCCAGGTTGGCGACATCGGCGAGGTTCGGCACATTCTTCAGCGTGAGCGTGTCCGAGGTCAGCAGACTCGCGATCATCAACGGCAGCGTAGCGTTCTTTGCGCCGCTGATGGGGATGACGCCTGTCAGCGGGACGCCGCCGGTCACGCGAATCTTGTCCATGATCTCTCGCCGGTTTGGAGCGCGATTTCCGCGGCGGCCCCTCTCTCGCCGGTCGCGCGCTCAACGATTCAGCACATTTAGCCGACCCTCCGGCCGTACGCAAGCCAGCGGCATCAGCCGAGGCGTTCAGCGTGCCACGCGATATGATCAGCCATGAAGGTCGAGATGAAATAGTAGGAATGGTCATGGCCTTCATGGCGCTGCAACGTGAGCGAGATGGAGGCAGCCGCGCAGGCTTCTTCCAACAGTTCCGGGCGAAGCTGCTCGGCGAGGAACACGTCGGCCTCGCCCTGATCCACGAGGATGTCGCCGACGCGCGCACCGTCCTCGATCAACGCGACCGCGTCATAGTTGCGCCAAACCTCCTGATCCATGCCGAGATAGGCAGCAAAAGCCTTTTCGCCCCATGGCACGCGCGACGGCGCAACGATCGGCGCGAAGGCCGAAACGGTGCGGAATGTCTCGGGCTTGCGCAGAGCGGCGACCAGCGCGCCGTGCCCGCCCATCGAGTGGCCGAAGATGCCGGCGCGGCCCATATCGACCGGGAACGATGCGCCGACGAGAGCCGGCAATTCTTCCGTGACGTAACGCCACATCTGGAAATGCGCAGACCACGGGGTCTCTGTCGCATCCACGTAAAACCCTGCGCCCTGCCCCAAGTCGTAAGATTCGTCATCAGCGACGCCGTCGCCACGCGGGCTGGTGTCGGGGCATATGACAACGACGCCGTGCTCGCTCGCCGCGCGGCGGTATTCGCCCTTCTCCATCACGTTGGCATGCGTGCAGGTCAGTCCGGACAGGTAGATCAACACGGGCGCGGGCGCATCGCGGGCGCCATCGGGCACGTAGGCCGCAAAGGTCATCGGCGTGCCGGTGCTCTGCGAGGCATGCCGGCAGATGTACTGCGTACCGCCATGCGCGCGGTTCTCGCCGATGGTCTCCATTTTGTCCCTTAGAATGTTACGACGCCGCGGATCGACTCGCCGTGATGCATCAGGTCAAAGCCCTTGTTGATGTCATCGAGCGGCATCGTGTGGGTGATCATCGGGTCGATCTCGATCTTGCCGTCCATATACCAGTCGACGATCCTGGGCACATCCGTGCGCCCGCGCGCGCCGCCGAATGCGGTACCGCGCCAGACGCGCCCCGTCACAAGCTGGAACGGGCGGGTGGCAATCTCGGCGCCGGCGGGCGCGACGCCGATGATGATGCTCTCGCCCCAACCTTTGTGCGCGCATTCCAGAGCCGCGCGCATCACGTCCACATTGCCGGTGCAATCGAAGGTATAATCGCCGCCGCCACCCGTCAGGTTGACGAGATAGGGCGCGAGATCGCCTTCCACCTCCTTCGGGTTGACGAAATGGGTCATGCCGAAGCGCTCGCCCCATTCCTTCTTGGACGGGTTGATGTCCACCCCGACGATCATGTTCGCACCGACCAGACGCAGGCCCTGAATCACGTTCAGGCCGATGCCGCCGAGGCCGAAAACGATGCAATTCGCGCCCGGCTCGACCTTGGCGGTGTTGATGACCGCGCCGATGCCCGTGGTCACGCCGCAGCCGATATAGCAAACCTTGTCGAACGGCGCGTCCTCGCGGATTTTCGCGACCGCGATCTCCGGCAGGACGGTGTAATTGGAAAAGGTGGAGGTGCCCATGTAGTGGTGCAGCGGCTTGCCATCGAGCGAGAAGCGCGAGGTGCCGTCGGGCATCAGCCCCTGCCCCTGCGTCGAGCGGATTTTCTGGCACAGGTTGGTTTTCGGGTTGAGGCAGTATTCGCACTCGCGGCATTCCGGCGTGTACAGCGGAATGACGTGATCGCCCTTTTTCAGATGCTTCACGCCCGGACCGGTATCGACAACGACGCCTGCGCCCTCATGACCCAGGATCGCCGGGAACAACCCTTCCGGATCGGCACCGGAGCGCGTGAACTCGTCCGTGTGGCAAATGCCCGTAGCACGGATCTCCACCATTACCTCGCCCTCGCGCGGGCCTTCAAGCTGGACGGTGGTGACTTCGAGCGGCTTGCCAGCCTCGAAGGCGACGGCGGCGCGGACATCCATGGGGTTTCCTCCTCCAATTGCAGTTTTATTGTTCTTAACGGGGAACAAGCAAGGCCGTCCAGCCCGTGGACGGCGCTTCACGCCGCATTATGCCGCTGTCGCCGGTGATTAGCCCAGTTTACCGTGACAGTGCTTGTATTTCTTGCCTGAGCCGCAAGGACACGGCGCGTTGCGTGCCACCTTGCCCCAGGTCGACGGGTCGTTCGGATCGAGCGCAACCCCGGCGGGCTTATTGCGCATCGGCTGTGCGGCCGCATCGCCACGCCGGCCGCGCATCGGTCGCCCGCCTTCTGCGCCCTCCATGGCCAGTTCAGGCTCGGCATAGTCGAACTCGTCATCGCCAGAGAGCGGATCGATATGGTGAGCGCTCATCTCTGGCAACTCAGCATCCTCAAGGCTCGGTTCTCGGCGCGCGGTGTCCACGCTCACATGCATCAGATGGCCGGTCACTTCCTCGCGCAGGTTCGACAGCATGGTCTCGAACAACTCGAAGCCTTCGGTCTTGTACTCGTTGAGCGGGTCCCGCTGACCGAAGCCGCGCAGCCCGATCACCTGGCGCAGATGCTCAAGCGTGACAAGGTGCTCACGCCAGAGATTATCGAGGGTTTGCAGCAGCACGGCCTTTTCGATATGGCGCATCATCTCCGGGCCGACCTCGGCTACCTTTTTCGCCGCACCAGAGTCGACCTCGGCGATCAGCCGCTCGTGAATTTCTTCTTCGGCGATGCCTTCTTCCGCCGCCCAGTCGCTGACCGGCAGGTCGAGCGCGAAGATGCGCTTCACCTCTTCACCCAGCCCCTCCACATCCCATTGTTCGGCATAAGCCTTTTCGGGGATATGCTTTCGGACGAGATCGTCGATGACCTGGTGGCGCATGTCGCGCACCGTTTCGCTGAGATCGTCCTCCTGCATCAGTTCGATGCGCTGATCGAAGACGACTTTGCGCTGGTCGTTCATGACATCGTCGTATTTGAGGATGTTCTTGCGCGCGTCGAAGTTGCGCGCTTCCACCTTCCCTTGCGCCTTCTCCAGCGCCTTGTTGATCCACGGATGGACGATCGCCTCGCCTTTTTCCAAGCCCAGCTTCTGCAGCATCCCGTCCATTCGGTTCGACCCGAAGATGCGCATCAGATCGTCTTCAAGCGACAAGAAGAATTTCGACGCGCCCGGGTCGCCCTGACGGCCCGAACGGCCGCGAAGCTGGTTGTCGATGCGCCGGGATTCGTGGCGCTCGGTACCGATCACGTAGAGACCACCGGCGTTCAGCGCTTTTTGCTTCTTCTCCTCGATATCGGCGAGGATCTTCTGGCGCTGGGTCTCGATCTGGGTCTCGCTCGGCGCCCTGCCCTTCTGCTTCTGCTCGGTAAGCCACAATTGCAGGCGCATCTCCGGGTTGCCGCCAAGCTGAATGTCGGTGCCGCGACCGGCCATGTTGGTGGCGATCGTGACTGCGCCGGGCACGCCGGCCTGCGCGATGATGAAGGCTTCCTGCTCGTGGTAGCGCGCGTTCAGCACCTGATGCGGGATCTTCAGCTTTTTCATCCGCTCCGCGAACATCTCCGACTTGCCGATCGAG
Source organism: uncultured Hyphomicrobiaceae bacterium (assembly GCA_964651275.1). GTDB lineage: Bacteria > Pseudomonadota > Alphaproteobacteria > Rhizobiales > Rhodomicrobiaceae > Dichotomicrobium. The sequence continues at coordinate 18,177 of CAZYYQ010000002.1, read as the reverse complement.
GTGGTGCCAACAAGAACCGGCTGGCCGCGCTCGCGGCAGTCCTTGATGTCCTCGATGATCGCGTCGATCTTTTCCTCGAAAGTCCGGTAAACCTCGTCGTGATGATCCGCGCGAACCATCGGGCGGTTGGTCGGAACTTCGGTCACGCCGAGCCCATAGATGTCCGCGAACTCGGCGGCTTCGGTCACCGCCGTGCCGGTCATGCCGGCCAGCTTCTCGTACAGACGGAAATAATTCTGGAAGGTGATCGAGGCGAGCGTGACATTCTCAGGCTGGATCTTCACGCCTTCCTTGGCTTCGAGCGCCTGGTGCAGCCCTTCGGAATAGCGCCGGCCCTCCATCATGCGGCCGGTGAACTCGTCGATGATGACCACCTGGCCGTTCTTGACGATATAGTCACGGTCGCGCAGGAATAACGTGTGCGCCTTCAAGGCCTGGTTGACGTGGTGCACGAGGCTGACGTTCTCGACGTCATACATCGAGGCGTCGTCCTTGATCAGCCCTTCCTGCTTGAGAAGCTGTTCCGCGGTCTCGTTGCCCTTCTCGGTCAGCACCACCGTGCGCATCTTCTCGTCAAGCTCGTAGTCGTCCTCGCCCATTTGCGGGATGATCGAGTCGACGGCGGTGTAGAGCTCAGTGCGGTCTTCCACCGGGCCGGAAATGATCAGCGGGGTGCGCGCCTCGTCGATCAGTATCGAATCCACCTCGTCCACGATGGCGAAATAATGCCCGGCCAACTCCCACGGGCGGCCGCCAAACTGGACCATCTCGGCGGTCGAATATTTCATGTTGTCGCGGAGATAGTCGAAGCCGAACTCGTTGTTGGTGCCGTAAGTGACGTCGCAGCCGTAGGCCTCCATCCGCTTCTCGTCGTCCATATCGTGGGTGATACAGCCCACCGTAAGGCCTAGAAATTCGTAGATCGCACCCATCCACCCGGCGTCGCGCTTGGCAAGATAGTCGTTGACGGTGACGACATGGACGCCGCGGCCCGTCAGCGCGTTGAGATAGACCGGCAGCGTTGCGACAAGCGTCTTGCCCTCGCCCGTCTTCATCTCGGCGATGTCGCCTTCGTGCAGCACCATGCCGCCGATCAGCTGCACATCGAAATGGCGCTGGCCGAGCGTGCGCTTGGCGGCCTCGCGCACGGTGGCAAAGGCTGGAACCAGCAGATCATCGAGCTTGGAGCCGTTTGCGAGTTGCTCGCGAAACGCATCCGTGCGCGCCCGCAAGTCTTCGTCGGACAGCCGCTCCAGTTCGGGTTCCAGCGCATTTATCGCGGAGACCCGCGGTTGATAGGTTTTCAGCTTGCGATCGTTCGCAGAGCCGAAAAACCGGCCCGTGATCGCACCCAACGACACCATCTCGTAAAGCCTTCCTGATTTTTCAGCAGCCTGAGCGCCTACCGGTGGTGGCGACGCAAGATCGTCTTTGGAAATAAGCGGGGCGTCTTGCCCTGTCAACGCGAAGGGCGGCGGCGAGCCGGCAATTCGCTCACGCCAATCTTGGCTTTGCATCGCAAAGAGCGAAAGGATACAAGATGCCGGCAGGAATACGGCTGGCGCCGTGCCATGCGTTGCGCGGCGCATCGGCGCTGGACGGCATGGCCGGGACGCGCGATGACGAACCAACGGCTGCCAAAGCCAGAAGCAATCCCACTAGATCGAGGTGTATCAGTGACTTATCACCATTTCCATCGTTTCGCACTTGCGCTGGTCGTGGCGGCCCTTGCTTGTGCAGGCGCCGCGCAGGCACAGGATGACGCAGACGCCGACGCAAACAAGGTTGTCGCGCGCGTCGACGGCACGCCGATCACCGAAGCCCAGCTTGAGCTGGCACGCGATGAACTCGGCTCCGACCTTGCCCAACTTCCCGAGGCAAGCCAGCGCGAGTTGATCCTGCAATATGTCGTGGAACTGACGCTGCTCGCCGATGCCGCGCGCAAGGGCGGGCTCGACCAGAGCGACCAGTACAGTCAGCTCTCGCGCTATTATGAACTTCGCGCTCTGCGAGATGTGTTTTTCCAGCAGGAAATACGCGAAAACGTCACGGACGAAGCTGCGCAGAAGCTTTATGACGAACGCATCGGCAGCACCGAACCGGAGCCGGAAATCCGCGCGCGCCATATTCTCGTGAAGACCGAAGACGAAGCCAAGGCAATCATCCAGAAGCTGGCGGATGGCGAGGATTTCGCTGAACTGGCCAAGGCCGAGTCGACTGGGCCGAGCAGCGCCAACGGTGGTGACCTCGGCTTTTTCAGCAAGGAACAGATGGTTGCGCCGTTCGCCGAAGCCGCCTTCGCGCTCAAAAAGGGGGAAATCTCGCAACCGGTGAAGACCCGCTTCGGCTGGCACGTGATCAAGCTGGAAGATACGCGGGACCGCGAGCCGCCAAAATTTGATGAAGTCAAGGACCGTCTGAAAGGCGCGCTGGTGCGCCAGATGCTGCAGGAGCGCATGGCATCCCTGCGCGACGCCGCGAACGTCGAGATCCTCGATGAAAGCCTCAAGAAGTCTGAGGAACCGCCGTCTGGCGAGAGCAAGGACGACAGCGCCGCGCAATGATCAAGCCGTCACCGTTTGCGCCGGCTACCGTGCCGGGGCTTCCGCCCGTTGATGGCGTCACGCTGGCGGCGGCGGAAGCCGGGATCCGCTACCGCGCGCGCAAGGACCTGCTGCTCGTGAACCTTACTGAGGGAGCCGCTGTTGGCGGCGCGCTGACCCGCTCGGCTACACCTTCCGCAGCCGTCAGGTGGTGCAGCGAGCGGCTTGCAGGCGCGCGCGCCGCCCGCGCCCTTGTCGTCAATTCCGGCAACGCCAATGCCTTCACGGGCCAGCGCGGCGAAGAAGCCGTGCGGATGACTGCGGAAATCGCTGCGGAAGCAGCAGGCTGCGCGCCCGACGAGGTGTTTCTCGCCTCGACCGGGGTGATCGGCGAGCCGCTGGATGTCTCCATCTTTGCCGATACCTTGCGCGGGCTGCGCGCACAGTTGCGCCCCGACGCGTGGGAAGATGCTGCGCGCGCGATCATGACCACCGACACCTTCCCAAAGCTCGCGACGCAAGCCACCGAAATCGACGGCGTGCCGGTGACGATCAACGGCATCGCCAAGGGCTCCGGCATGATCGCGCCGAACATGGCGACCATGCTGGCCTTCTTTTTCACCGACGCCCCGCTTCCACCCGCGATCGCACAGACCCTGTGCGGGGAAACCGTCGCCCAGAGCTTCAACCGCATCACGGTGGACGGCGATACCTCCACGAGCGACACGGCCCTGCTGTTCGCCACCGGCGCGTCGCGGGCGCGCGGCGTGCCCGAAATCAACGATCCGCATGACCCGCGGCTGGAAGCATTCCGTCTCGCGCTCCACGAACTCACGCTCGACCTCGCTCATCAGGTCGTCAAGGATGGCGAGGGGCTGACCAAATTCGTGACGATCCGCGTTGATGGCGCCAATACGGACGAGGACGCGCAGACCATCGCCTTCTCGATCGCCAACTCCCCGCTGGTGAAGACGGCGCTGGCCGGACAGGACCCGAACTGGGGCCGCATCGTGATGGCCATCGGCAAGGCGGGCGTGCCGGTCAACCCGGAAGAACTCGCTATCTGGTTCGGCGAGATCCCGGTCGCCGCCGGCGGCGAGGTCCACCCCGATTATCACGAGGCCGACGGCGCGGCCTACATGACCCGCGACGAGTTGCTGATCCGCGTCTTTGCAGGCTTGAGCGGTCGCGGTGCAGCGACGGTCTGGACCACCGACCTGACCCACGGCTACATCGACATCAACGCCGATTACCGAAGCTGAGCAGGTGCAGTGACGACCACCATGGCAAAGCCGATTATCCTCGTGGTCGCCTGCGCGCTGATTGACGTGGACAACCGTGTGCTACTTGCCCAGCGTCCTGAGGGACGTGCGATGGCGGGGCTGTGGGAATTTCCCGGCGGGAAGGTGGAGCAAGGCGAGACGCCCGAGAGCGCGCTGATCCGCGAGCTTGACGAGGAGTTGGGGATCGCGGTGCCGCGCGCCTGCATCGCGCCGCTGACCTTCGCCAGCCATGCCTATGACGATTTCCACCTGTTGATGCCGCTGTTCATCTGCCGTAAATGGCACGGCGAGCCGGAATGCCGGGAACACGGCGCGCTCGCATGGGTACGGGCGGCGCGCCTGCGGGACTACCCCATGCCTCCGGCGGATTTGCCGCTGATCCCGATCCTGCAGGACTGGCTATAACTCAGCACCTCCTAATGAAACGGGGCGCGCGATGAGCGAACCGGACCTGCCAGATTTTTATAATGATCTCGATCTGAGCTTACGTGCGGCGTGGTCGCTTTTGGGGCGCGGCGCGAAGGACCGCAAGGCGCCCTCGCACACGCCCATTCTCGCTACGAACGGCGACGTCGCGCCACGCCTGCGCACCGTGGTGTTGCGCGGCTGCGAGCCGGACGCGCGGCGTCTGCGCTTCCACACCGACAGGCGATCGGCGAAGGTTGCTGAGATCGAGGCCGATCCGGCCGGCGCGGTGCTCGTCTACGACCCGAAGCAGAAAATTCAGCTTCGCCTTGATTGCATGCTAAGCATCCACATTCACGACGATCTCGCCCGCGCGGCCTGGGCCGCGACGCGCGATTTCAGCCGCATCTGCTATCAGGTAATGCGCGCGCCCGGCGAGGCCGTCAGCGACCCTGCGGCGGTGCCGTTCTCGGCCGAGGACAGCCACGACGGCGCGGACCATTTCGCCGTGATCACGGCGCAGATCACGCGCATCGAATGGCTCTATCTCGCGCATCAGGGCCACCGCCGCGCGGCGTTCATCTGGCAGGATGGCGACTGGCAGGGCCGCTGGCTCGTTCCATAGAACAAGCCCACAAACCCGGTCCCAACTTTTCGCATCGCGCTTCTAATACAGGTACCGCCTGCGGATGCCCCTGCCGGTTATGAGCTGGGACAGCAGCACCGATGAAGACGTGACCAGGAAGCTGAAGATCAGCAAGCCAAACACATTCGCCGCACCTCCGGCCATGCCGTCGAATACCCAGTCGCGCGTGCCGATGAACGAGGTGTAAAGGTCGATCACGAAGCACACCACCCATGCGACCTTGAGCAGCATGGTGATCGAATTGTTCGGCTCGGTGCTGCTCCAGATCAGCCGCGTCGCAACCATGAAACCGACGATGGTAACGGCCGCCACACCGGCGAAGGCGTAGCGCGCCGCGCCGGCATCGCTCATGATAAGATTGTAGAACTCGGCGATCCCGTAGAAGCTGGTATAGCCGTCCCACAGGGCACCAAGGCTGACCACGACGATGAGTACGCGCATTCACCGGCCTCCGGCCATCAGTTGAGCAGCATGATCTGGATAGCGGCCAGCGCCGCGCCGAGCAGGAACATGCCCGCCACGACGATCTCGACACCGTTGTCACCCAGGAAGCGGCGCAAGCGTGAAGGCTGCGCAGATACGCTCTGCGAGCGCGGCGGGCGGCCCCTGAGTTGAGCCAGAAACGACGCGCGGTTACGGTCTGCGAACAGGACTGAATCAGCAATGATCCGCTCTCGCGCCAGCCCGGTCTCGGCCTCCAGCGTATCGAGCGCATGCTGCACCGAATCCTGCCGAAGCGCGTGCAACAGCGCCACGACGGTGGAGTCGCCGCCGTCTGTATCCTCCAGCGTCCCAGCCATTGCTCGCCCTCTCAACTGCCAGCCGCCAAATTAACCATATTTTAATCGAATGCGCCCGAAGCGTCCGCAAGATGGTTAACGCCGCACCTGACAGCCGCCACTTGACATTCCAGTGACTGGAAGGCGCACATCACCGACACCTAGCAATAAACCGGAGCATGCAGATGAAGCTGTTAGTCGCTGTTGCCGCAATACTGAGCGCGGCGTTCATGGCCACGCCGCAGGGCGCGGCGCAGGAGCAAGGCGCAGGCGCGCGGAACCTGCCGGTCGTGGAAATGACCAAGCGGCCCAACTGCGGTTGCTGCACTGCGTGGGCGGATCATCTGCGCGCGGCGGGCTTCGAGGTGAAGATCACACAATTCGAAGAACTGTGGAACGTGAAGCGCCGCGCGGGTATTCCGCAGAGCCTCGATGCCTGCCACACCGCCAAGGTCGGCGGCTACGTGGTCGAGGGTCATGTGCCTGCCGATGACATAAAGCGCCTGCTCAGCGAGCGCCCGGCGGTCAAGGGGTTGGCGGTGCCGGGCATGCCGATCGGCTCGCCGGGCATGGAGGCGGACGATGGCCGAACCGAGCCCTATGACGTGATCGCCTTCGACGGCAAGGGCGAAACGAAGGTGTTCCAGTCGCACCGCTGAGACAACATCAAGGCCTGAAACCCGACTATGCAGGACACCAAGCAGAAGGTGGCGGATCACGTCTGCCACCACCACGATCACGATGCGCCCGGGGAGGCGACGGACCCGGTCTGTGGGATGAAGGTGACGCCCGGCCCGGACGCCATCAGCTATGACTACGCGGGCGAAACCTACTACTTCTGCCGCGAGGGCTGCCGCGACAAGTTCGCCGCCGATCCCGAGAAGTACCTGAGCGATCAGGGCGAGCCTGATCCGGCGCCGCCCGGCACGCTCTACACCTGCCCGATGGACCCGGAGATCGTGCAGGAAGGCCCCGGCACCTGCCCGATCTGCGGCATGGGGCTGGAGCCGATGAGCCCGTCCGCCGCGCCGTCAGGGCCGGACCCGGAACTGGTGGATTTCACGCGCCGGCTGATCGTCGGCGCGATTTTGAGTGTGCCCGTGCTCATTGTGGCGATGGGGCCGATGCTTGGTCTGCCGGTCAAGCAGTGGATCGGAGAAGGGGTAGCGCGCTGGGCCGAGCTGGCGCTGGCGACGCCGGTAGTGCTCTATTCGGGCTGGCCATTCTTCCAGCGCTGCGTCGCCTCGTTCCAGAACATGCGCCCAAACATGTGGACGCTGATCGGGCTGGGCGTCGGCGCGGCCTATGGCTACAGCGTCGTCGCGGTGATCGCGCCGGGGCTATTCCCGGACGCCTTCCGCGCGCCAGATGGCTCTGTCGGCGTTTATTTCGAGGCCGCTGCGATGATCGTCGTGCTGGTGCTCGCCGGGCAGGTGATGGAACTGCGGGCGCGCGAGAAGACCGGCTTTGCGTTGCGCGCGCTGATTGATCTCGCGCCCAAGACCGCGCGGCGCGTGGCCGAGGACGGCACGGAAGAGGATGTCCCGCTTGAGCAGGTGCAGGTCGGCGACCGGCTGCGGGTGCGCCCCGGCGAGTCGATCCCCGTCGATGGCGTGGTCGAGGATGGCCGCTCCAGCGTGGACGAGTCGATGCTCACCGGCGAGCCGGTGGCGGTCGAGAAGACCAAGGACGACGCCGTCACGGGCGGCACCCTCAACACGTCCGGCAGCTTCCTCATGCGCGCCGAGCGCGTCGGCAGCGACACCATGCTGTCGAACATCGTCGACATGGTTGCGCAGGCGCAGCGCAGCCGCGCGCCGATCCAGCGGCTGGTGGACGAGGTCGCGGCGTATTTCGTGCCGGCCGTCGTTGGCGTCGCGATCATCGCCTTCGTCACATGGTCGCTCGTTGGCCCGCCGCCCGCGATGGCCTATGCGCTGGTGGCCGCCGTCTCTGTGCTCATCATCGCCTGCCCGTGCGCGTTGGGGTTGGCCACGCCCATGTCGATCATGGTGGCGACCGGGCGCGGCGCGCAAGCCGGCGTGCTGGTGCGCGAGGCACAGGCGCTGGAGCGGCTGGCCGCCGTCGATACGCTTATCATCGACAAGACCGGCACGCTGACCGAAGGCGCGCCGAAGCTGAGCGATATCGTCACGCTCAGGCGCCTGGACGAAGACGAGTTGCTGCGCCTCGCCGCCAGCCTGGAGCGTGCGAGCGAGCATCCGCTGGCCGAGGCCATCACCGAGGCGGCCCGCGAACGCGACCTGAAGCTGGCGGAGGCCGCGGACTTCGAGGCGCAGACGGGTAAGGGCATCAGGGGGCGCGTCGATGGCCGCGAGATCGCCGTGGGCACGGCTGCCCTGATGGAAGCGCTCGGCGCGGACGCCAAAGAGGCCAGCGAAAAAGCCGACTCCTTGCGCGAGGACGGCAAGACGGTCGTGTTCGTCGCGATCGACGGCGGACTGGCCGGGCTGCTGGCCGTAGCCGACCCGATCAGGGAGCGTGCCGCCGAGGCCGTGCGCGCGCTGCACGGCGCGGGCCTGCGCATCGTTATGGCCACGGGCGACAGCGAGGCCACGGCGATGGCCGTCGCGCGCGCGCTCGACATTGACCAGGTCCATGCCGGACTGCTGCCCCAGGACAAGGCCGATCTTGTCGCCCGCATACGCGCCGGAGGCTCGGTCGTGGCGATGGCCGGGGACGGCGTCAACGACGCACCCGCGCTGGCCGCGGCCGATGTCGGCATCGCCATGGGCACCGGGGCTGATGTCAGCATCGAAAGCGCCGGGCTGACGCTATTGCGCGGCGACTTGGGCGCGATTGTCCGGGCCGTGCATCTGGCGCGCGCGACCATGCGCAACATCCGTCAGAACCTCGTTTTCGCCTTCGGCTACAACGCGCTGGGCGTGCCTGTCGCCGCCGGGGTGCTCTATCCGGTGTTCGGCATCCTGCTATCGCCCATGATCGCAGCGGCCGCCATGAGCCTGTCGTCGGTGTCGGTCATCACCAATGCCCTGCGCCTGCGCGGCGTGCGGCTTTGATCGCGGGGCAACAGCGCATTGCCTGACACCCTTACTACTGCTAATCCTCGCCATCACTCAGATGATGTTTCCGATGGGCCGAGGACGATGACCGCTGCTGAACGGGCAATCGGCTCTCTCACGGGGCTGGCCGTTGGCGATGCCATCGGCACCACGCTGGAATTCACCCGGCGCGACGCGCAGCCAGAAATCACCGATATGGTTGGGGGCGGCCCGTTTAACCTCAAGCCCGGAGAATGGACTGACGACACCAGCATGGCGCTTTGCCTTGCCGACAGCCTGCTGGCGCACCCGGACCTCAACGAGGCGGACCTGATGACCCGCTTCTGGGCGTGGTATCGCGACGGCGAAAACAGCGTAACCGGTCGATGTTTCGACATTGGCATGACGACGAGAAGCGCATTGCAGAGGTTTCACGAAAGCGGTGCTCCGCTGGCCGGCGATACCGACCCGCACAGTGCAGGAAATGGTTCGCTGATGCGTCTCGCGCCCGTGGCCATTCGCCACCACGCTGACAGGGAAAAGGCCATGTCGATCGCGCGCCGCCAGAGCCGAACAACACATGGGGCCGAGGAAGCCGTCGATGCCTGCGCGTTTTTCTGCGAGTTGCTGGTCGAGGCGATCTCCGGCGCGCCGCGCGATCAGGTGCTCACCCCGCGCAGCTTTTCCGGCAGCGGGGCCGTCGCCGAGATCGCGGGCGGCTCTTTCATCGGACTGCGGCGCGACGACATTCGTTCAACCGGTTATGTCGTGGACACGCTGAACGCGGCGCTCTGGTGCGTGCATGAGAGCGATGGTTTTGACGAAGCGGTGCTGCGTGCAGCGAACCTCGGCGACGATGCTGACACGGTCGCGGCCGTAACGGGGCAGCTTGCGGGCGCGCTGTGGGGCGACACGGCAATCCGTCCGTGGTGGCGTCAGACGCTCGCGTGGTACGATGACATTTGTCGGCGCGCTACGACCCTGTTCGAGGCCGGACATCCACGCGCGACGCGATAACCATTTGACGCGTCAAGTCGCGAAGCGGAAATGCATCACGTCGCCGTCATGGACGACGTATTCCTTGCCCTCAAGCCGCATCTTACCGGCCTCCTTAGCGCGCGCCTCGCCGCCGCACGCCACGAAATCCTCGTATGATGTCGTCTCCGCGCGGATGAAGCCCTTTTCGAAGTCGGTATGGATTGTGCCCGCAGCCTTCGGCGCGGTCGTGCCGCGCGGCACGGTCCAGGCGCGCGCTTCCTTGGGCCCGACCGTGAAAAACGTGATGAGCCCCAGTAAATCGTAGCCCGCGCGGATCAGCCGGTTCAGCCCCGGCTCTTCCAGCCCGAGGTCGGCGAGATATTCGGCCTGCTCCTCCGGCTCAAGCTGCGCGAGTTCGGCCTCGATCTTGGCGGAGATCACCACGGCGCCCGCGCCCTGCTTTGCTGCGAAGGCTTCGACGTCGCGCGAAAGCGCGTTGCCCATGGCGGCCGACGCCTCATCGACATTGCAGACATAAAGCACCGGCTTTGCGGTCAGAAGTTGAAGCATGCGGAATGCCGCACACTTCTCGGCGCTGATCGCCGCCGTGCGCGCCGGATGCCCCTCGGCCAGCACCGCCTCGACCTTGCCGATCAGCTCCAGCGTCGCCTTCGCCTCCTTGCCCTCGGGCCCCTGCGCCTTCGCCTTTTTCTCCAGCGCGGGCTTGCGCCGCTCAAGGCTCTCCAGATCGGCAATCATCAGCTCGGTCTCGACCGTCTCGGCGTCCGCGAGCGGGTCGATGCGCCCTTCCACATGGCTGATGTCATCATCCTCGAAACAGCGCAGCACATAGGCGATCGCGTCCATCTCGCGGATATTGGCCAGAAACTGGTTGCCCAGCCCCTCGCCCTTCGACGCGCCGCGCACCAGCCCGGCGATATCGACGAAGTTCAGCCGCGTCGGGATGATCTGCGCCGACTTCCCCAGCCGCGCGAGTTCGTCCAGGCGCGGATCGGGCACGGGCACCTCGCCGACATTTGGCTCGATCGTGCAGAAAGGGTAGTTGGCGGCTTCCGCCGCGGCGGTCCGCGTCAGCGCGTTGAACAGCGTGGACTTGCCGACGTTGGGCAGCCCGACGATACCGCATTTGAAACCCATTCTGGCAAGTCCTGTGAGGTGTGATTCGGAAAATAGGCGTTCAGCCGCCCAGCCAGCGCCGCAGCTTCTCGCCAAGCGCCGTGGGTGCGGAGGACTGCCCGCGCGCCGGCGCGCTCTTCGAGGCGGGCGCATCGCCAGCGGGCGCGGGCGCATCCTTCTTCGCAGGAGCCTCCAACTCGCGCATGGCCTGCGCGACATCGGTCGTGAATTTCGCCTCGCCGCCGCTTACGAGGTCGGGGGCCGCATCCGCCATCGCGTCCAGAAGCGGGTCCAGCCAGCGCGCGTCGGCCTTGGCGAAATCGCCAAGCACATGACCGGTCACCTTCGACTTGTCGCCGGGGTGGCCGATGCCGATGCGCACCCGCCAGAAATCCGCGCCGCAATGCGCGGTCAGCGACTTCAACCCGTTATGCCCGGCATGCCCGCCGCCCTGCTTGACCTTGACGCGGCCGGGGGCGAGGTCGAGATCGTCGTGGAACACGAACAGGTCTTCGGGCGCGATCTTGAAGAACCGCATGGCCTCACCAGCCGCGCGCCCCGATTCGTTCATGTAGGTCATCGGCTTGAGCAACAGCACTTTTTCAGCGCCCAGTCGGCCCTCTGCGGCCTCGCCCTGAAAGCGCCGCTTCCACGGGCCGATTCCATGGCGATCTGCAATCGCCTCCAAAGCGCGGAACCCGATATTGTGCCGATTGCCGGCGTAGCGCGCACCGGGATTGCCCAGGCCGATCAGCAGCTTCATGGTTCACTTCCCCGCCCGCTGCACGGAACCGGCTGACAACAGAAGCGACTATTCCTCTTCCGGGGCAGCCCCTGCTTCGCCCTCGCCTTCACCCTCGACTTCTTCCTGAGACTCTTCTGCTGCCGCTCCGGCGATGGTTAGGATGGTGAAGTCGCGGTCGGTGATGGTCGGCGTTACCTTCTCCGGCAGCCTGACCTGCGAGATATGCACGGCGTCGCCAATGTCCAGTCCGGTGACATCGACCTCGATATTATCCGGAATGGCATCGGCCGGGCAGCTCACTTCAATGGAATGACGCACGAGGTTGAGCACGCCGCCACGCTCCAGCCCCGGCGCGTCATCCTCATTGACCACCTGCACAGGAATTTCGACCTCAACCACCGCGTCCTTCGCCAGACGCATGAAGTCGATGTGCTCAACAAAGTCGCGCACTGGATCGAACTGCACGTCGCGCGGGATGACACGGGTCTTCTTGCCGCCTATGTCGAGCATGAATACCGTGCTGAGGAAGTGGCCGGTTTCGACCTGCTTCCAGACCTCGCGATAGTTCAGGGTCAGCATTTCCGGTCCGCTGCGTCCGCCATAGACGATCGCGGGCACACCGCCGCCCTTGCGGATCACGCGCGAGGCCGCAGAGCCGCTCTTCTCGCGCGGCTGCGCCTTCAGTTCAATGATATCGGCCATGCCTGTCTCCCGGTGAATAGATCGCCCGCCCAAAAACGCCGCGCGGCGAATGGGCAAGACCGCCGGCACGCCCTATGACGCAAGCCGGATCAGCCGTCGTGTTGAAAAAACCAAACAAGGCCGGGAGCGCAAAACGCCGCCCTGCCACCGCGATTTGCCGCGGTTTATACCGCCCAAGCCCGAGGAAGACAACGGACAATTTGCCAGCCCGGTTCAGTGCGAACGGGCGCAGGCTCAATCTTCGGTGGCGGCCCTGCGGATCGGGCGCTTCAGGAAAGCTGGAACCTGATCGCTCATGCCGAACGCGGTAGACCCGCTGGCATCGGCATCAGCGGCTTCCAATTCGCGCTTCCGGCCGCGTTTGCGAGGTTTCTGCTGCTGTTCGTCCGCGCCATTGTTGCCCGCATCCTTGTGCGCCTGATCGCGTGTTGGCGCCGTATCGGCTGCGGGCTGCTCCGGCGCCGCCTCGGATTTCTGGCGACGGCCTGCGCGTCTCCCACGCTGGCGGCCACCCTTGCCATCCCCGTCGGATTCATCCGCCTTCGCCCGTGCATCAGGCTTCGGCTGTTGCACTTGTCTGTCTTCGGCCTCGCCACCGCGCGCAGCCTTTCCTCCGCGCCGTCGTCCCGAGCCGGAGCGCCGGCGCCCACGTCCAGCGTCTTCATCTTCTCCGCCAGAGGGGCGCTCGCCGAGCCATTCGACCTGGCCGCCAAGGAGCTTCTCGATTTCGCGCAGCGCCGGCATTTCCTTGTCCGTCACAAGCGTCGCCGCGTAGCCCTCGCGACCGGCGCGGCCCGTTCGCCCGATACGGTGGATATAGTCTTCGGCATGCGTTGGAACGTCGTAATTGAACACGTGGCTAACTTCGGGGATATCGAGTCCACGCGCTGCGACATCGCTCGCCACGAGGAAGGTGATATCGCCATTGCGAAAGCCATCGAGGGTCAGCGTGCGCTGGCGCTGATCCATATCGCCATGCAGTTCACCAGCGTTGAAACCATGCTTCTTGAGGGAACGATACACTGTCCCGACGTCGCGCTTGCGATTGCAGAAGATTATAGCGTTCTTCACGTCCTCTTCGCGCATCAGGTCGCGCAGCGCGGCACGTTTGGCTTTCGGCTCCGGGCTGATCGCCTTCAGCCGCTGCTGGATCGTAGACGCCGCCATGCTCTTGCTATCGACGCTGACCTGCTCAGGGGCGTTCAGGAACTTATGGGTGAGCTTTTCAATTTCCGGCGGCATGGTTGCGGAAAAGAATAACGTCTGCCGCGCGGGCGACAGCAGGCCGCATATGCGCTCGACATCCGGGATGAAGCCCATGTCGAGCATCCGGTCGGCCTCGTCGATGACGAACACCTCGACCGCCGTCAAGAGCAGCTTGCCGCGCCCGAAATGGTCGAGCAGACGGCCCGGCGTCGCGATCAGCACATCGGCGCCGCGGTCAAGCTTGCGGAACTGCTCGTCGAACGACACGCCGCCGATCAGCAGCGCCACGGTGAGTTTGTGCTTCTTGCCAAGCTGCTCAAAGGCTTCGGCGACCTGAGCGGCGAGTTCGCGCGTCGGCTCCAGGATCAGCGAGCGCGGCATCCGCGCCCTCGCGCGGCCCCGCTCCAGCTTGGTCAGCATCGGTAGCACGAACGATGCCGTCTTGCCGGTGCCCGTCTGCGCAATGCCCACGACGTCACGCCCTTCAAGCGCGATGGGAATCGTCTTTGCCTGGATTGGGGTCGGCTCGGTGAAGCCCGCCGCGTGGACGGCTTCCAGAACCTTGTTGCTTAAACCAAGATCGGTGAATTTCATGTTTGGATTACGGACGGCTTTTCAGTCGTGCGCCGTTGTATGTGAGCTTTGAATCGATGCGATCAGGTTTGCCGCCTTGAACGCTGCGGATCGTGGTGCGCACTCGCATGCTCTAGCTCCTGACGCCCACCAATTTCTGCAAATCTTTGAATGACTGAAGCCCTAGCACACTGCGCTTGTGTCCGCACTATGGCAGACATGGCGTTCAATATCTTGCATACAAGAGATTAATCCGCCCTGCGTAGCCGAAAAGCCACAACGTCCCTGAGAGCGGCGCGGCTCAAGGCCGCACCACGATCTTTCCGACCGCTTTGCGCGCATCGATCATCTGAATGGCGCGAGCCGTGTCGCTCAAGGGAAACACCTGGCCCACATGCGGCTTCAGCCGCCCGTGCGCACACCACTCCAGAACTTGTCGCATATTCTCACGCTGGGCATCGGGAGACAATTCCGCGAAGCGCCCAAACATGACGCCGACGATCGCGCAGCCCTTCAGCAGCGGCAGGTTGAGCGGAATCTGCGGGATTTCTCCAGAAGCGAAGCCCACGACCAGAAGCCGCCCGTCCCATGCCAGTGCGCGCAATGCCCGCTCGCTCTGGGCCCCGCCAACACAATCGTAAACGATATCCACCCCGCGCCCGCCAGTTGCGTCTTTCAACAAGTCCCGCAGATCGCCCGTGGCATAGTCGATCAGCAAGTCCGCACCGTGCCGCCGGCATATCTCCAGTTTTTCCGGCGACGATGCCACCGCGATAACCTCAGCGCCCAACGCGCTCGCCACCTCCACCGCCGCCAGCCCGGCTCCGCCGGAAGCGCCCAGCACGGCGACGGTTTCGCCCGCGGCAACGCGGCCGCGATCCTTCAGCCCGTGCATTGCGGTGCCATAGGTGATGGTCAGCCCGGCGGCGACCTCGTCGGAAACGCTGTCAGGTATCGGTACGGTCGCGCCAGCGCGCGCCACGGTCTTTTCCCGGCAGCCGTTCCAACGCAGATGCGCCATGACCCTCTGGCCAGCCTCCAGCCCGCGCACGCCGGGACCAACCCGCTCGATCACCCCCGCCACCTCTCCGCCGGGCGAAAACGGCGGCTCCGGCCTGCATTGATATTTGCCGCGGATGATCAACGTGTCGAAGAAGTTCAGAGCGCAGGCGCGCACGGCTATCACCACCTCGCCCTCGCCCGGCTCGGGCTCCGGGATGTTACCAAGCACGAGAGCCTCAGGCTCGCAGGGCGCATGGCACAAGATGGCTTTCATATCGGTCTCCGAGACTCTATGTATGGGGCGCACGGGCCGGAGCTTAACCCCGTATTCAGGGCCATGACCACAAGAGGCTATTTCGCCATAGGCGTCGAGCGGGTATCGAAGCCGATGAACCTGGGCAATCTCGTGCGCTCCGCGCATGGCTTCGGCGCGAGCTTCGCATTCACGATCGATGCCGACTGCCGTGCCTTTGAGGCGAAGTCGGACACCTCAAAGGCGACAGAGCACCTGCCGGTCTATCACTGGGCGAGCGTGGAAGAGATGCAGCTTCCCGTTCATTGCCGCCTCATAGGCGTGGAACTGCTCGATGAGGCCGTCGATCTGCCCAGCTTCCGCCATCCGGCGCGCGCCGCTTATGTGCTCGGCCCGGAAAAGGGGTCGCTCAGCGAGGCGCTCGAGGCGCGCTGCGACTATGTTGTCAAGATCCCGACGTCGTTCTGCATCAATGTGGCTATGGCCGGCGCAATCGTCATGTATGACAGGGTGCGCAGCCTCGGGCGATTCGCCCCGCGCCCGGTGATGGAAGGCGGCGCGACGCAACTGCCCGGCCATGTGAATGGATCATCCAGAAGCCGGGTGGCCGGGAGGTGACCTTCACCGAGGAAATTTTGTGTGCCACTGCTGGTCAAATGGCCGGCGAAGCTTTATACGGAGGCAGATTCGTGCCGTGCAAATGCAACAGAGAGCAAGGCTAATGAGGATCGTTCTTTTCTCATCGCTGCTGATCGTCCTGATGGCCGGTTCCGCGACCGCGCAGAACACCGTCAAGGTCGCTGAGAACCGTGATTGGGCCGTCTACGTGCATGAGGCCGAGAATGGCAACAAGATATGCTTCGCCGCCACCGAGCCCAAGAGCAGTTCGCCTCAGGATGCGAACCGCAGTGGGGTATATTTTTACGTGACCAACTGGGTCGCTGACGGCATCAAGAACGAGTTGAGCGTCAAGAACGGCTACGAGTTCAAGGAAGGCAGCGCACCTGTGGTGAATGTCGGCGGCACGACCTTCGACATGTTCGTGCGCGGCGACAAGGCGTTCCTGCGGGACCCGGAGGACGAGAAGCGGCTGCTTGACGCCATGAAGGCGGGCGCCGACATGGGTGTCAAGGGCGAGTCGGCGGATGGCAAGCAGACCACCGATACCTACTCGCTGTTCGGGCTGACGGCCTCGCTCGGCAAGCTCAACGAGGAATGTCCGTAAAGGCACGACCACGATCATCGGAGCACGGGGTGTCCGTAGAGATTATTGCAACGTCGGGCGCCATTTCCGCCTCCGCGGCGCACAACAACGCAGCAGCGCGCGACAAGCCGACCCTCATTGGCCTCAGCCGGAGCGAACTTGCCGCATTTCTCGGGGCTATCGGCGTGCCCGAGAAGCAGCAGCGTATGCGCGTCAGCCAGCTTTGGCGGTGGATTTATACCCAGGGCGTGCGCGACTTTGATGCCATGACCAACGTGTCGAAGGCGCTGCGGCGCGATCTGGCCGATGCCGCGACGCTTCAGCGCCCTGAGATCTTGACCGAACAAATCTCGACGGATGGCACGCGTAAATGGCTCTCGCGGCTTGCGCCCCTACGCCCGGGCCTGCCAGGCCCGGAAGTCGAGACGGTCTACATCCCCGACGCTGAACGCGCGACGCTGTGCATCTCCAGCCAGGTCGGCTGCACGCTGAATTGCAGCTTCTGCCACACCGGAACGCAACCGCTCGTGCGCAACCTGACCGCCGGCGAGATCGTCGGCCAGATCATGCTGGCGCGCGACCGGATCGGCGACTGGCCGGGTCTCGATGCCGAAAATCCCACGGGCCTGCCCGAATCCGAGCGTATGATCAGCAACATCGTGCTGATGGGCATGGGCGAGCCGCTTTATAACTTCGACAACGTCAAGACGGCGATGGAAATCGCCAATGACGGCGACGGGCTGGCGATCTCCAAGCGCCGCATCACGCTGTCGACCTCCGGCGTCGTGCCGATGATCCCGCGCACCGGCCACGAAATGGGCGTGATGCTGGCGATCTCGCTGCACGCGGTGCGCGACGAGCTGCGCAACGAGCTGGTGCCGCTCAACAAGAAATACCCGATCGCCGACCTGCTCGATGCCTGCCGCAACTATCCCGGCCTCGCCAACAATCGGCGCATCACCTTCGAATATGTCATGCTCAAGGGCGTGAACGATTCGCTGGCCGAGGCGAAGGAGCTTGTCCGATTGCTCGCGCGCATCCCTGCGAAGATCAACCTGATCCCGTTCAACCCGTGGCCCGGCGCGCCCTACGACTGTTCAGACTGGGAGCAGATCGAGAATTTCGCCGCCGTTATCCAGCGCGCGGGCTACGCTTCGCCGGTGCGCACGCCACGCGGACGCGATATCATGGCGGCATGCGGGCAGTTGAAATCCGAGAGCAAGAAGACCCGCGCCAGCGAATTGCGCAAGCGCGAGACAGCCTGAGCGCATTCCGAAAAGTGGCGTCCGGTTTTCGGATAAAATGCGCGTCAGATTCAAAAATGAGGGCGAGTGTTCGCTTACCTCAGAACAGAAAATCGCGCTTAGCGCGGCGGGCCAGGGAGGACTTGAGCCATGACAGAGCAGGATCTTCGCGGGTTCGAAACCCGCGCCATTCACGCCGGCGCCCAGCCAGACCCGACGACCGGGGCGCGCGTTACGCCGATCTACCAGACAACCTCCTACGTGTTCGACAACGCCGAGCACGCCGCTGCACTTTTCGGCCTTCAGCAGTTCGGCAACATCTACACGCGAATCATGAACCCGACGCAGGACGTGCTGGAGCAACGCGTCGCGGCGCTGGAAGGCGGCACTGCGGCACTCGCGGTCGGCTCGGGCCACGCGGCGCAACTCATCACCATGCACACCCTCCTTGAGC
>CAZYYQ010000001.1:14513-43548 GCA_964651275.1 uncultured Hyphomicrobiaceae bacterium | reverse complement strand
ATGTGCCGCGCACCCATCCGCCGGAAGAACAGGAACTCGCCGTGCTGCGGAACCTCGATCCCGACCGGCTCTACACCGCGAACTGACCCCGCGCCCTTATGCGCGAACTGACAGGAGTGGACTATGGCAAGCAAGACGCCCGCCTTCGGAATTGCCATGCGCAATTTCCAGACCTATCCCGAACTGCCCGACGCGCAGAAGCTGATCGAGTACGGCGTTCGGATGGAGGAACTCGGGTTCGAATCCGTCTGGGTCTGGGATCACATCCTGCTCGGCGTGGACCCGCATTTCCCGATCATCGACTCGCTGTCGCTGCTCACGGCGGTCGCCGCGCGAACCAGCAAGATCAAACTCGGCACAGGCATCCTCGTCCTGCCGCTGCGCAACCCGGTGGTGCTCGCCAAGCAGCTTGCCAGCATGGACCAGATTTCGGGCGGCCGCCTCGTGCTCGGAATGGCCAGCGGCTGGTACAAGCGGGAGTTCGACGCGGTGGGCATCGACTTCCACAAGCGCGGCAAGATCATGGACCAGAACTTGGAAATCATGCAGCGGCTTTGGGCCGAGGACATGGTGACAGGGGAATATGGCCCTTACAACCTGCGCAACGCCGTGATGTTCCCCAAGCCGGTGCAGCGTCCGCGCCCGAGCATCCTGATTGGCGGCTATGCCGACAAGGTTCTGCAGCGCGCGGCGACCGCGAGCGATGGGTGGCTTACCTATTTCTATACACCGGAAGGCTTCAAGGAGGACTGGGCCAAGATCACCCGCTTTGCCGAGGAAGGCGGCATCGACCCGGCAACGCTCAATGCCACCAACCAGCTTCCGATCATGGTCGGAAACCGCAGCGAGATCGAAGCAACGATGAACGAATGGCTCAGTGCGGAGTGGGATTTCGCCTCGTGGAGCAAGTCGACCGCGGAAAGCGCGATCATGGGCACGCCGGATGAATGCGTCGAGCAGCTTCAAAAGCACATCGACGCGGGCATAGACCGTATCATCTTCGTGCCCTACAAGTACCAGGACGAACAGGTGGACATGATCGCGAAAGAGATCATCCCCAAGCTGTCGTAAGCGCAGCCTGCGGCTGCGGTTGGCGGACGAAACCAACGCGATTTTAGTTCTAAGCGAACCGAAAAATCGCTCTATTCCTCTGGCTTGACGCGCATTTTTATCCGAAAACCGGTTCCCACTTCTCGGAATGCGCTACGGCGAGCGAATAGTCCGTGCGCCGCTGCTGCGGCACGCGCCCGGCCGCGGCGATCAGCGCCTCGATGTCGGCGGCGCTCACCTCCTGTCCGTGATTTGCCCCGGCGGCGCGTGTAATCGACTCGTTCATCAGCACGCCGCCGAAATCATTCGCGCCAGCCTCTAGGCACAAGGCCGCCCCATGCCGGCCCATTTTCACCCACGATGCCTGAATGTTCGCGATGGCCGGCGCGAGCGCGAGCCGCGCCACCGCATGCATCAGCACCGCCTCGCGGAATGTCGGTCCGGGCCGCGCCTTGCCGCGCAGGTAGATTGGCGCTTCCATGTGGACGAAGGCGAGCGGAACGAATTCGGTGAAGCCTTCCGTCTCCGTCTGCAAGTCGCGCACACGGAGGATATGGTTGGCCCAGTGGACGTAGGAATCCACGTGGCCGAACATGATCGTCGCGGTGCTGCGCAGGCCCACCTCATGCGCCGTGTGCATCACCTCCAGCCATTGCGCAGTGTTGATCTTGTCCGCGCAGAGGACGTCGCGCACCTCGTCGTCGAGAATTTCCGCCGCCGTGCCGGGCAGGCTGGCGAGGCCGCCATCCTTCAGCCGGCCGAGATATTCCCTGAGCGGCATCCCCAGCGTGGTCGCGCCGTGCCAGACCTCCAGAGGGGAGAAGGCATGGACATGGATGTCTGGCACCGCCGACTTCACCGCGTCGAGGATCGCCAGATAGGTCTCGCCGGTGTAGCCCGCGCGAATCCCGCCTTGCAGGCACACCTCGGTCGCGCCGCGCGCCCATGCCTCCCGCGCCCGCCCGGCGATCTCGTCGAGCGGCAGATCATAGGGCTTGTCGCGATGGTTCTGGCTGAGCCGGCCCTTTGAGAACGCGCAAAAGCCGCAGCCATAGGTGCAGATATTGGTGTAGTTGATGTTGCGGTTGATGACATAGGTGACGGTGTCGCCGTTAAGTTCGGCGCGCAGGCGGTCGGCGGCCTCGCAGACGGCGGTGAAGTCGTCGCCGCGCGCTTGGAACAGGCGCGCAATGTCATCGCGGCCCAGCGGCTGGCGGTCGTTTGCCTGGTCGAGGATATACGCGATATCCGAGGATAGCGGAGCCGCGGCCCGCCCGCGCACAAGAGCGGCGCTCGCCCAGCGCGGTGCGGTCTCGGATGCTCCGGCATACCAGTCGTCCTCCCGGGCCATACGGTCCGTCGCGCTGTGGCGCAGCGTGTGGGAGCGCATGTCGGGATCGAGCCAGCGTTCGGGCATGGCCGCGTATGCGGGATAGATCGGCAGACGCGGGGCAAGCGTGCGCCCCGCCTCACGCGTGGCCTCGGCCAGCCGGTCGAGATGCGGCCAGGGCGCTTCCGGATTGACGTGATCCGGCGTCACCGGCGAGACGCCGCCCCAGTCGTTCAGGCCTGCCCGAGCGAGAGCGGTGAGGGCGTCCGGGCGCAGGTTCGGCGGCGACTGAATGTTCATCTCCGCACCCAAGATCAGGCGCGCCACGGCAATGGTCCAGATCTGCTCGTCCAGCGATGGCTCCGTTGCTCCGCTCATGCGGGTTCCGGGCTTTGCGCGGAAGTTCTGGACGATGATTTCGTGAATGTGTCCGTGCTGCTCATGCAGCGCGCGGATGGCAAGCAGCGTCTCGATGCGCTCGCGCCGGGTTTCGCCGATGCCGATCAGGATTCCGGTCGTGAACGGCACGCCCACGCGGCCCGCCGCCGCGATGGTCTCAAGACGCGCCTCGGGGTGCTTGTCCGGCGACCCGAAATGCGGCCCGCCCGGCGCGCACAGCCGCTCAGACGCGGATTCCAGCATGATGCCCTGCGAGACCGACACAGCGCGCAACCGCCGCAGCGTTTCCTCATCCATCAGGCCGGGGTTCAAGTGCGGCAACAGGCCCGTCTCGTCAATGACACGGCGTGCAACGTGTCCCAGATAGTCCAGCGTCGTAGCAAAGCCCAGCGCATCTAGCGCTTCGCGTGCCACGCGGTACCGCGCCTCGGGCTTGTCGCCCAGCGTGAACAGGGCCTCGGTGCAGCCCGCCCTGGCACCCGCCCGCGCGATTTCGAGCACCTCTTTTTCGGTGAGGAAGGCAGGTGTGCCGTCTCTCGGTGGATGCGCGAAAGTACAGTAGTGGCAGACGTCGCGGCACAGCTTGGTGAGCGGAATGAAAACCTTTTTCGAGTAGCTGACCATGCGCCCATGCCCCGCGAGGCACAGCGCCTCCGCGGCTTGCGACAGCGCGTCGGTCGCGCCGATTTCGAGAAGCGCGAATGCATCCTGATCGTTCAGCCGTTCGCCGGCGGCGGCGCGGGCAATTATCATTTTGGCCGCTTGCGTCATGATGCTGTCTCCTTGCTGTCCGCGTAGAGGTAGCTCGCGTCCGATCGCGCGGCGGTGAGCAGCGCCGAGCCGACGAAGGCATAACGGCCGCGGGGGTCGAGGTTCGCCAGATCGCGGAGGTCGTCAGGCGTGTCGACATCATGGCCGATGCCGGGAAGGCGCAGGCTCCGCGCCGAAAGGCCAAGTGCCCGAGCCTCTGCCAGATGGTGGGCATGGCTGGATGGGCCGAACATCGGCGCGAGTGGACGGGAGACGCCAAACGCCAGCGCATTCGTGCCGGACCCGTCATGCGCGGGCACCACGGCCACATCTGCGCCGTCGTCAAGCGCCGCAATCACGCCGGAAATCTCACCGGTCGTGGCGAACGGGATATCGCCCGGCACAACCAGCACGCGCTGGGCACCGGCGTCGCCAACCTGTGCAACGGCGAGGGCAATGGCGGCGTTGAGGCCACGCCGCGGTTCTTCCCGGATCGCCCCGGCGCCCATCACGGAGGCGCGTTCGGCAATCCGCGCATCTGGCGTGACGACCATTATCCTGTCCAGCGCGGGGCAGCCGGCAAGCGCGGCCAGCACGTCCTCGAACATGGTGAGCACCAGCCGTTGGCGCGTCCCATGGTCAAGAACACCGGAAAGGCGCGACTTCGCCAGATCAAGCCGGGTCATGGGGACGATTGCCGTGATCATGCCTTGGGCTCACTTCCGCCGCGCGGGGCTTCAAGTTCATCGCAGCGTGCAATCACGAAGCGCGCCAGTGCGACACGGTCGCTTTCGCTCTTCATGACCGTTTGCGTGGTCCAGGCCGGAATCGCCAGCGGTGCCCCGCCCAAGCGCGCGGCGTCCGCATCGTCCACCACCATCCCGTCGATCAGCCCGGCATAATGCGCCGCGACAGTGGCGACGTCGGGCTTCACCCCCAGTTCGTTCATGATCTTCGCGGTCGGGCCCTTGATCGCCGCGCCGCCGACGATCGGGCTGACGGCGACAGCAGCAACCTGCCGCGCCTCCAGCGCCGCGCGAATGCCCGGCACGGCAAGCAGCGGATCAATGCTCAGATACGGGTTCGACGGGCAGAAGATGATGCCTGCAAGATCCTCGCGCGCCATCGCAGCGAGAAAACCGGGCGAGGGGCGCGCCACATCAGCGCCGTCGAACGCGATCGCTCGGACCGCCGGTTCGCATTTGCGGCCCACAAAATAATCCTGAAACGGCAATACCCCCGCATCGGTATCCACCATTGTCCGGACCGGCTGATCGCTCATCGGCACGATGGCCGGCGCAATCCCAAGCCGCTCGCACAGCCGCGCGCACACCTCCGACAGCGTGTCGCCCGCGCGCAGGCGGTGGGTCCGGGCGACATGCATCGCCAGATCGCCATCACCCAGCAGGAACCAGTCCGCCTCGCCGAGTGCGCGCAGAGTATCCATGAATGTCCAGGTCTCTCCCGCGCGCCCCCAGCCGGTCTCCGGGTTGGCAAGACCAGCTAGCGTATAGACGACCGTGTCGATGTCCGGGCAGATGTGCAGACCCAGATGTTCGAAATCATCTCCCGTATTGACCACGATGGTGAGGTCGGCCCCGTCCAGCACGCGCGACAGACCGTAAGCGAGCTTCGCCCCGCCGACACCGCCGCACAACGCAATGTAATGGCCACGCCGCTCCGGCTGGCTTTGCGCCTTGGTCTGGTCTGGCTCGCTCACCTGAACAAATCCTCGTCCTTCGGGCGAATCAGGGCGCGCGCCGGAAGCGCCTCCGCATTCCCCCAGTCCAGCCCGCTGACCAGCGCAGCCGGGCACATCTCAGCCCCCTCGCCCATCACAAGCGAAGCCGCCGAGGCGATGGCGTCGGCATAGCCGATGACGGTGACTTCAAGCGGGCGGCCATGCAGGTCGGGCTCGCCCCTGCGATCGAGAAGCGCCGGCAGACCTGCTGCCCCAATCGCCAGCCCCACGGTCCCGTTGCGCCACGCCCGGCCGACGCTGTCGGCGATGATGACGGCGGGCGCCTGTGCGTAGCGCCGGGACAATGCCCTGCGCAGCGCATGCGCGGAAGCATCGGGGTCTTCGGGCAGCAGCAGCACCATGTCACCATCCACGTTCGACCGGTCGATCCCGGCGTTCGCCATAATGATCCCGTGGTGCGTCTCCACAACGAGAACGCCAGTGCGGTGCCGCACCACCTCAACGGATTCACGCAAAACGGCCTCGACATAGCGTGGCTCCTTGCCCGTCGCGGCTGCGAGTTCGCGGGCGCTCGGCCGCGGCGTCAGCGTGGCGAGATCGAGGAACCGACCCTCTGCCTTGGACACGACCTTCTGCGCCACCACCAGCACATCGCCCGCACCGGCAACGATCCCCATCCGGTCCAGCGCCGCGCAGATATGCGCCGCCAGATCGTCGCTTTCCGAAATCAGCGGGATGCCTTCCAGGCCGGTAATCTGTAACTTTGGCGGCATCATTTCGGCCTTACCCCCGCACCCGATGCCCCCAATGGAGCGAATTTGACATTTGAGTCCCGCTGGCGGGCCGTCTCTCGCTCAGATGTCAAATTCAAAAGCTCCACTGGAATTGATAGCCTGCTAATGGTCCTTGTGATTCAGACATTTGCTCGGGCGGGCGCTGCGAAGGGAGGCACATGTCTGAATTGGACCACTAGTCCGTTGTTGAGATGCCAGTGATGCGGATGCCTGCGCCGTCGGCCCCGTAGCGCTTGTTGATCCCGATCAGGATCGATGTGAGGGCTTCCGCGGCGACGGCGTTGTCCAGCGGCCCGCCATGGATGCCGCGTAAGCCCGCCGCTTCGGCCAGTTCCACCACGGGCGCACGATCGTCCGGCTCGCCAAACACGAGCACATCGCAATCAACCGGCTCATCCCGCTGCAGCTTGTGCGCCGCCACGTTATGAAACGCGCTGACCAACCGCGCCTCCTCGCCGAGAATGCGCCGCGCACGCGCCGCCGCCGAACCTTCGGGCGGAAGCTGCACTCGCATCACCTTGGGCGGCATCAGCGGAACCGTGGTATCGACGACGATCTTGCCAGCGGCGGCTTGCCGGATCTCCTCCAGCATCTGCGCCTGACTGGCGAACGGGACCGTCACGATCACGATATCCGCGGCCGCGGCAGCCTCCGCATTACCCATGCCTGCGGGCCGCGGCGCATTGTCGGGCAGGCTCATTTCGTTGGCAGCCGCCTCGGCGCGGTCGGACGCGCGCGACCCGATAACCACGTCATAGCCCGCAATTGCCCAGCGCCGGGCAAGGGCCGAGCCAAGCGCACCCGTTCCACCGATAACGCCGAGCCTTGGTCTGTCCTGTGCCATGTCTGTCTTTGCTCCCTTGACCGCCCAGGCGGCTGCAATCCAATGCGCTTTGCGAGTTTAGTTGGCGACGTCCATATCGGTCAGGGGTACGACGTCTATGCCGGCCGCTTCCAGCGCCTCGCGCACCTTCCCGGCGACGTGCACGGCCGTCGGCTCGTCGCCATGCACGCAGATCGTGTCGACATTGACCTTGACCGTCTTGCCGCTGATCGAGACGACCTCGCCTTCGGTCACCATCCGCACCACCTGCGCCGCGGCCTTCTCGGGGTCACGGATCACGGTGTCCGGCAACATGCGCGATGCAAGGTTGGCGTTGTCGTCATAGCGGCGGTCGGCGAAGCCTTCGCGGGCAAGCGGCAGGCCGAGGCGTTCGGCCGCGCGTTCCATTTCGCTGCCTGCCAACGCGACGAAGATCAGGTTGGGGTCGACCGTCTTGATCGCGCGGCCGATGGCCATCGCGAGATCCTCGTCTTCGGCGGCCATGTTGTTGAGCGCGCCGTGCGGCTTGACATGCGTAACGGGCACATCGGCATAGCGGGACATCGCCTGCAGGGCGCCGATCTGGTAGGCCACCATGTATTCGAGATCCTTGGGCGCCATGTGGATGCGCCGGCGGCCGAAACCCCACAAATCGTTGAACCCCGGATGCGCGCCGACGCTCACCCCGAGATCGCGCGATTCCGTTACAAGACGGTACATCGTCTTCGGGTCGCCGGCGTGGAAGCCGCACGCGACATTCGCGGACTTGACGATCTTCAGCAAAGAGGCGTCATCACCTATATCATAAGGGCCGTGGCCTTCACCGATATCGGCGTTGAGATTCACCTTCTTGGCCATGTCATGCACTCCCCGGTCAAGCGTCCCGGCGGCGGGACGTTTTGGATCAGGCGTAGGCCTGCTCGCCATCGCGAGACGGAAATGTGTTACTATTTATAGTACAATCATATAAGCTAAAACATGCGCCGGGTGAAGCGCATTTATCGTGAGAAGACAGCATGACCGAATCTCGGGTTCTGGCAAGCGGGGACACTGTCCTCGTCCTCGAATTCGGCGATCGGATCGACTGGCGCATCAGCCGACGCGTCAATGCGCTCGATCAGGCGCTGAGACGCGCACGACCCGCCGGCGTGACCGAGACAGTGCCGACATTCCGCTCGCTGGCGGTGCATTACGACCCGGATCAGATCGCTTTCGAGGCGCTTGCCGAGCATTTGCACATGCTCGCTGAAGAAGCTGGCGAGGACGCGGCGCAGACCCGGCTCTGGCGCATCCCGGCCTGTTATGACGCCGAATTCGGCCCTGATCTCGCCGAGGTAGGCGAGCGCGCCGGAATGACGCCACAACAGGTCGTCGATTGCCACGCATCGCGCAGCTATCTCGTGTACATGATGGGCTTCCTGCCCGGCTTTCCCTATATGGGCGACGTGGCGGAGCCCATTGCGCTGCCCCGGCGCGAGACGCCGCGCACGCGCGTGACCAAGGGCTCTGTCGCGGTTGCGACCGAGATGACCGCGGTCTATACGCTGGAAAGTCCCGGCGGCTGGCATATTCTCGGGCGCACGCCAGTGCGCTTTTTCGATCTCGACAATGCTCAGCCGGCTCTGCTCGCGCCCGGCGACGAGGTGTTGTTCGAGCCGGTTTCGCGCGAAAACTATGAGGCCATCCTCGCAGAAGTGAGCCAAGGCCGCCACCGGATAATCCCTGAAGAGGTTGCGCAATGAGCGCCTCGCTGAAAGTGGTCGCGCCGGGCATTCACACCAGCGTGCAGGATCTTGGCCGGGTCGGGTATCAGCATCTCGGCGTGCCGGTCTCAGGCGCGCTGGACTCCGGCGCTTTGCGGCTTGCCAATCTGCTTGTCGGAAACCCTGAAGGCGAGGCCGGGCTCGAATTCATGCACATGGGCCCGACGCTGGAGGTTGACGCTGACAGTGTCCGCGTCGCGCTGGCGGGCGGCAGTGCAGCGATCGAGGTTACGGGCCGGCAGCAGGCGGTGCCAGCATTCCAGAGCGTGCGGCTGGAACGCGGCGAACAGTTCCGTGTGACGGCTACGGTGGATTCTGCAACGGCCTATCTCGCCGTGGAGGGCGGCTTCGATATCCCTGAAATCATGGGCAGCCGATCGACCTATGCGCGGGGCGGTTTCGGCGGGCATTGCGGCCGGGCACTGGCCGCAGGCGACGAGCTGTCCCTGCGCGCGCGTCGGGCCGCGGAGCGTCGCGAACAGATGCTGCCGCAGGCTGCACTGCCGCGCCCCGAAACAGTGCGCATCGTGCTAGGGCCGCAGGAGGATCATTTCACCGCTGATGCCGCGACGCTGCTCGGCGAGACGACCTATCAGGTCTCCGGGGCGAGCGACCGCATGGGCATGCGGCTTGAAGGCGAAACCCTGACACACCTGGACCGCTTCAACATCGTCTCCGACGGCATCGCACCCGGAGCGATACAGGTGCCGGGCGACGGCCTGCCGATCGTCCTGCTCGCCGACCGCCAGACGACCGGCGGCTATCCGAAGATCGCCACGGTAATCTCTTGCGACCTGCCGGGCCTCGGGCGGTTGCGCCCCGGCGACCGGATCGGCTTTCGGATCATAACGCTGGAGGAAGCCGCCTCGGCGCGCGAGGAGGCGCGGCTTTGGTTTTCGCGGCTCGCGCGATCCGTCAAGCCTGTGGAGGTCGACGCCCAGCCGGATGAGCACCTGCTTCATTCGGAAAACATTATCGGCGGCGTGATCCACGCGACGGAGCCCGATTGAAGCGGCAATAAGAGTTAAGAGAGTACGCCTTGAAGTGATCCAGAGACGGCGCGGCAACGGAGTTATGCACATCGCCCGAAGCGAAGCGGCTTGCAGCCCCGCACGCATTGCCTCACAAGACTTCGCGGGTATCACAAGCGAGCGGTTTGCGGGCCAAGGCCAAACAACGGACATGGCATCAAAGAAGATCACAAGACGTAAGGGGGACCTCGACGCCCACGAGCGCGTGCCGCGCTATCTGCAGGTGGCCTCGGCGCTGCGCCAACGCATCAAGACCGGAAAATGGGTAGTCGGCGATAAGATCGCGACACTTGAGACGCTCGAAAACGAATTCGAGGTGGCTCGCGTGACCGTACGCCAGGCCATCGACCTGCTACAGAATGAGGGCATTCTGCGCTCTCATCAGGGCAAGGGCACCTTCGTTACGGGAATGCCCGAGTCCCATCGCTGGCTGCAACTCGCCACGGACTGGGAGTCTCTCGTCCGGCCGATCAAGCGCAACATTCCCCGGTTTCTAGAAATCGAGCACGCGACTAGCGTTCGGATCGAGCCGGATGAAGGCGAGCCAGCATCAGGATACATGTTTTTTCGAAGCATCCAGATGCGCGGCGATGAGCCATTCGCGCTTGCCAGCGTTCACGTCGCCGATCACGTCTACAACATGGCTCCGGCCGCATTCGGCAAGCATGCCGCCCTCGCCGTCATCGCGGATTTGCCGGAGCTCGAAATCTCCCGCGCCCACCAGACCCTCACCATTGGCAGCGCCGACGTGGATGTCGCCAAACACCTCGGCATCGCGCTTAACGCGCCGGTCGCGGAAGCGCGTTGTTTCGTCACCGATTCGGACGGTGTGCTCATCTATCTCGGCGAGATCACCTATCCAGGGGACTACGTGCAGATCAATATCGAGCTGCTGGACCGGACCAAATCCACCGGATGAACCCTGCAGCATAGCATCCGCATTGCCGCTTGAATCGGCAGCGGGCCGCCGGTACTATGCCAAGTCATATTATTCTAACAATAGACACAATTTGACCCTTTGCGGATATGCAATTCATCGCGGCCGGAAAGGCTGATTGCGGGAGTTGGCGAGTGAGCGGTTCAGGCGTCGGCGCGCGGATACTGCGCAAGGAAGACGATCGTTACATGCGCGGGCGCGGCGAATATGTCGGCGATATCCGGCTTGCGGGCATGCAAGAGGTCGCCTTCGTGCGCAGCCCGATCGCGCATGGCTACATCCGCGCGGTACACATCCCCGAGGAACACCGCGACCATGTTTTCATCGCCAGTGACATGACGGATGTGAAGCCGATCTTCGCGCGCTCCGCGCTCAAGGGCTTCAAGGAATCGGCGCAATCGCCCCTTGCGGACAACAGGGTGCGGCATGTCGGCGAACTGATCGCGATGTGCATCGCACCGACCCGAGCCGAAGCCGAAGACATAGCCGAAACCGTCTCGGTCGAGTTTGAAGATCTGCCCGCCGTCCATGACATGCTTCAGGCCCGAGAGCCTGGCTCGCCGCTGGTTCACGATGACTGGGGCGACAATCTTTTTCTGGAAACCTTCATCGACGGCGATATCGAATCTGTCCGCGACCGCGCGGCAGCCGTCGTCACGCGTGAGTACCGTACCGCGCGCCAATGCATGTCGCCAATCGAGGGGCGCGGCGTTGTCGCACAGTGGCAGCCCCGGCTTGAACAGCTTGTCGTCTATTCCTCCGCCCAGATGACCCATATCGTGCGCTCCGGCCTGTCGGAATGCCTCGGGCTGCCCGAGGGGCAAATCCGCGTCATCGCGCCGGATGTGGGCGGGGGCTTCGGCTACAAGGGCATTCTGCTTCCCGAGGAGGTCTGTCTTGCATGGGGAACGCGCCGCCTTGGGTTCCCGCTGCGCTGGCTGGAGGACCGGCGCGAGAATCTGACGGCAGCGGCCAATTGCCGCGAGCACTACTACCGCGTCACGGCTTATGGCGACGCCAACGGCAAACTGCTGGCGATCGACGCGGAAGCCACCGTCGACTCCGGCGCTTACTCGTCCTATCCGTTCTCAGCCTGTCTGGAAGCCGCGCAGGTCGGCAGCATCCTCCCCGGCGTCTACGATTTCGAAGCCTATCGCTGCCGGACTTACTCCGCCGCGACCAACAAGCCGCCAATCCTGCCCTATCGCGGGGTCGCGCGCACGGGCGTTTGCTTCGCGATGGAATTGACCATTGACGCGCTGGCGCGCGAGCTTTCGCTTGAGCCGTCGGAGGTACGGCGCATCAATCTGGTCCGGCCCGAGCAGATGCCGTTCGACAACATCACCGGCAAGCATTTCGACAGCGGAGACTATCCCGAATGCCTGCGACAGACTGTCGAGGCAATCGATCTAGTTGGGGTGCGCGCGCGTCAGCGCGAAGGCGAGCCGGACGGGCGGCTGATCGGCATTGGTTTTGCCATGTTCTGCGAACAGGCGGCGCACGGCACCAGCGTCTATGCCGGCTGGGGCATCCCGATGGTGCCCGGCCATGAGCAGTGCAACGCGCGCATGACGCCTGATGGCGGGCTGGAACTGCGCATCGGCGCGCACTCCCACGGTCAGGGCATGGAAACGACCATGGCGCAGGTCGCCAACGAGGTGCTCGGCATCCCGATCGAGCAGGTGAAGCTGGTTCACGGCGATACGGGCCTGACGCCCTATTCCACGGGGACCTGGGGTTCGCGCTCGATGGTGATGTCGGGCGGGGCGGTGGCCCGCGCCTGCGAGGACCTGGCCGAGCGTCTCAAGCGGATCGCTGCTGCGCTGATGCAATGCAGCGCGGAGGAAGTCCGCATCGAGAATGGCGCGATCTCCGGCCCCACGGGGAGCATCGCGGTCGCCGACGTTGCGCGCACCTGGTACCGCAAGCCGCAGGACCTGCCTCCGGATATCGACCCCGGCGGGCTGGAGGTCACCGCGGGCTACAAGCCCGAGCGTGATTCCGGCACATTCAGCTATGCGACACACGCGGTCACGCTGGCTGTCGATCCGCAGACCGGCGAGGTCGAGCTTCTGGATTACGTCATCGTCGAGGATGGCGGCGTGCTGGTGAACCCAATGATCGTGGACGGCCAGATCATCGGCGGCGTCGCGCAGGGGATTGGTACCGCGCTTTACGAGGAAATGCTGTTCGACGAGCAGGGTCAGCCGCTCGCCTCCACGCTGTCGGATTACCTGCTACCAGGCCCGACGGAGGTGCCACCGCTGCGCATCTTCCACATGGAGACGCCCTCGCCCTACACCCGGTTCGGCGTGAAAGGCATAGGCGAAGGCGGGGCGATCGCGCCCCCTGCTGCGATAACCAATGCCATCAACGATGCGCTCAAGCCGCTTGGCGCGGAACTGGCCGTGTCGCCGGTCACGCCCCGCCGGATCGTCGAGGCGATTGCCGCGGCACAGGCGAAGAAGCGCGAAGGCGCGGAGGCGCTCGCATGAAACCCGCCGCCTTTGAATATGAATGCCCGACCCGTCTGGACGACGCTGTCCGCCTGCTGGCCCAAGCACCGGGCGCGAAGCTGCTCGCCGGCGGGCAGACGCTCGGGCCGATGCTCAACCTCCGGCTCGCGCGGCCCGAACTGCTGATAGACATTACGCGCCTCCCCGAGCTTATCCGGATCGACCAGGCAGGCGACACCATCACCTTTGGCGCTTGCCTCACCCACGCGTCATTCGAGGACGGGTTGGCGCCCGACCACACGCAAGGCTTGCTGCGCAAGGTTGGCGCGGGCATCGCTTATCGCGCCGTGCGCACACGCGGCACCGTCGGCGGCAGCCTTGCGCATTGTGACCCGGCGGCCGATTGGCTGTCATGCTTCATTGCACTCGATGCCTCTGTATCAATCACCGGCGCGGGCGGCTCACGGTCGATGAAACTGGCCGAGTTCGCCCGCGGCGCGTTGGCCAACGATCTCGGGCCGGATGAGATGATCGACGGCATCAGCATCCCGAAGCCATCTGACAAGGTGCAATGCGGATACGCCAAGATTTGCCGCAAGACCGGCGAATTCGCCCATGCCATCGGCGTGGCTGTTCATGACGCGGACAGGAGCGTATCGCGCTTCGTGGTGGGCGCGGTTCAGGGACCGCCCGTCGTGTTTGACGGTACTGCGCTGGATATCGCGGCTGATCAACCGCTGCCAGCCCTTAGCTCGGACGGGGTAGAGCGAATCAGCCGCATGATTTCCGAGCGCATTCCCGCGCTGGATGCCTATGACCTGCGGACCCACGCCGTCGCGCTCTGTCGCGCCATCAATGAGGCGGCCCGGACATGAAAACTATTGCTCTCAACATCAACGGGCGGGATGTCAAAGTCGAAGTCTCCCCACGCACGAACCTCGCGGATTGTCTGCGCGAGGACATGCTGCTGACCGGCACTCATGTTGGCTGCGAGCACGGAATCTGCGGCGCATGCACGGTGGAGATTGACGGCGAGATCACGCGCGCCTGCATCACCTATGCAGTCGCTTGCGACGGCGCGAAGGTCCGCACGATCGAGGGCTTTGACAACGATCCGCTAATGGACCGGCTTCGCAAGGCGTTCTCCGAGAACCATGCGCTGCAATGCGGTTATTGCACACCCGGCATGCTGATCGCTGCGCGTGATCTGGTGCGCCGCAAGAAGGGCCTGAGCGACCACGAAATCCGCACCGAGATGAGCGGGAACCTGTGCCGCTGCACCGGCTACATGGGCATCGCCAATGCGGTCGCGAGCGTGATGGCGGATGGTGCTGGAGACGGGGTGGAGAGCAGCGTTACACGGCGGCTCGGCCCGGCTCCGGGGCCGGATGTCCCGCGCTTTTCCGCCAGTGGGACAGGCGCCGCGACGCCAGGACCGGAACGTGTCCAGGCTCGGTCTGCGAGCCCGGCTGCGCCCGCGACGGCTCCGCCGTCGCGGCAGATTGAGGTGGAGGTCGGCGAAATCCGCGAGGAAGGCGGCTTCACCCGCCTCAGCCAGAGCTTCGTCGTCGCCCATCCGCGCGAGACTGTCTGGCGCACCATGTCCGATATCGAGAAGGTCGCGACCTGCATGCCCGGCGTGAGTCTCGACGGCCCTGTGCAGGACGGCAAGCTTGCCGGGCGAATCACTGTCAAGCTGGGGCCGATGACGCCGAGTTTCGCGGGCGAAGGTACAGTCTCGATCCACGACGCCGACTATCGCGGCGAGGTTGAAGGCGCGGGCCGCGACAGCAACTCCTCCTCACGGGTGCGTGGACGCGTGGAATATCGGCTGGAGGAGGCGGAAAACGGCAACGCGACGCGGGTGCATGTCGATCTGGCATACGCGGTGACCGGACCGCTGGCGCAGTTCGGACGCTCGGCACTGGTGCGCGACCTGGCCCAACGCATGGCGGCAGCCTTCGCGGGCAATCTCGAAGCTCGTCTATCTGGACGCGAAGCGGCAGCCGGAGAGACGGGCGCGCTCGACGCGGGCGGCATGGTGTTCTCCGTGATCTGGGCGCGAATCAAGGCGTTCTTCGCGCGGCTGTTCGGGCGCGGTAACGGCTGAACCCGGAGTCTGAGAGGGGCATTGATCAGCCGCCCAGATAGGCCTTCCGAACATGCTCGTCGCGCAGCAGCTCGGCTCCCGTCCCCTGCAGGGTCCGCTCACCCGACTCCAGCACATATGACCGGTCGCACAACTCCAGCGCGGCGAAGGCGTTCTGCTCCACCAGAACCACCGTCACCCCGTCCTTTTCCCGAATTTCGCTGATGATCTCGAAGGTCGCTTCCACCAGATTCGGAGCGAGGCCGAGGGATGGCTCGTCGAACAGGATCATCTTCGGGCGGGACATCAGGGCGCGGGAGATGGCGAGCATCTGCTGTTCACCGCCTGAGAGCGTTCCGGCTGCCTGATTGCTCCGCTCGCGCAGGATCGGAAAGCGTGCGAACAGCCGCTCCATGTCGTCCTTGATGTTCGAGTCCTTGCGCAGGAAACAGCCCATTTCCAGGTTTTCACGCACGCTCATGTAAGGAAATACGCGCCGACCCTCCGGGCAGTGCGCGATGCCGAGTTCCAGGATGCGGCGCGGCGAAGCCCGGGTGATGTCCTCTCCGTCGAACGTGATGCGTCCCTTCGACGGCGGAAGCAGCCCGGAGATGGCTTTCAGCGTCGTGGTCTTGCCCGCGCCGTTGGCGCCGATCAGCGTGACCAGTTCGCCCTCCGCCACCTCCATGTCGAGATCGCGAACCGCGCTGACCTTGCCGTAATTGCAGTGAAGCCCTTCAACCTTCAGCACGCTGGTACCTATCCCCCAGATATGCGCGAATGACTTCAGGATTGTTCTGAATGTCCGCTGGCTGACCATCCGCGATGATCGCCCCCTGATTGAGCACGACCACACGGTCCGACACGCCCATGACCATCCGCATGTCGTGCTCGACCAGCAGCACGGTCACGTCGAGCTTGCGAATTTCGGCCAGCTTTTCCATGAAGCTGGAGGTCTCCGACGGGTTCATACCCGATACCGGCTCATCGAGCAGCAACAAGCTCGGTTCTGCCGCGAGAGCAATCGCCACTTCCAGCAGCCGCTGTTCGCCATAGGGTAGCGCCGCACCCAACTCTTCCGCCCGCGACTCCAGCCCGATGAAGCGCAGGATTTCATAGGCGCGTTCGCGCAGCCGCCGCTCCTCGCGGTGCACGCTGGGCAGCCCAAGAATGATCTGCCAGGCCTTCTGGCTGGATTTGCGATGCAGACCGATCAGAACATTATCGAGCACTGTCTCCGCGCCAAAGACGCTGGTCTTCTGGAAGGTCCGAACGACGCCGCGCTCGGCAATCTGATGTGGTCCGAGGCCGGCGAGGCTTTCGCCACGATAGCGGATCTCGCCGCCGCTGGGCTTCAGATAGCCCGTGATGGCATTGAATGCGGTGGTTTTTCCCGCGCCGTTAGGCCCAATGAGGCTGAGGACTTCCCCATCGTTGACATGGAAGCTGATGCCGCCGATCGCCAGCAGACCTCCGAAGCGCACCGAGAGATTGTCGACTTCGAGCGCTTTTTCGTTGGCCCGTGCCGGTTGCAGAGTATCGGAAGCCACGTTCATCGTCCCGCCGCCTCCTGTCCGCTTTCAGGCAGCGCGTCACCGCGTCCGGGCGCAGACGGCGTCACGGCCGAGATCAGCCTGCGCCAGAGCGACACTACCGCCGGCGCAATGCCTTGCGGCAGGAAGAACACCACCAGTATCATCAGCACGCCATAGATGATCCACTGCACCTCTGGCGCAGCAAATTCGCGCAGAATCTCGGGAAGGATGCCGAAGATCAGTCCGCCCACCACCGGGCCGGCCAGCGTACCCTTGCCGCCGGTGATGACCATGATGACCATCGTCACGGTGTAGATGAAAAGGAATACATCCGGGTCGACGATGCGAACATAGTGCGTGTAGAGACTGCCGGCTGCGCCTGCCATCCCTGCGGCGATGACCGTGGCGAGCACGAGATAACGGGTCACGTCCACCCCGACCGATGTGGCGAGCGGCTCGTTCTCGCGCAGCGCGATCATGGCTCGGCCGGCGCGCGAATTCACGATACGGTAGATGACAAAGTATGAAATGATGCAGACGGTCAGGACGAGATAATAGTTCGGCGGCTTCTGCCAGAAGGTCATTTCCCAGACGCCGGGGATCGCCAGTGTCAGCGGCGGAATGTTGTTCAGCGCCATCGGCCCTTCGGTAAGGTCCACCCAGTTTAGCGCGACAAGCCGTGTGACCTCTGCAAAGCTGATGGTGACAATGACGAAATAGGCACCGCGGACCTTGAAGGCGACCTTGCCGATCAGCCAGCCGGAGAACGCCGCGACTACCATTCCGCACAGCATCGAGAACCACACAGGCTTCGGATCGAAGACATAGGTGTAGGTCTCGCTGAGCTTAAGATCGAAACCGAGCGACACGAGGGCGCTGGTATATGCGCCGATGCCGAAGAACGCGACATGGCCGAGGCTGAGCTGACCCGTGTAGCCGAGCAGCAGATTGAGGCTCATTGCCGCGATGATGAAAATGCCCGCCGAGATGAGGATGTGGAGGTGGTACAGGCTGCCCAGCCACATCGGCACGGAGAACAGGAAAATAATCAGAAGAGTGTTGACGACGTATCTCACCCGATCCGCTCCTTCTGTGCGAACAGCCCCGTCGGCCGGAACAACAGGATCAGGATGATCAGCAGGAAGCCCATCGCGTCGCGGTAACCGGATGAGACGTAGCCTGCCCCGAGTTCCTCCATGAAGGCGAGGATGAAGCCGCCGATGGTCGCCCCCACGACGTTACCGAGGCCGCCGAGAATGACGATCGCGAACGACTTGAGGGCAGCCATATCGCCCATGGTCGGATACACCACGAACACCGGCCCGAGAAGCGCACCCGCCGCGGCGGCAAGTCCGGAGCCGAGCGCGAATGTGGCGGTGTATACCCGGTTGATCTGCACGCCCATGAGCGCTGCGGTCTGCGGGTCCTGAAATGTGGCGCGCATCGCCTGGCCGAGTTTGGTGCGGTTGATAAGGAGATAGGTGCCGATGATCAGGGTGATCGCAACGACGATCACGAACACGCGGTTCCATGCGACCGACAACGGCCCGATTACGAGCGGTTGGGCCGGGAACGGGGTGTCGATCGACTTGGCGATGCCGGACCAGACCCACTGCTCCGTGTTCTGCAGGGCGATCCAAGCGCCGATCATCACCAGCATGGTGGTGTCGATGTCCGCGCCACGGATCGGGCGCAGCAGAGTAACCTCGATCGCCGCGCCGAGCAGCATGCCCAACAACACCGCGAGCGGCAGCGCGATGAAGAAGTCCACGCCGATCGACATGACGAACATGAACATCATGTACGCGCCGAACGTGTACAGTTCGCCATGCGTGAAGTTGACGACGCGCATAATGCCGAAAATCAGCGTCAGCCCGATGCCAAGGAGCGCGTATGTCCCGCCAAGGACTACTGCGTTCAGAACATGCTGAAGGAACTGGTCCACGTCAGCACCCTCTGCCGATGTCGCGACGCAACTTCATTCTTGTCAGCCCTGCTCGCCGGTTGGAAGGTGGGTTGAAGCGCCGCACCACTTGACGAAGTGAACCGCGGCCAGGCAGGTCGCGGCGGCCCATGCACCAGTGACACGGGCCGCCGCATGTGGAGCGTGCTACATCTTGGCGATCTTGCCGCCTTCGATCTTGACCACGTAGACGTTGGGAATGTTCTGACCGCTTTCGCAGCCATCAGGGCCCTGCTTGATGAACGCGATGTTACCGTTCACCCCATCCACCTTGACGCCCCAGAGCGCCTCCTGAATGGCCTTCGGTTCTGCCTTGCCGGCAGCCTTGATCGCAGCGACGATAGTGTGGATGCCATCATAGCCGCGGAAGCCTTCCGTCAGACCGGCGAAATTGTAGTCCTTGGCCTTCCAGGCATTGACGAACTTCGTTGCCACTTTCGGATTTGGAGCTGTGTCCGGGAACCACGGGGCGAAGAACAGCAGATGGTGGGAACCATTTGCCGCTGCGCCAGCCTGCTCCAGAAGCTGATCCGGGGACTGCGAGCCGCCGGTGGTGATGATGCTGTGCTTGACTTGCTGTTCCACCGCCTGCTTGAGCACGAGGGTCAATTGCTCGACGCCTGTGGTGACGAACAGCGTATCGCCGCCGGACGCCTTGATCTTGGCGAGCTGCGCGCTGATGTCGGTGGCCTTGGCGTCCATGCTTTCGATGACCCCGACCTCGATGCCCTTTTCCTTCAGCATCTTGGAGAACTGGTCGGCGGCGCCGAGGCCCCAATCGTTGTTCACAACCAGGAAGTCGGCCTTCTTGATGCCGAATTGGTCAACCTTGTCGGCAAAAGCGCGCGCTTCCATTTCCG
Organism: uncultured Hyphomicrobiaceae bacterium; assembly: GCA_964651275.1. Classification (GTDB taxonomy): domain Bacteria; phylum Pseudomonadota; class Alphaproteobacteria; order Rhizobiales; family Rhodomicrobiaceae; genus Dichotomicrobium. The sequence continues at coordinate 24,066 of CAZYYQ010000001.1, read as the reverse complement.
ACGTCGGGCTGATGCGGAACACCCATGGGTTGCAGGACGTGGTGATCTTGCCCGAGGATGAAGTCTCGACGACCATCGGCACGCCATATTCCTGAAGCTTAGGCATGACGGCGAGGGTATAGGTTGAACTCCACGCGCCCATCAACACCGGGACCTGATCGCGCACGATCAGCTTTTCAGCCGTTGCGACAGCTTCTTTCGGATTGGACTTGTTGTCCTCGACAATAAGCTCGATCTTCTTGCCAAGCACGCCGCCGGCTGAATTGATTTCTTCTTCAGCGATGCGAGCACCCTGCACGACATAATTGCCCGATGCCGCAACCGCTCCCGTTAGAGGCTGAGTGACGCCGATCTTGATGGTATCCTGCGCTTGCGCGGAAGCCGCAAACGCCAGAGCGCCGGCGGTAGCGAGTACCCATTTGAGGAATGGCAGTTTCATCGCATAACTCCTTCGGTTGAACTCACCCGGCCAATACGGACGCCATCAAGGGACCCGAGCGCCCGCAATGATATTAATAATGGTAAAACCATCACAATTCGGCAGCGTAGTATAATCACAGGGCTGTGACAAGTTGTAACTTCCGCTAGAAATTCCGGGGCTTGGTGGCGCGTGTTCCGTGTTTCCAAGCCGACACAAATGCTCGACCTGCAGGCATTTGAGGCTTCATTCAGCACTGTGCAGCAAGGTGGCATCCCGGTGGAGCCGACGGACGGCAATCTTCAACGCACCACACTTGCCGGCAGCCATGGGCACGGCGCAAATCGCAACTTATCTCATCTAAAAGTCATCACTATCGCGAAAGGATTGGCTGCCCATGGACATCTTTCGTTTCGCCGAACGGCTGATGATGATGGACGAGAAAAGCTGGCAGCGTCACGCCCATCCGCTAAGCGTCTGGACGCGCGTGTTTCTCGGCCTGCCGCTGCTCATCCTTGCGATCTGGTCGCGAACGTGGATCGGCTGGTGGTGGCTGCTTGCGCTGGCAGCCGTCCTCGCTCTTGTCTGGCTCAATCCGCGCATTACTCCGGTTCCGAAACATACTGACCACTGGAGTTCGAAAGGCGTTTTCGGAGAGCGCGTCTGGCTCAGGCGACGCGACGTGCCGATCCCGCCGCGGCACCGCATTGCTCCGCATCTTCTGACCGCGATTTCTGCGCTAGGCATTGCGCCGCTTGCGTGGGGGCTTTACGTCCTGGACGTCTGGCCAACGCTGTTCGGCGCCGCGCTGATTTATCTGGGCAAGATGTGGTTCGTCGACCGAATGGTCTGGCTTTACGAGGACATGAAGGACCAGCATCCGGAATACGCAGCGTGGCTGCATTAGAAAGTGAACCGAGCCTCATATCCGCCGCCGCTTGAATGCCGGCGCGCGGCGTGCTAGCCACATCGCAATTCACCTGCGCGCCCGGCGGCCCGGAGCGTGCCCAACGATAAGCAACAGGGACATACCATGGCCGACGAGACCAAGCCGAATGGTAGTGAAGCGCAGGCGACGGGTGAGGGCACCCAAGGGCCTCGTGTGAGCGTGTTGGGGCAATACATCAAGGATCTGTCCTTCGAGAACCCAAACGCACCAAAATCATTTCAGGAACCGGGGGAAAACCCCAACCTCCAGCTCAATTTCAATGTCGGCGCGAACAAGCTCAGCGACGACACCTACGAGGTCACCCTCCACTTCGAGGGTGAAGCAAAAAGCGACACGTCGGGCATCTACCAACTCGATCTCGTCTATGCCGGCGTGTTCCGCGTGCAGAACCTCCCGCAGGAGCGGCTGCGCCCGTTCCTGCTCATCGACTGTCCGGCAATCCTGTTCCCGTTCGTGCGCCGACTAATCGCCGATCTGACACGCGAGGGCGGGTACCCGCCGCTGCTCCTCGACCCGATCGATTTCGCAGCTCTTTATCGCCGCAATTCCGAGAAGCAGCAGGCGGAGAGCGGGACCGGCGCCAGCGCCTGATCCCGGCCGGCGGCGAACTTATTTGCCGCGCTCGTAAGCATCCCACACGGCCGGAGCGCCAAGCTCCGAGAGGAACTCGCGATGTGCCCTCGTTTCCTCGCCGGTCAGACGGGAGGCCAGGGGCGTATCACGCGGCGGGAGAGGCGCCTTGACAGCACCCGCCAGCGCCGGTCCGCCATGGGCCAGATCATCAAGTCCGAGAGCGGCCTGCGTGCCGCCGATCAGTTGCAGATAAACTTGTGCCAGCAACTCGCTGTCGAGCAGCGCGCCATGCTTGGTCCGCTCGCTGAGGTCGATCCGGTAGCGCTTGCATAGCGCATCTAGGCTGTTGGGTCCGGCGGGGTGCTTGCGCCGCGCCAGCGCAAGCGTATCCACCACACGCTCGAACGGGATCTGATCCCGCGGCAGGCGAACAAGCTCAGCGTTCAGGAACCCGATATCGAAGCTGGCGTTGTGAATGATCAGCGTGGTGTCCGCGATGAATTCCAGAAACGGATCGGCGATCTCCTCGAACCTGGGTTTGTCCGCAAGGAAATCGGCCGACAGGCCATGGACATTGACCGCGCCTGCGGGGACATCGCGCTGCGGGTTAATGTAGCAGTGAAACTCCCGGCCGCTGGGAACGTAGTTGACCAGTTCGATGCAGCCGATCTCGATGACCCGGTGTCCCTCCTTCGGGTCGAGGCCAGTGGTCTCGGTATCCAATACAATCTCGCGCATGCGCACCCCCCGCATCATCAGCCGTCAAGCTGCATCTCGCGCCAGATGGCGATCTTGTCGCCGTCGCGCTCGCGCAGTGTAGCGATGATGCGATCGAGTTGCCCGCGGGTGTCCTTCAGCGGGCCGCTGCTGTCCACAACGAAGTCGGCACGCGACCGTTTTTCGGCATCGGGCATCTGGCGGCCAAGCAGATCGTTGATCTTCTCCGGGGAGAGATCCCGGCGCCCGGCAAGACGTTCGCGCTGCACCGATTCCGGCGCGCTCACGACGATCACCGCGTCCATGTGTGCATCGGCCCCGGATTCGAACAATAGCGGAATGTCGAGCACCACTATCTTGGCCCCACTCTCCGCTTCACGCAGGACGAAATCGCGCTGCTTGCGCCTGACCATCGGATGAACGATCGCTTCAAGGCGGGAAAGCGCGCCGGATGAACCGGCGATTGCCCGGCCAAGCCGGCCACGGTCAATGCGTCCGGCTTCGCTGACTCCTGGAAACTCACGCTCGATCCGTTCGACCGCCTCACCCTCATACAGCTCATGGACGGCGGCATCGGAATCGAACACCGGAATTCCGCGGCTGGCGAGATACCGCGCCGCGGTGCTCTTGCCCATAGCCATGGAACCGGTCAGCCCAACGATCACCATGCGCTCAGCGATGCCCCTCGATATCGGCCACGATGAGGTCGCGCAGTTCGGCGGTCACTTCCGGACGCACCCCGAACCAGCGCTCGAAACCGGGCACCGCTTGATGCAGCAGCATCCCGAGACCGTCCACGGTGGTCAGCCCGCCTTCGCACGCAACCCGCAACAACTGGGTTTGCAGCGGCACATAGACAATGTCCGTCACAACGGCATCGGCAGGCAGACGGGCAAGGCCAATGTCGAGCGGCGGCGCACCTGCCATGCCGAGCGAGGTCGTGTTGACGAGCAGTACGCAGCCATCCAGCGCGGCGCTCCTCCGGTCCCACGGCACCGGACGGATCACCGGGCCGAATGCCTCCGCGAGCGCCTGCGCCTTCTCCATCGTGCGATTGGCGACCCGGAGTTCGCTGAAGCCTCGGTCGAGCAGTCCTTTCAGCACGGCGCGTGCCGCGCCGCCCGCACCGAGCACCATGGCTGTCCCGCCACGTGAATCCCAGCCCAGCGCCCGCTCATCAAGATTGGCCAGAAACCCATAAACGTCAGTGTTGTCGCCGGCCGTTTCGCCGCCTTCGAGCCAGATCGTGTTAACGGCCTGGATCGCGGCGGCAGCAGACGTCGCGCGCGCCACGAGACGGAAGGCGGTTTCCTTGTGTGGCACAGTGATGTTGGCGCCAGTCAGCCCGCTGCCCGAAAATCCGGCCATGAAATTTGCGAACTCCTCAGGTGGCACCGCCTGCCTGTCATAGCGCCCGGGCAATCCATAAACCTCAAGCCAGTGGCCGTGGATCAGCGGCGAGCGCGAATGCGCCACCGGCCAACCGACCACGCAGGCGTAAGGCCCACTTGCCGCCGCTTCAGCCAAGCAGCACCTCCATCTCCCGCAGCTTCGCCAACAGGGGCAGCAGCGGCAGGCCGAGCACCGTGAAATAGTCTCCTTCCACCGCCTCGAAGAGCTGCACGCCGACGCCTTCGAGCTGATATGCGCCAACGCAGCCGTAAACCGAAGGGCCAGCCATGCTCAGGTAGCGGCCAATGAAGGCAGGTGTCAGATCGCGCATGCGCAGTGTGACGGTATCAACCCTGCTCCAGACCTGGTGCCCTCCCCGGCAGAGGCAGACGGCCGTGTGCAATGTATGCGTCTTGCCGCTGAGTTCGAGCAGCTGGTCCCGCGCCGCGCTGAAATTGGCAGGCTTCGCGAAAATCCGCCCGTCCAGCACCAGCACCTGATCGGCACCGATAACCAGCGCATGGGGGTGTGCCTCGCTGATCTGGGCCCCCTTTGCGATTGCAAGGATTTCCGCGATATCGCCGGGCTGGGTCATATCGGCCTCGATCTCCAGCGCGGCGCGGGCGCTCGGCTCATCGAGGTCAGCAGGCTTCTGTTCGAAGACAACACCGGCGGCGCGCAGCATGTTGGCGCGTGCCTCACTGCCCGATGCCAGGATCAGTGGCGGGTCTGCCGCTTGCATCCCAAGCGCGATGGCAGAGGATGGAACAGGCGTCATCTATGCGCCTCCTGCGGAAAGTGTGGCCTTGCGATCTTCGTAAAGCCGGATGATCGCAGCCGCCGTTTCCTCGATCGAGCGCCGGCTGACGTCGATCAGCGGCCATCCATGGCGCTGGCATAACCGACGTGTAAAGGCGATCTCCTCCTTGATGCGGTCCATATCCACATAATCTTGCAATCGGCCATCGTTGAAGGTCATCACCCGGTTGTGCCGAATCTCGGCGATACGCTCTGCGCTGGCAATCAACCCGACAACGAGCGGCTTGGTGGCAGTCTCCAGGGTCTTTGGCACCGGCAAGTCCGGCACCAAGGAAACGTTCGCGGTCTTGTAACCGCGATTGGCGAGATAGATGCTGGTTGGCGTCTTCGAGGTACGGCTGATGCCGACAAGGATGATGTCCGCATCGTGCAGCGTCTCGGTGTTCTGGCCGTCGTCATGGATCATCGAGAATTGCATCGCATCGACGCGCCGGAAGTAATCCGCATCGAGCACGTGTTGTCCCGCGACAATCGGCGTCGAGGCCGTCCCCAGATAAGCCCCGAACGCATTCAGTACCGGCTCCAGCACAGCAACGCAGGGCAGGCCAAGCCCACGGCAAGCCTGTTCCAGCTCTCGACCCAGGTCAACATTCACCACAGTGTATAGCACGATACCCGGATGCGCCTTTATCTTCCCGACGACATCTGCAAGCTGTTTGCGTGTACGGATCAGCGGGTGCACGTGATGGATGGCGCGCACCAGCGGATACTGCACGGCCGCTGCCTTGGCGATCATGGTCAGCGTCTCGCCTGATGCGTCGGAGACCAGATGGAGATGAAACGACTTCTTCGCCGTCTGGTTGTCCATGTTCCGTTTCCTTCGGCCGTTCCCGGTCCTGGCGTGGAATTACGATTCGGGCTTTTCGCGAATTCCCGCTTGCGGAGCTGCGGGGATATCGCTCAGAGTTATCACCATACGCCCCGGATTGGGGTCCATTCCTCCCGAGTCCCGCACGCCAATACAAAAATTTCCCACATCATCGCCCCTGGTGACAGGCTTTTCCAGAGATGCGGGTGCCTTGTGTAGTTATGGGAATCTCAATCGCTATCTCGACATATGACGCCCGGGAAGTTCACAGAAGCCAAACGGCGTCAAAATACCGCAAAAGCTCACAAACCCAGCTTCTTCACATTGACATCTGCACGGCGAGACGGCACCACTGAGCGCCGTTGCATGGCCGGTCAATAGGCTGTTGGGATCCGCTGAATTTCTTTGAATCCCCCAAATCCATCGTCTGAAAGATAAAACAGCAATCCAAGACAGTAGATTATTTTGTTTTTTGGAATTTTGGGATCGGTGTAAAGGCAGTCGGTATGACGGAATATCCGCGAAATCGCTTCCTGAGGGCGCTATCGGGCGAGGTGGTCAGCCCCCCTCCCATCTGGCTGATGCGCCAGGCTGGCCGGTATCTGCCAGAATATCGCGAGGTGCGCACGCAGGCGGGCGGCTTTCTCGACCTTTGCTATAACCCCGAGCTCGCGGCGCGCGTCACCTTGCAGCCCATCGAGCGATACGGGTTTGACGCCGCAATCCTGTTTTCCGACATCCTCGTTGTCGCACACGGGCTAGGACAGAAGGTTTGGTTCGAAGAGGGTCATGGCCCGCGGCTCGAGCCGATTACCGAGCAAGCCGAGCTGGCGCGGCTTGCTCCCGAGCGGGTGGAGGACACTTTCTCGCCGGTTTACGAAACCGTAACGCGTCTGTCGTCCGCCCTTGGCGAGGAAACGGCGCTGATCGGTTTTTGCGGCGGCCCGTGGACGGTGGCGACCTATATGGTTGCAGGGCGGAGCACGACGGATCAGGCACCGGCGCGGCTGTGGGCATATCGCGATCCGGATGGATTCGGGCGGCTCATCGACATGATTGTCGAAGCCTCGGCCACCTATCTCAGCGGTCAGATCAAAGCCGGCGCGCAGGCTGTCCAGATCTTCGAGAGCTGGGCAGGCGTGCTGCCGGACAGCGAGTTTCATCGCTGGGTCGTCGCGCCGACGAAGAAGCTCGTTGGCAGGCTGCGCGCAGTGCACCCGGACGTGCCGATCATCGGGTTTCCCAGGGCGGCCGGACCGCTCTATCTTGGCTTCCTGGAGCAGACCGGGGTCGATGCGCTTGGTTGTGATACATCGATGTCGCTTGACTGGATGAAGACGAATCTCCAGCGTCAGACAACCGTGCAGGGCAATCTTGATCCGCTGCTGTTGGTGGCAGGCGGACCGGAGCTAGATCGGCGCGCCCGCGCGATCCGGGACACGCTGTCAAGTGGGCCGCATATCTTCAACCTTGGCCACGGTATCGTTCCGCAGACCCCGCCGGAAAATGTGGAGAGGCTAGTGAAAGTTGTTCGTGAAGACGGAGCTAGAGAAATCTGATGGAAGCCTGGTATATCTATATCAAGGCACTTCACGTGATTGCCATTATTGCATGGATGGCAGGGCTCCTGTATTTGCCTCGGCTATTCGTATATCATGCTTATGCAGATGTAGGATCACAACAGTCTGAGACGTTTAAGTTAATGGAATATCGACTTTTGCGTTACATCATGAATCCGGCAATGATTGCAAGTTGGTTTATTGGGCTTTTGCTAGTTTTCTATTATGGAGTTATTAATTGGTCGTTCGATATATGGTTTCATGTCAAGCTTCTTCTTGTTGTTGTTCTGACCGGCTACCATATGTGGTTATCCCGCTGGCGCAGGATGTTTTCTGAGGATCGGAATCCGCACACGGCGCGCTTTTATCGGTGGATGAATGAAGTGCCGACCGTGATCATGATCGCGGTCGTGATTCTGGCGGTGGCGCGTCCGTTCTGACGCTCCGTCGTCTGCTGCGCTGCTCATAGCGCTCGTGGAATCCTGCACTGCGAGGTCGACATCATTGTGAAAGCCAGAGCGTTGCGTTTTGGCCACGAACAAGTTATTTATTTGATTGTGTGTTGCCGTAAGTCTGGTATGTTCTTGAGGAGATTTATCCAGACTCGGGCAGTTTTGCAGGGTCTGCCTTCCTAACATGCCTCAGAGGCGGCAGTCCTCTTCGGGTTTTCCAGCCATAAAACGTCATTCCACCATCCGTTCTCAGCGGAACCGCTTTGTCTTTGCATCCATCTCGATGTGCAGAATTGAGGAAGCGGGAACAGTCTTCAGGAGCCAGTTCCGTGCAGGAAATGAAACTACAAGACCTCAAGATGAAATCGCCGGCCGAGCTGTTGACCTTTGCCGAGGAGGTCGATGTCGAGAATGCGAGCGCGATGCGCAAGCAGGAGTTGATGTTCGCAATCCTCAAGCAGCTTGCCACGCGCGACATCGACATCACCGGAACCGGGGTGGTTGAGGTGCTTCAGGACGGGTTTGGGTTCCTGCGGTCTCCGGACTCCAACTATCTGCCGGGACCGGATGACATTTATGTCAGCCCGAGCCAGATCAGGCGGTTCGGCTTGCGCACGGGCGACACCGTCGAGGGGCAAATCCGCAGCCCCAAGGAGGGGGAGCGGTATTTTGCCTTGCTGAAGGTCAACAAGATCAATTTCCAGGATCCCGAGAAGGGGCGCCACAAGATACATTTCGACAACCTGACTCCGCTTTATCCGCAGGAATGGATGATGATGGAAGTCCCGGGATCGGACGTGAAGGACTTGAGCGGACGGGTAATCGACATCGTTGCGCCGCTTGGCAAGGGTCAGCGCGGACTGATTGTTGCGCCGCCGCGAACCGGTAAGACGATGATCCTTCAGAACATCGCCCATTCGATCACGTCCAACTATCCGGAGTGCTATCTGATCGTCCTGCTCATCGACGAGCGTCCGGAAGAAGTCACGGACATGGAGCGCTCGGTGAACGGTGAGGTCGTAAGCTCGACCTTCGACGAACCGGCGACGCGGCATGTGCAGGTTGCCGAGATGGTAATCGAGAAGGCGAAGCGGCTGGTTGAACACAAGTTCGACGTGGTGATCCTGCTCGATTCGATCACCAGGCTCGGCCGCGCCTACAACACAGTCGTTCCTTCTTCGGGCAAGGTGCTGACCGGAGGTGTCGACGCTAACGCGCTGCAACGGCCGAAGCGTTTCTTTGGCGCCGCGCGGAACATCGAGGAAGGCGGCTCAATGACCATCATTGCCACGGCGCTCATTGATACGGGTAGCCGGATGGACGAGGTGATCTTCGAGGAGTTCAAGGGCACCGGCAACTCGGAAATCGTCCTGGATCGCAAGGTGGCCGACAAGCGCGTGTTCCCGGCGATCGACGTGGCACGTTCCGGTACGCGAAAGGAAGAATTGTTAGTGCCTGAGGCGCGGTTGAAGAAGATGTTCGTGCTGCGGCGTATCCTCAACCCGATGGGGACGATGGATTCGATCGAATTCCTGCTGGACAAGCTGCGTCAGACCAAGACCAATGACGATTTCTTCGATTCCATGAATACCTGATCCTGCTTCACAGTCCGTGGCTTGATCGGCCGATCCGCGCTTCCAGCAGCGCTTTGCGCAACGGTGCCGCATCCGTGATCGGCAATGAGCACTGCGGCCCGACGCAGACATGGGCGACGGATGTGTCCTCAACGGCGGATTTTCCGGTGAGCGCCGGGTTCCCGAGAGTGGCGTTCCCCGTGCATGCCTGTACGATCGTCCCTGGCAGAGACATGCTGTGAGCTGCGCGGAGCAAGTCATTGTTGCTTGCTGTATGCGGCGCCATGATCGC
>CAZYYQ010000001.1:0-14413 GCA_964651275.1 uncultured Hyphomicrobiaceae bacterium | reverse complement strand
TCGTCGGTGTCGTCGGCGGACAGGTGGTAGCCGCCGAGGTCGTCCGACCAGAAATGCGCATCCAGTGCGCCGGCCCAGCGGCGCGCATCGTCGATCTTCTTTTCGTCGGCTGTTGTAGTGTAGAGGATGATCGCTGCGGAGATCATGTTGGCATAGTCGGTAGCCACGCCGGGTGCGGACACTTGGCCATCGCGCAGGCTGTGGAACAGGCGGTTGCCGCAGCTCATTCTGGAAGTCACGAAGTCGTAAGCCTGCTGTGCGAGCGCTATCCATTCGGGCCGCTCGAAAGCTGTGGCAGCTCGCGTAAGGGCGGCGATCATGAGGCCGTTCCAGTCGGCCAGAACCTTGTCATCCCAGCCGGGTCTGACACGGGTTTTACGTGAAACAAGCAAACGCTGGCGCATCTCGGCGAGCCGCTTTTCCTGGGCTTCCGGCAGGCGTTCGATTTGACCAAGGCGGTTGAGGATATTCTTCCCCTCCCAATTACCCTCTGGGGATACATCGTAGATCTGTGTAAACAGATCGGCATCTTCCGGCCCGAGAAGGTTAACGACCTCTGAAAAGTACCAGATGTAGTATTTTCCCTCTTCACCCTCGGAGTCGGCATCGAGCGAGGAGGCAAAGCCCCCGCCGGGTACGATCATTTCACGTTCGACCCATGATACGGTTTCAGCAGCGCGCTCTGCAAAAAGTGGGTTGACTGTCTCCTTCCAGCCCTCTGCCAGAAGGTCGAGAATCTGCGCATTGTCGTAGAGCATCTTCTCGAAATGCGGCACCAGCCAGCGCTCGTCGACCGTATAGCGGGCAAAGCCTCCGCCGAGATGGTCGTAGATCCCGCCCTGGCACATGCGTGTTAGTGTCAGATCCACCGCCCGGCGGCAGATCTCGATATCGAAGCGGATCCCGGCGCGCCATAGCAGCGCGAAGATCGAGGTGTTCGGGAATTTTGGCGCGCCCTGCATACCACCATTTACGGGATCGACGACGCCCGCAATCTTGCCTGCGAGGTCACGGATAGTCTCGAGGGATATTGTCACGTCCTCATCAGAGCCGGACCGCGGCTCCAGCGCCTTCCGTAGCAATGAGGAATTATGTGCGATCTTGTCGGGCTCTTCGTGGTAGATGCGTGCGACCTCTATCAAGACGTCGGTAAAGGCGGGTCTTCCGAATTTCCGCTCGTTGGGGAAGTACGTTCCACCCCAGAAAGGCTCCCCGTCCGGCGTGAGGAACATTGTCAGTGGCCAGCCACCATGGCCCTCCAGGCTCTGGAGCGCGCGCATGTACAGGGCGTCCACGTCGGGACGCTCTTCGCGATCGACCTTGATGTTCACGAACAGATCGTTCATCACCTGAGCCGTCGCCGCATCTTCAAAGCTCTCATGGGCCATGACATGGCACCAATGGCAGGCGGCATAGCCGACCGAGAGCAAGACCGGCTTTCTCGAGGTCTTTGCGTGGTCGAATGCTTCCTTGCACCATGGCCACCAGTGAACCGGGTTATCCTTGTGCTGGAGCAGGTAGGGGCTGCTCTCGCTGGCAAGGTGGTTTTGCGCCGGGTCGGCGAAGCTTGTTGATCGGTCCATCTGCAGGCGGCCTGTCTTGGTGTCGGCTGCGCCGCACTTCATTGCGCATCAGCCGGATCTGGAATTCAAGATTGAACGCTCCGTATGGTGCGATACAACGCTTGAATATGCAAACCACGATCTTCGCACTTTCGAGCGCGTATGGCCGGGCCGGCGTCGCGGTCATACGTGTGTCCGGGCCGGCTGCCAGGCAGGTGCTGGGTTCAATCGCCGGCGCGATCCCCGCGCCGCGTCAGGCTGCACTGCGCGTACTCCGGGATCCGGTTTCCGACGCGATACTCGACCAGGCAATCACCCTCTGGTTTCCGGCACCAAACAGCTTCACCGGCGAGGATGTTGTGGAGTTACATGTTCATGGCGGCCGAGCCGTTACCGAGGCGGTGCTTGCGGTGATCGGGCGTATGCCCAAAACCCGGATGGCTGAGGCGGGGGAGTTTGCGCGCCGCGCGTTTGAAAACGGAAAGCTCGACCTGACTGCCGCCGAAGGGCTGGCTGACCTGATCGACGCTGAAACCGAGGCGCAGCGGCGGCAGGCCTTGCGGCAGTCTACCGGCGCGCTTGCGCAGAAGTATGAGCAGTGGCGCGAGACGATCATCCTCGCGCTCGCGGAAATCGAGGCCGGTCTCGATTTTTCGGATGAGGCGGATGTCTCGCAATTCTCCGATCATGCAGCACGAGCGAGAATTGTCGGGTTGGAGAGCGATATCCGCTCTCATCTCGATGACGGACGGCGTGGCGAGATTTTGAGGGAGGGGTTTCGTGTGGCGATCGCTGGGCCGGTGAATGCGGGCAAGTCGAGCTTGCTGAATGCGCTGGCGCAACGCGAGGCGGCGATCGTTTCGGACAAACCCGGCACGACGCGCGATATCATCGAGGTGCGTCTGGACCTTGGTGGGTACCCGGTTGTCGTGTCGGATACGGCGGGCCTGCGCGCCTCCGGCGAGGAGATCGAAGCCGAGGGCATGCGGCGGGCGCTCGCTCGGGCGGCCGAGGCCGATCTTGTGGTCTGGCTCGTCGACGGCGCACGAGACCACACCGCCAAGTTCCCGGCCGAGATGGCGAAAGGCGAGCCGCCGTTTGTCGCGATCAACAAGTCGGAACTGATTTCGGAACCAGAGCGGGAAGCGGTAGAGGCCGACTTGTTCATTTCGGTCCATACCGGCGAAGGTATGGCGAATCTGGTGGCGCATATCGCCGCTGAAGCCGCCGCGCGTCTTTATAACGCCGATCAGGCTCCACTGACGCGAGAGAGGCATCGCCGCGAACTCGAGGCGGCGTCCGATGCGGTGCACCGGTTCCTCGACGCTCCGGGCGATAACCCCGAACTCGCGTGCGAGGATTTGCGCCAGGCGGCGACTTGTCTGGGCCGGATCACGGGACGTATTGACGTCGAGGATATTCTTGACCGCGTGTTCGCGCAGTTCTGTATCGGGAAGTGATGGTTTCACGTGAAACAGGGGCTTTGACGCTCGTGCTTCTCCGCCCTAGTTTCCATGGGTCTGTGGGTGGGGGCCAGTTTCACCCGGGGAGAAGCAATTGGCTATGAAGAGCGCATTCGACGTCATTGTGGTTGGAGGAGGTCACGCTGGCTGCGAAGCTGCGGCGGCATCCGCTCGCATGGGCGCACGAACGGGCCTGATCACCCACAGGCGCTCGGCCATCGGCGAGATGTCGTGCAACCCCGCGATCGGAGGTCTCGGCAAGGGGCATATCGTCAGGGAGATCGATGCACTAGACGGCTTGATGGCGCGAGTCGCAGACCGGGCAGGAATCCAGTTCCGCGTGCTGAACCGCTCCAAGGGACCTGCTGTCCAGGGGCCGCGCGCGCAGGCGGACCGAAAGCTCTATCGCGCGGCGATGCAGTCGGAGCTGGCCGAGACGGCTAATCTGACCATCGTCGAAGGCCCAGTCGAGGATCTTATCGTGGAGAGCGGCCGAGTTGCCGGTGTGGAAACGACGGACGGAAGGCGCTACACGGCGGGCGCCGTCGTCATCACGTCGGGCACCTTCCTGAAGGGTGTGATCCATGTCGGCCTGACGCAAATGCCGGGCGGGCGTATCGGGGATGCGCCTTCGATCGGCCTGTCTGATCGCTTCTATTCTCTGGGCCTGCGCATGGGCCGGCTAAAGACGGGCACGCCGCCGCGGCTCGACGGCGCGACAATCGACTGGGCCGGGCTGAAGGTCCAGCATGGCGACGATCCGCCCGAACCTTTCTCCTATCTAACCGAGCGCATCACGACATCGCAGGTTCCGTGTTACATCACCGGCACGACGCCCGCAGCGCATGACATCATCGGCGCCAATCTCGACAAGGCGCCAATGTATAGCGGCCGCATCGGCGGGACCGGACCGCGCTACTGCCCGTCCATCGAGGACAAGGTCGTCCGTTTCGCGGACCGGGACAGCCATCAGATATTCCTTGAGCCGGAGGGTCTGGATGATCAGACCGTCTACCCCAACGGCATTTCGACGTCGTTGCCTGAAGACGTTCAGCGTGCCTTCGTCGCGACGATCCCCGGACTTGAGCGGGCCAGGATCATTCGCCCTGGCTATGCCATCGAGTATGACTATATTGATCCGCGCGAGCTTCTGCCGACACTGGAGGTCAAGCGGCTGCGCGGGCTGTTTCTCGCCGGCCAGATCAACGGTACCACCGGCTACGAGGAAGCGGCGGGCCAGGGAATGGTGGCCGGCATAAATGCTGCGCTCGTGGCAGACGGCGGTTCGCGCAACTTCGTCCTCTCCCGCGCGGATGCCTATATTGGCGTGATGATCGACGATCTGACGACGCGCGGGGTGACGGAGCCATATCGCATGTTCACCTCGCGCGCCGAGTATCGCCTTCGTCTGCGTGCCGACAATGCCGATGAGCGGTTGACCCTAACGGGTGAGGCGGTCGGATGCGTCGGTGCTCATCGCGCGCAGCACTTTGCGCAGCGCATGGCGGCTGTCGAAGATGGGCGCGCTTTGCTCCAAAGCCTGAGTCTGACTCCCTCCGAGGCTCGTGCCGCCGGTCTCGAACTCAACCAGGACGGTCGACGCCGAACGGGTTTCGAGTTGCTCGCCTACCCCGGCATGTCGTGGGAGCGGCTGGCGGCCATCTGGCCGGAAATGCGTCGGGTTGAGCCATCGAGCGCGCGCCGGCTCCACGTGGATGCTCGCTACAGCGTCTATCTTGAACGCCAGGCGGCGGACATCGCAGCGCTGCGCAAGGACGAGGAAATCACGATCCCGGCGGAGTTCGATTACCGAGCCATCTCTGGTCTGTCGACCGAAGTTAGGCAGAAGTTGCAGATTCACGACCCGGCCAGTCTCGCCCAGGCGGCGCGAATCGATGGCGTGACGCCGGCCGCTCTGATGCGTATCCTCGCCCATCTGCGCAAGGGGCCGCGGAAGAGGTCGGCATGACTGCTGCACCAGAAGCGCCCCTGAGTATCGACGGGCCCGACGCATTACAGCGCGCCTTTGTCCTCACCCCGCAACAGATGGAGCCGCTCCGCACATACGCCGACCTTCTGGCGAAGTGGCAAAAGGCGGTGAATCTGGTCGCGCCGGATAGTCTGGCTGCCATGTGGTCGCGGCATTTCGCCGATAGCGCCCAACTCGTTCCATTGATCGGATCGGCACGCACTTGCATCGATTTCGGCACCGGCGCGGGGTTTCCCGGTCTCGTCTGTGCTGTGCTCATGGCGGACAAACACGAGACAACCTTCCACCTCGTCGAGAGCAATGCGCGTAAATGCGCATTTCTGCGTGAGGTTGCGCGTCAAACCGGAACGGCTGTGGAAATTCACAATGCCCGGATTGAAGACATGGCGGCACGGGGTAAAGTGAATCGCTCGGATGTTGTGATGGCAAGAGGTGTAGCTCCGCTAGGCCGCCTTCTAGAACTGGCCGAGCCATATTTCCGCTTGGGTGCTGTGGGACTGTTCCCGAAAGGACGTCGAGCAGAGCAGGAGGTGGCCGATGCGAAGCGGACTTGGCAGTTTCAACTGCACGCGCATGCAAGCATGACAGATCCGGGTAGCCGAATTCTTGAAATCAGGACGCCTCGACGGGCGAGGGACGGGACGCGATGAACAGGCGGTCTTCAGGCGGCGATTTTCACGTGATCGCCATTGCCAACCAGAAGGGCGGCGTCGGAAAGACGACCACCGCAGTGAATCTGGGTACGGCGCTGGCGGCGGTCGATCAGCCGACGCTTGTCATCGACCTGGATGCTCAGGGCAATGCGAGCACGGGTCTCGGGGTGCCCGAGCCCGAGCGCAATGTCTCGACATATGATGTTCTCGCAGGCGCTGCCGCTCTGGAACAGGCAATGGTCGAGACGAATATCCCGAACCTCTATCTCGCGCCTTCCACGCGCGATCTCGCGGGACTTGAGCCGGAGATCTCCTCCGCGCCCAACAGGGCGTATTTCCTGCGCGATGCCATCATGTCGCTGAAGGCGTCGCAGGATGAACGCTCCGCGTCCAGGCCGATCCGCTATGTTTTGATCGACTGCCCGCCATCGCTCAACATCCTGACGATCAACGCCATGGCCGCGGCTGACTCGGTTCTCGTGCCTGTGCAGTGTGAGTTTTTCGCGCTTGAAGGGATTTCGCAGCTGAAGGACACGATCGATTTCGTGCGCTCCAGTCTCAATCCCTCCCTTGAGATCCGCGGGGTGGTGCTCACTATGCACGACCCGCGTACCAAGCTTGCCGATGAAGTGGCCTCGGAGGTGCGCGCCTTCTTTGGCGAAAAAGTCTACCGAACGATGATACCCCGCAATGTCCGCGTCGCGGAGGCGCCATCGCACGGCAAGCCAATTTTGCTATACGACAACAAGAGCGCGGGGAGTCAGGCGTATATTCAGTTAGCTGCAGAGATCATTGACCGGCAGCAGCCGGTTTCAGCAGCTTGATCACGCCCGATCCGGGAAGCGGCGGGCGGTAGCGCTGCGCCAGTGTGATTGCGCTGGTGCCCGTGGGAGATAAGCATGGCGGAACAGGTCACTTCGGCACAGCGTAATCGTCTGGGACGGGGGTTGGCATCGCTTGTCGGCGACAATCCGTCTGCGCGCGGACGTGCCGGACCGCCTGAAGGCGACCAGATTCAGCTTCCGGTCGACAGAATCAAGCCGGGACCGCTCAACCCGCGCCAGAGCTTTTCCCCGTCGGATCTCGACGAACTGGCCAATTCGATACGCGAGAAAGGGTTGGTGCAGCCGCTCGTTGTCCGCCCGATGCCGGACGGCCAGCATTACGAGATCGTGGCGGGTGAGCGGCGTTGGCGAGCCGCTCAGATCGCTGGCCTGCACAAACTCCCCGTGGTCATCCGCTCACTTACGGACCAGGAAGCGCTTGAACTCGCCATCATCGAGAACGTCCAGCGCACCGACTTGAACGCAATCGAGGAGGCCGCAGGCTATCAAGAGCTTATTGGCCGTTTTGGCCACACGCAGGAAGAACTCTCCCAGATCATCGGCAAAAGCCGCAGTCATCTCGCGAACATGCTGCGCCTGCTGAAATTGCCGGAGGGGGTGCAAACCCTCGTTCGCAATGGTGGGCTGAGCCCGGGTCATGCCCGCGCCCTGATTGGGCGCGAGGACGCCGAATCGGTTGCCAAACAGATCGTGGAAAAAGGCCTTAGTGTCCGTGAGGTCGAGGCGCTGTCGCAGTTCAAGAAATCGGGCGGTGACAGCGGGGCATCACGGACGAAGAACAAGGATCCCGATACTCGGGCTTTCGAGCAGGAACTCGCCGATGCGTTGGGTCTTGCTGTGGCCCTGAAGCCTGGAGGCGGAGAGAGCGGCGAGTTACGCATCCGTTACCGGACGCTCGAACAGCTTGAAGGTATCCGATCTCTCCTCGTTCGAGAGTGACCGGGTCAGAGGGCCTTCGACCGGGCGCGCCCACCTTGGGCAAACCGAACGATAAGGTCTGTGGCGATCTGCTCGTCGAGTAGTGGCTCAAGCCTTGCCTTGCGGTGCGCCCGCGCGGCCAGAGCCAACGTGCGACGGAGATCATCCCGGCCCCATGACCGGATCTGCAGCTTCATTTTGTCAGCGCGTCGGAAATGCACCGGTGGTCTGATGCTGCGTAGAGCGTTGTCGGCGCTGACGCCCGCGTCTATGCGAGCCCGCAGGCGGATCAACCGCAGCAGATGCTGACCAAGCGAATGGAGCAGCACGTCGACCGGTATACCTTCTGCCTGAAGCTTGTCCAGTTGCCGAAGAGCTGCGGCAACGTCGCGGCCGACAATCGCGTCTACAGCGGCGTCCAGGGTCGCGCGGGACGTATCGCCCACCACCGCTTCCACATCTTCGATCGACAGGTGCTTGTTGCCTCCGGCGAACGTCACAAGCTTGGAAATTTCGCTCTTCGCGACGCCAGGATCTCCGCCGAGCAGGCTGGCCAGATGACTCTCGGCGTCCTTGTCTATGCCAAGGCCTGCGTCGGTTAATTCACGCCGCACGAGTTGTGCCATGCTGGATGGATCGGCACTGTCGTGGCAAGGGAGTGCCAAAAGGTGCTGACCCTTTTCAAAGATCCGCCGCAGCTTGGTATCTTTCTTCAGGTTGCCAGCTTCGATAACCACCCATGTATTCTCCGGGACATTTTCCCAGTCGAATTGTCCCAGATCCGTCGCCAATCGTCCGGATATCCTGGCGCGAATTATCTTTTGCGGCGAGAACATCGAAACGGTCTGTACTTCGATCGCCAGCCTGTCGGGGTCGCTTTCGAGGTCGTCTTCCGTCAGCCTGATAATTTCAGGAGTTCCGCCGATGGTTATAGCGAGCCTTTTGCCCAAGGCAGCTGCGTTCTCTCGAATCAGTCCTGTGTCGGTACCGTAGAGAAGAAATGCCTGAGACTTGGGGTCGGGTCGCGCCACATAGCTCGCTACCCTGGATGTGGAAATGGAGGTCATCGGGTTTTCGAGATGAGCTTTGCGTGCCGTGAGAGCAATGCGACGTGTGGAGGTCGTGCGTGCGGCGCAGCCCTGATTAGACCTCTCGCGAGAGCGCCATTGCAATCCGCGTCTGAATGTCCTGTGCGACGCTTTTCGCAGCGCGGTTCTCCGCGTCGCGCCGAGCCCGCACATCAGCAAACGTGGAGTCAAGGTTGTCGTAAGCGGCGCGTCCAACGCTCTGGCCTGCCATCAGTTCCTTGTCATCCGTAATACGGACGAGCTTGAACGACGCGATGAGCCGATAAGCACGCCCCTCCGACTCACCAGTACGGGCGACGAACACGTCCTTGACGGACTCCTTGATCGCGATTTCGAGCCGGTATTCCGCAGCATCGGCGTGGCCGCCTCCGGTGGTGCTGAAGATCAACTCGTTGCGAACCCGTTGCCCAACCCGGCCGGGGATCGGAGCAATCGAAACGGTCCGCATGACATCATCGAGCTGAACGCCGCTGGGGCCCGTGCCGTACAGCGGCTGGAAACCGCACGCCGCCAGCAACGGGGCGATGAGGATCGTCACGGCGACCAGCTTGGTTGCAGAACGGCGGATGGCCTGTGTCATGCTTGCTCCGATGTTTTGCGCCGTGGGCGTAAGGACCCTTCAGGGTAAGTCCCTCACGTCCTCGGCACCTCAGGCCACCACGTTGACAATCCGATGCGGCACGACGATGACCCGCTTGACCGGCTTTTCGCCCAGCGCTCGCGTCACGCCTTCAAGCTTAAGTGCAGCGCGCTCCACTTCTTCCTCGGCGGCATGACGCGAAATCTTCAATTCAGCCCGGCGCTTGCCATTCACCTGTACGGCAATGGTCACAGCATCGTCAATCAGCAACGCCGAATCTGCCACTGGCCAGGATTCGTTTGTCAACAGGGTGTTGTAGCCGAGTCGCGCCCAGGCATCTTCGCCCACATGCGGAATGAACGGTCCGGCGAGTTGCACAATGAATTCGAGCGCCTCGCGCATGGCCCATGCCATGTCCGCTGCTGACCGCCAGTCATTCTGTTGCGCCGTGCCGATCCTGTTCGCGAATTCATGGATCTGGGCGATTGCGCGATTGAACCGGAGCGCGTCGAGGTCGGCGGAGACGGCTGCCAGCGCGCGGTGCGATGCCCGGCGCAAGTCCTGCGCTTCTTCCGTGAAGCGGTCCGGCGCGGGCGTGCCCGGTTCCGGCAGACCATCAGTGGCTTCATTGACCAGCCGGAACAGCCGCTGGATGAAGCGCCATGCGCCTTCCACGCCGGCATCGGTCCACTGCACGTCGCGTTCCGGGGGGCTGTCCGACAGCATGAACCAGCGCGCCGTGTCGGCGCCGAAACGTTCGACGATATCTGTCGGGTCGACGGTGTTGCGCTTCGACTTCGACATCTTCTCGGCGGGCCCGACTGTCACCGGTCCGCCGCCCTCGATCTCGACAGCGTGGCCATCTTCCATGCGCACATCGTCCGGGCTGAGCCATTCCCCCACGGCGTTCTTGTAGGTTTCGTGGACCACCATGCCCTGGGTGAACAGGCCGGCGAACGGCTCATCAAGTCCGAGATATCCCATATCGCGCATCGCCCGCGTAAAGAACCGCGCATAAAGCAGATGCAGGATAGCGTGCTCGACGCCGCCGATATACTGGTCGACCGGTAGCCAACGATCAGCGGCGTCGCGCTCGACCGGAGTATCGGCGCGCGGCGAGCAGAACCGCGCGAAGTACCAGGACGAGTCGACGAAGGTATCCAACGTATCCGTCTCGCGCTCGGCATCGCCGCCGCATTCCGGGCATTTCACATGCTTCCATGTCGGATGATGCGAAAGCGGGTTACCAGGCTTCTCGAATGAGACGTCTTTGGGCAACAGAACCGGCAGGTTCTCTTCGCGCTCAGGCACCAGGCCGCAATCCGGACAATGCACCATCGGGATCGGACAGCCCCAGTAGCGTTGGCGCGAGACGCCCCAGTCGCGCAGGCGGAATTTCACCTGCCGCTCGCCGATGTTGCGCTCCTCGACCAGTTCGGCGATATTCTCCTTCGCCTCTTCTATCGTCAGGCCGTCGAGAAACACCGAATTGTAGATGCGGCCAGGGCCGGTGTACGCCTCGGAGCCGATCTTGAAGCTTTCCGGGTCTGCGCCCTCCGGGATGACCACCGGCTTGACCTTCAGCTTGTACTTGCGCGCGAAGTCCAGGTCGCGCTGGTCGTGCGCCGGGCAGCCGAAAATCGCGCCGGTCCCGTACTCCATCAGCACGAAGTTGGCGACGAACACGCGCAACCGCGAATTCCGCTTGAACGGATGGATGGCTTTCAGACCCGTATCATAGCCCTTCTTCTCGGCGCGCTCGATGGCTTCCTCGCTGGTGCCCATTTTCTGGCAGTCGGCGATGAAGGCGCACAGGCCGTGGTCGTGCACGGCGAGGCTCTGCGCGAGCGGGTGGTTCGGCGCAATGGCGCAGAAGCTCGCGCCAAAGATCGTGTCGTGCCGGGTGGTGAACACATCCAGAGTGTCGGGCGCGTCGGCAGGACGATCGCCGGACAATTTGAACTTGATGAGACACCCTTCTGACTTCCCGATCCAGTTTTTCTGCATCAGCCGGACCTTTTCCGGCCATCTGTCCAGGGTGTCCAGACCCTCCAGCAATTCGTCCGCATAGCGCGTGATGCGGAAGAACCATTGTGGCAATTCGCGCTGTTCCACCACCGCGCCGGAGCGCCAGCCCTTGCCGTCGATGACCTGCTCGTTCGCCAGCACCGTCTGGTCCACCGGGTCCCAGTTCACCCGTGCCATGCGTCGATAGACGAGGTCGTGCTTCAGGAAATCCAGAAACAGCTTCTGCTGCTGCGCGTAATATTCCGGGTCGCAGGTCGCGAACTCGCGGTCCCAGTCCAGCGCAAAGCCCATCTCCTGAAGCTGCGCCCGCATGGTCGCGATATTGTCGTAGGTCCAGTCCTTGGGGTGCACGCCCTTGGCCATCGCGGCGTTCTCCGCGGGCATCCCGAAGGCGTCCCATCCCATTGGATGAAGTACGTCGCAACCCTTCGCGCGCTTGTAGCGCGCGACCACGTCTCCCATCGTGTAGTTTCGGGTGTGGCCGACATGGATGCGCCCGGACGGATAAGGGAACATCTCAAGCACGTAATATTCGGGACGTCCTGAAGGCTCCGGCGTGCTGAACACATTCTGCTCGCGCCAGACCTGACGCCAGTGTTTTTCCCGTTCGGGTGCGTTGTATCTTTCGCTGGCCATTTGGTTCGATTCACGGACTGCTTTGGAACTCGGCGCGGGCGGATTGGCGTTCACCCGCCAATGTCAGCGGATATGACGGCAAAAGCGGCTGGCTGGTCAAGGCGTGACCGCCGCATTCGACCGATTTATTCGTGACCGGCGTGACCGGGATGCCGTTGCAATGGCGGATGAGGTCTGGTCATGTGATGATCCGTCAATCACGTCGAGGAGGGTGGTGGTGACAGACCATCGGGACATGGCCCAGGTTGCGAAATCGGCGGCGGAACGCCTTGGCGCTGTGCGCGCATCGATCGAAGCGGCGGCACGCGGCGCGGGACGAGATCCGGCGGACGTCCACCTGGTCGCGGTATCCAAGACTTTCGGCGAGGAGATGATCCTGCCCGTCATCGAGGCGGGCCAGCGAACTTTCGGCGAGAACCGCGTGCAGGAGACGCAGGGCAAATGGCCGGCGCTGAAGGAGCGTTTTCCCGACGTCGAACTGCATCTGATCGGGCCACTGCAATCCAACAAGGCGCGTGAGGCCGTAACCGTCTTCGATGTGATTCAGACGATTGACCGGCGGAAGATCGCTCAGGTTGTTTCACGTGAAATGGCGGCACTTGGCCGGCGGCCGCGCCTGTTGGTGCAGGTGAACACCGGCGAAGAACCGAACAAGGCGGGCGTGGCCCCGGCGGAGGCGGCGGCTTTCGTTGGCTATTGCCGCGATGATCTCGGACTCGACATCGAGGGGCTGATGTGTATCCCGCCGGTGGACGAGGAGCCGGCCGTGCATTTCGCCTTGCTGGCGAAGCTTGCGGTCGAATGTGGGCTGGAGCGCCTGAGCATGGGTATGAGCGCGGATTATGAGACGGCGGTGGAATTCGGCGCGACATGGGTGCGCGTCGGGTCCGCCATCTTCGGCCCGCGAGACAAGGGATAGCCGCATGACATTCTGGCGAAGAGACAAGACTGGCGTGGAAACGTTCAGTGTCGGTGCGGATGAATTCCGTGCACTGTGCGGGTGTTGGCCGACGGGAGTCTCGGTCGTGACGACTCGAACCGCGTCTGGCGCGGCTTATGGCGTGACAATGAACAGCGTGACGTCTGTTTCACTGGAGCCGCCGTTGCTGCTCATCTGCCTGACAAATGATTCCGATACACTGGCCGCCATGCGCGAAAGCGGCATCTTCTGCATAAATGTGCTGACGAGCGCACAGACAGACCTGTCACAGCGGTTTGCCTATCGCCGCGCCGACAAGTTCCAGGACGTGGCTGTGCATGACGGTCGGCTCGGGGTGCCGGTGCTGGATGGCGCGCTGGCCGCGCTAGAGTGCCGTGTGGAAGAGGTTTATCCCGGAGGCGATCACAAGATCGTGGTCGGCGAACTTGTTCACGGCGTGTGTTACGACGACGAAGCCGCTCCGCTCGTCTATTTCAAGGGACAATACGCCAGCCTGTCTTGAGATCAAAAATTGTATTTAATATCATAAATTTAGGGCTTCTTGCTGAACACCAGCCGCGGGGTGTCTTCGCTGTTGGTTTCGGACGGATGCGATGGTTCCTGGCCGTTACCTGACCTCGTGATCGGCACCTGATCCACGACCTCCAGATTGAAGCCGCCGAAAATGAACGCATCCGTGGGCTTCGGGGAATTGGTTAGCACGCGGATCTTCGACAGGCCCAGATCTTTGAGGATCTGGATGCCTAGCCCGTAATCACGTGCGTCGGTTTCACGTGTGGCGCCGCGTTCGCTTTCGCGATGTTCCGTATCACGAGCCCGGCGCTGATATCCCCTGATCTGCTCCATCAGGCCGACATCGCGCGCATCCTGCGGCAGGTACACGATCGCGCCGACGCCCTCCTCGCCGATCCGCGCCATGGACTGGTGAAGGAGGGTGCCGCCGTCGAGACGCAGATTGTCGATCACATCACCAGTCAGCGAGGCGGCATGCACGCGCACCAGCGGCGCTTTGGCGCGATCGAGATCTCCCATCACTAACGCAACGGGCTGCTCGTCGCTGTGCGCCACATCGTAGCCGATCAGGCGGAAATCTCCGAAACGGGTCGGCAGGGCGGCCTCCGCCGTGCGCCGGACGATCTGCTCGTGGCGATAGCGATAGCGGATCAGATCGGCGATCGTGATCATCGGCATGCAGTGTTGCGCGGCCAGCTCCGTGAGATCGTCGCGCCGGGCCATTGTGCCGTCTTCATTGAGGATCTCGATCAGGACGCCCGCCGGTTCGAGACCGGCCAGCCGCGCCAGGTCGATGGAGGCTTCGGTATGCCCGGCGCGCATCAGCACACCGCCCTCGCGCCCTACGATCGGAAAGACATGACCGGGCCGCGCGAAATCCTCCGGGCGCGCTGCTGGGTCGGCAAGGGCGGCGAGCGTGGCTGCGCGCTCGGCCGCCGAGATGCCCGTGGTGGTCGAAGCGTGATCGACCGAGACGGTGAAGGCGGTATTCTGCAGCGCCGTGCTGGATTTCGCCGCGGGGGCAAGGTCCAGCCGACGCGCGGCTTCTTCCGTGACCGTGACGCACAACAGGCCGCGCCCGTTGAGCATGAAGTTGACCTTCTCAGGCGTGATCGTCTCGGCAGCGCAGACGAAGTCGCCCTCGTTCTCACGGTCCTCGTCATCGACGACGATGATGATGCCGCCCTTACGGATCGT